>NZ_LK995545.1 GCF_900002405.1 Actinomyces succiniciruminis | reverse complement strand
CCCCGTCGCGTGCGGGCGCCGGCCGCCGTTTTCGTAAGCCGCGCGTGGCGTATGCGGCGGCGCCCGCACGGTGGGGCTGCCCGGGTTGACGCCGAATGACGCCGTATCCGCTAACGTGGCGGCAGACCACCCGCCGCGTGCGGTCCAGCCGCCCTTGCGCGCCCGCGCACCAGGATGAACAGGAACGAACTTGACGAGTCTTGACACCTTCCACTCCCGTGCCACCCTCGACGTGGACGGCCGCCCCTACGAGATCTTCCGACTCGACGCCGTCGGCGGCCTGGGCCGCCTGCCCTACGCCCTGAAGGTCCTGGCGGAGAACCTGCTGCGCACCGAGGACGGCGCCAATGTCACCGCCGACCACGTGCGCGCGCTCGCCTCTTGGGACCCCGCGGCCGAGCCGGACACCGAGATTCAGTTCACCCCGGCGCGGGTGATCATGCAGGACTTCACCGGCGTGCCCTGCATCGTCGACCTGGCCACCATGCGCGAGGCCGTGGCCGAGCTGGGCGGCGACCCGGAGGTCATCAACCCGCTGGCCCCCGCGGAGATGGTCATCGACCACTCCGTGCAGATCGACTCCTTCGGCCTGCCCAGCTCCCTGGAGCGCAACAAGGAGCGCGAGTACGAGCGCAACGCCGAGCGCTACCAGTTCCTGCGCTGGGGACAGGGCGCCCTGGCGAACTTCCGCGTGGTCCCGCCGGGCACCGGCATCGTCCACCAGGTCAACATCGAGCATTTGGCCCGCACCGTCTTCACCCGCCAGACCACCGGGGCCGACGGCGCCCCCGTCACCCAGGCCTACCCGGACACCTGCGTGGGCACCGACTCCCACACCACCATGGTCAACGGCCTGGGCGTGCTCGGCTGGGGCGTGGGCGGCATCGAGGCGGAGGCCGCCATGCTCGGCCAGCCCGTGTCCATGCTGATCCCGCGCGTGGTCGGCTTCAAACTCTCCGGCGCCATTCCCGCCGGGGCCACCGCCACGGACGTGGTGCTCACCATCACCCAGATGCTGCGCGAACACGGCGTGGTCGGCAAGATCGTGGAGTTCTACGGCGAGGGCGTGGCCGCGGTGCCGCTGGCCAACCGCGCCACCATCGGCAACATGAGCCCCGAGTTCGGCTCCACCGCCGCCATCTTCCCCATCGACGACGTCACCCTGGACTACCTGCGCCTGACCGGCCGCTCCGAGGAGAACATTCGCCTGGTGGAGGAGTACACCAAGGCGCAGGGCCTGTGGCACGACCCGTCCCGACAGGCCGTCTACTCCGAGTACCTGGAGCTGGACCTGTCCACCGTGGTGCCCTCCATCGCCGGCCCCAAGCGGCCGCAGGACCGCATCGAGCTGTCCGACTCGAAGGCCGCCTTCGAGCGGACGCTGCCCGCCTACGCCGCCGAGCCGCACAAGCCCACGCCGGTCGCGCTCGCGGACGGCACGCAGGTCACCCTCGACCACGGCCACGTCGCCATCGCCTCGATCACCTCCTGCACCAACACCTCCAACCCGTCGGTGATGGTGGCGGCCGGGCTGCTGGCCCGCAACGCCGTTGCCAAGGGACTGCGCTCCAAGCCGTGGGTGAAGACCTCCACCGCCCCCGGCTCCCAGGTGGTCACCGACTACTACGAGAAGGCCGGGCTGTGGCCCGCCCTGAACGAGCTCGGCTTCAACCTGGTCGGCTACGGCTGCGCCACCTGCATCGGCAACTCCGGGCCGCTGCCCGCCGAGGTGTCGGCCGCGGTGAATGATGCCGACCTCACCGTCGTGTCGGTGCTGTCCGGCAACCGCAACTTCGAGGGGCGCATCAACCCCGACGTGAAGATGAACTACCTGGCCTCCCCGCCGCTGGTGATCGCCTACGCCCTGGCCGGCACCATGGACTTCGACTTCGCCACCGAGCCGCTGGGCCAGGACGGCGAGGGCCGGGACGTGTTCCTCGCCGACATCTGGCCCGACCCCACCGAGGTGCAGGCCGTCATCGACGCCACCATCGACCGGGAGATGTACACGCGCGACTACGCCGACGTGTTCGCCGGCGATGCGCGCTGGCAGGGTCTGGACACCCCGGAGGGGGAGACCTTCACCTGGGACGAGGACTCCACCTACGTGCGCAAGGCCCCCTTCTTCGACGGCCTGACCATGGAGCTGACCCCCGTGGAGGACGTGACCAGAGCCCGCGTGCTCGCCCTGCTGGGCGACTCGGTCACCACCGACCACATCTCCCCGGCAGGCGCCATCAAGGCCGACTCCCCGGCGGGCCGCTACCTGGCCGCCCGTGGGGTGGCGAGAGCGGACTTCAACTCCTACGGTTCGCGCCGCGGCAACCACGAGGTCATGATCCGCGGAACCTTCGCCAACATCCGCCTGCGCAACCAGCTGCTCGACGGCGTGGAGGGCGGATACACCCGCAACTTCCTCACCGGCCAGACCGAGTCGATCTTCGACGCCTCCCAGGCCTACCAGGCCGCGGGCGTGCCGCTGGTGGTGCTGGGCGGTAAGGAGTACGGCTCCGGCTCCTCGCGCGACTGGGCGGCCAAGGGCACGGCCCTGCTGGGGGTCAAGGCGGTCATCGCCGAGTCCTTCGAGCGTATTCACCGCTCCAACCTGATCGGCATGGGCGTGGCGCCGCTGCAGTTCCCCGCCGGCCAGTCGGCGGCCTCGCTGGGCCTGGACGGCACCGAGACCTTCTCCATCACCGGGCTGACCGCCCTCAACGACGGCGTCACCCCCCGCACCGTGACGGTCACCGCCCGGCGGGACGACGGCGAGCAGGTCACCTTCGAGGCGACCGTGCGCATCGACACTCCCGGGGAGGCGGACTACTTCCGCAACGGCGGGATCCTGCAGTACGTGCTGCGCGGGCTGGCCCGCGGCGAGCAGCGGTAGCGAGCCTCCGCGCGGAGGCCGTGCGGGTGGAGGTGACCCTGGACGGCCCCGTGCGTGAGCTCGGTTCACCGGGCGCGGGGCGTGACCTCGCACTCGGAAATTACGGAAAGGCTAAGTTGCCTTTTTGGCGTGGTCACGCGGCATTTGCCGCGGGTCCCCCGCCCGTGGTTTGCGCGAGTCGGGGGAGCTGAACGCAGACGAATCCGGCTGTGGCGACTCGGCCCGAATGCAGCCTCGCAGGTGCGGTCCGCCGTGTCTGTTCAGGCCGCGCACGGGCCGCTGGGCCGGGCTGAATGACGTCTCGGAACAGGCTGGAAGAATGGCGGAATTGCGCGGCCGCGGCCGTGGCCGCGATGGGTACGCCACGCGCGTCGTGCCCGTGGCGACGGCGTGCGCGGGCCCGGGTGCGGGGCGGCTGTGCAGCTCCGCGCAACGCCCCTAATTGTACGGACAAATCCGCGTTCCGGTGGGTAGCCGTATATGTGTTATGTCTCAGGACATCGGTGACAGTTCTGCCTCAGGACAT
>NZ_LK995544.1 GCF_900002405.1 Actinomyces succiniciruminis | reverse complement strand
GTCGGGCGCGGCCAACGGCGGGCCGACGCCGCCCCTCAGCCCCGCCTGGATCGCCGCGGCGTGCTCCTGGGCCTGCTCACCACCGGGGCGGCCGTGGCCACCGGCGCCGGCGTCGCCGTCTGGCGGGCCACCCGCACCCCGTCGGCGGAGGCCGGTCCCGTGGCCGTCACGGGGCGGACCACCACCGTGACCGTCGCGGTCGAGGGGATGCGCTTCGTGCCCGACACCGTGGACGTTCCCGCCGGCAACCGGCTGGTGCTCACCCTGGACAACACCGGTGACCAGGTCCACGACCTCGTGCTCCAGCTAGACGACGGGACCACCGCCTCCACCGGCCGCGTCCCCGCCGGCGAGACCGGCAGCCTCGATGCCGGCGTCGTCACCGGCCCGCTGGAGGGCTGGTGCTCCATCGCCGGGCACCGCGCCCAGGGCATGGTCTTCCACGTCACCGCCGCCGGGCAGGCCGCCGCTTCGACTACGGCGACTGCGGCCGGGACGGACGACGCCGTACCCGATTTCGCCACCGCCCTTCCCGACGATGTGGAGCCCTTCGACGCCGCGCTGGCGCGCGCCGACACCGCCACCACCGTCCACGAGCACACCTTCACCGTCACCGAACAGGCCATGTACGTGGGCGGCGGCGTCACCCAGCGGCGGATGACGTACAACGGGCAGGCGCCCGGCCCGGTGCTGCGCGGTCGGGTCGGCGACACCTTCCGCATCACCCTGGTCAATGAGGGCTCCATGAGCCACTCGATCGACTTCCACGCCGGCGTCATCTCCCCGGACGCGCCCATGCGCTCCATCGACCCCGGCGACTCGCTCGTGTACGAGTTCACCGCCCAGCGCTCCGGCATCTGGCTGTACCACTGCTCCACCGCCCCGATGAGCGTGCACCTGGCCTCCGGCATGCATGGTGCCGTCATCATCGACCCGCCCGGGCTCGCCGCGGCGGACCGGGAGTTCGTCATGATCCAGTCCGAGCTCTACCTCGGATCCGAGGGCGGAGAGACCGACGCGGACAAGGTGGCCGCCAAGACCCCCGACCTGCTGGCTTTCAATGGCATCGCCTTTCAGTACCGCGACCGGCCGCTGACGGCGAAGCCGGGGGAGCGGCTGCGCTTCTGGGTGCTCGACGCCGGGCCCTCCCTGCCGATGTCCTTCCACGTCGTTGGGCTGCAGTTCGACCAGGTCTTCCACGAGGGCGCCTGGACGCTGGGCGGGCCCGACGACGTCGGCGCCGGCTGGTCCGGCGGCAGCCAGGCGCTCGGGCTGCAGCCCGCCCAGGGCGGCTTCGTGGAATGCGTGCCGCCGGCCCCGGGCACCTACACGCTTGTCACCCACGCCTTCGCCGACATGGAGAAGGGCGCGATGGGCTACCTGCGGGTCACCGGCTGAACCCTGAACTATCGGCTGGCCACGGTTTCGACAGGCCGGTGTTCGGCCGATGCGGCGGCCTGGGGTGCGGGCGGTTCGCCGGTGGGTTGCGTCGGCGTGGTTGCCCATGCCATCACGTGACAGCCGTCGGCACACAGTGGGACGACCGAGAATGTCGGCGTCCCCGTGCCTGCCTCGACGGCATCCGCGGCGCCGCCGTCCGCGCGGTCGGCGGAGGCGGGGCCGCCCGTGTGCGGGCGGGCGAAGCGCTCGTTGAGGAAGCCCTCGTGCATGAGGCACACCAGCCGGTGCGGCGGCCGGGAGGCGGTCATCAGCGGGCACGCCTTGAGGGTGATCTGCTCGCCGTCGAACTCGGGGGCGAAGCCCATATGCGACAGGTGCGGCAGCATGGCGGTCAGCCGCGTCGTCGACGTGGCAGTCGATGCCGCGGAGGCGGCGGCCTGCGCCGTCGGGGCCGCGGGCTCATCGGGGAGCAACTGAGCCCAGCGCCGACCGATCGCCTCCGCCCGCCGGCGGGCCTGCTCACCGTCGCCGAGCTGCTCGACAATCGCATCCAGCAGGGACAGGTAGGAGCCGACCACCTGCGCCGGATCGGGGCCGGCCGGTGCGTAGCGCAGGGCGGGGCGACCCCGCCGCCCCGTGGGGGCAGCGGACACCGCCACCAGGCCCGCCTCCACCAGGGCGTCCAGGTGCTCGCGCACCGTGTTGTGGTGCAGCTCGAGACTCCGGGCCAGCTGCGCCGCCGTGACCGACCGGCCTGACTCCTCCACCGCTGCCAGTACGCGGCGGCGCGCCGGAGACAACTCGGCGCGTGCCGACAGGTCGGTCCATGCGGAGCGGGGAAGGAGAGCCCCGGCAGTCGGGGAAGCGGACATGTGCTCAGGCTAACGTCCGCCGCGGCCGGGCAGGGAGGAAACAAGCCGCGGAACCGGGCACGTTTTCGCCGCGACTGCGGCCGTTACCGCCGTGGACGCGCAGGGCGGGTCAAGGCCCAGTAAACCGGCAGCGGCGGGGCGTCGAGCGTCGCCGCCAACGAGAATCCCAGGCGCTCGTACAACCGTCGCGATGCCGGCGTGGTCGACTCCAGGTGTGCGGCCACGCCGTCGGCGTCGACGCGCTCCAGGCCGTGGCGCAGCAGCGCCGTGCCCACGCCGGAGCCGCGGGCGCCGGGAGCGACGGCGAGCATGTACAGGTACCAGTACGGCTGCGGTGGCTGGGCCGCCTCACACTGGGCCGCATCTAGCAGCACCAGCTCCCAGGCGCCGCCCAGCAGGTCCAGGTCGACCCCGTCGAGTGGCTCGGAGCCGAACGGTCCCGTGGCATGGCGGCCCTGGGCGGGCGCATCCCACAGGGCGACGCCGAGCAGCCGCTCGTTCGGGGTGCCGGCGTCAGCCACCGCCAGGTCGACGTGCGCACCGGCCCGTTGAGAGGCGTCGGGGGAGAGATAGTGAGCGGTCAACTCGCAGCGGTGCAGGTGACCCAGGGCCGCCACCGGCTTCGGGGCCCGCGCGGCGATGGTGTGCATGAGTGGATCTGCGGTGAACACCTCGGTGAGTAGTTTGGCCACTGCATCCAGGTCCGCTGTCCCGCCGGGGCGGATCACCGGGCTGCTGGTGCTGGCTGGCATGCGGGCCATGGCTGCTTTCCTCTCCCTGAGACCGGCACGAGTAACACCCAGAGATTAGAGGGGCTCGTTGTGTTTGCGGGTGTGGGGGCCGTCTGTGAGCCTCACCGGTCATCCGGTCGGCGAATGGGTTGTGTTTGCGGGTGTGGGGGCCGTCTACAACGCCACTTCAGCGTCTGCAACGCCACTTCGGGGTTAACAACGCCTGTTAACGGTCTGCTGAAGACCTCCGAGGTATACAGCAGACCGTTAAGTAGCGTTGTTAACGCCCAACCGGCGTAGCAGACACCCCCACCCACCACACTCCCGACCCGTCCGGTCGGTTCCGTGCACATCAGGTGCAACTGGCGGAGATATCCCTGGCCGAACTGGACCGTCATCCACGCCTGACCCGCCATTTCCGGGACTCCGGTCTCGCTCGCGCGGCGCCGGATTACCGCGGCGGTGGCCCGGCCCCGGACCCCCGACAAGGCACCGGGTATCTGCCACGGCCGACTCGGATATGGTTCATGGCATGTTTTTGCGGCGGCCAACTGTTGAAGCACCTGGTGGCGATCGCCTGCTACCGGCAGTTGCGCGTCGGCGCCTGGTCCGGCGCTCGCGGCAGGCGATGCTTTTCGGCTGGGTCTTGTCGGCCACGGGCTCGGCGGTGGTGACCGGGGCCGCGCCCGCGCTGGTGGTAGCCGCGACCCTTCCGGCGGTCTGGATCGCCTTTTACTCCACCCTGACCAACATTGAGGATCTGCTCGCGCCGTTAATGGTCAAAGCCATCGCGCGGTGGCGGCCGGGACGGGTGCTGACCGCGTGCGAGGTGTACGACGTCGCGCTGCTGCTGGTCGCGCTGGCACTGATCGGTATCGGCGTTGAGGTCGGTCCGGTGCTCGCCGGGTACCTGATCGCCTCCTCGCCTATCCCCTTGGTTTTGGACGTTGCCGAGGAACTGTACGGCGCGGAGATGGCAGCGGTGGACCCCGAGATGTCCTTCCGCTTCACCTCCCACCTGCACTCGATGACCGCGTTTATCTCAAGAGTCGTCGCCCTGCCTGTTGGAGCCGCATTGACATTCCTGTCTCCCGCAGCGGTGCTCGCAATCAACTTGGTCCTGTCGGTTGCCGCGGTGGCCCTGCGCCTGCGCGGCGTCGCCTACGAGGAGGAGGCCACCGCCGGCGGCGGCAGTGAGGACGCCGAGGAGGAGGGTGGCCTGCGCTTTTCGACGCTGGCGCTGCTGCGTGGTTTTATCACCCGACCGCTGGTGTCCCCGCTCAGCATCCTGCTGCGCTCCATCGCCGCCGGCCTGGCCGGCACCTACGTGGTCGTGTTCATCGGTACGCGCTACGGGCATGGGGCCTATGTGTGGGTACTCGTCGCCACCGGAATAGGGGCGACCGTGGGCCCTCAGCTCGCGCGCCTGGGGCGCGGCGCGGCTGGCGGGGCCGTCACCGTGACCGGCTGCGCCTTGGCGGGCGCCCTGGCGCTGCTGATCGGTGCCGTGTTCCTGCCTGCCGGGAACCTCCCGGTGGGCGCAACCGGTCTGGTCATCGCGGAGGCCTGCCTGTGGGGCGTGGGCAGTGCACTGATAGGGGAACGGCAGGTACAGCTCAGTGGCCGCGACTTCGTGGAGGACACGGTCTGGTGCCAGGCGGCAGGTGCGCTCGGCGCGGTAGCGGGGAGCTGGGCGGCGCTGGGCCTGCGCGCGACGACTTGGCCCATATGGGCACTGGGCATCGCCTCTCTCACGCTGGCGCTGCTGGCCGCATATGTCTGGTTGCTGTCTCGAATGCGGCGGAGCGCGGAAGCTGGCGCGAAGAAGCGGAACGAGGCTGCGGCCGCTCGGCTATAGCCTCAGCCCCGACTCAGCTGTGCAGCTCCAGTTCGCTTACCGGCGGTGCGCCGTCGGGGTCGTGGGGTCCTCGGCCTCCAGCGCGGGGGCGAGTAGACGTCGGAAGGAGTCCACCCGGGCCCGACGCCGCTCACGCTCCGCCGGCTCCGGCGCGGCGTCGGCGACCCACTCGTCCAGGGCGCACTCGATAACGCCCGCCTCGTGCGTGCAGCCGCGCGGGCAGTCCTCGGCGACCTCGGTCAGGTCCGGGAAGCCACGCAGCACGTCCGCGCTGGACACGTGCGCCACCCCGAAGGAACGCACCCCGGGGGTGTCGATCACCCAGCCGCCACCCGGCAACTCGAGTGCCTGCAGGTTCGTGGAGGTGTGCCGCCCGCGTCCGGTGACCACATTCACCTCGCCGGTGACCCGGTCCGCCCCGGGCACGAGCGCGTTGATGAGCGTGGACTTGCCGACCCCGGAGTGCCCGACGAACACCGAGGTGCGCCCGCCGATCAGCGCGCGCACCGCCTCCACGCCGTCGCCGCCGGCGCGGGACGCCTCGGCGCGGCTGGACGGATCCAGGCGCGTTGACACCGAGCGCACGCCCAGCGGCTCGTAGAGAGCCAGCAGCGGGGCGGCGTCGGCCAGGTCCGCCTTGGTCAGGACCAGTAGCGGTTCCATGCCGGCGTCGTAGGCGGCCACCAGATACCGGTCGATCATGCGCGGGCGCGGCTCCGGGTCCGCCAGGGCGGTGACGATCACCAGCAGGTCGGCGTTGGCCACCACGGGCCTCTCCGTGCCGGCCGCGTCCCCGTCCTCGGCGCTGCGCCGCAGCAGGGTGCGGCGCTCGTCGACGCGCACCATGCGGGCGAGGGTGTCCTTGCGGCCGGAGGTGTCCCCGACGACGGCGACCCGGTCCCCGACCACGACCTTCCCGCGTCCCAGCTCGCGGGCCTTCATCGCCGTGATGTCGCCGGTGCCGTCGGCGGTCAGGGAGGGGTCCTCCAGGCGGATGCGGTAGTGGCCGCGATCGATGCGGGTGACCATGCCGGGCACGGCGTCGGCGTGGGCGGGGCGCTGCTTGGTGCGGGGACGCGAGCGCTTACCGGGGCGCACCCGCACCCGCGGATCGTCGGTGCCGATGTCGCGGCGTGCCATCAGCGCCCCTCCCGGTCGGCCAGCAGCTTCGCCCACAGGGCGGCGAAGTCGGGGAGGGTCTTGGCGGTGCAGGCGATGTCGTCCACTTCGATTCCGGGGACGCCCAGGCCGATGACGGCCGCGAAGGTCGCCATGCGGTGGTCTGCGTAGGCGCGCAGCCGGGCCGGGTGCAGGTGCACCCCGGTGGGCAGCGCGTCGATCTCCAAACCGTCGGCGGTCTGCCGAGCCGTCCCGCCGATGCGGTTGATCTCGGCCTCCAACGCGGCCAGGCGGTCGGTCTCGTGCCCGCGCAGGTGGCCGATGCCGCGCAGGCGCGAGGCGTGCCCCTGCGCGGAGGCCAGAGCCGCCAGCGCCGCCACCGTGGGGGTCAGCTCCCCGACGGCGGACAGGTCGGCGTCGATTCCGTGCAGTTCGCCGGTGCCGACCGCAGTCAGTGTCAGTGAGCCGTCCGCCTCACGGGCCTGCTCGACGGCGCCGCCCAGGCCGGGCAGCAGCCACCGCCAAGCGTCGCCCGCCTGGGTGGTGTGCGCCGGCCAGTGGCGTACGCCGACGCGCCCGCCGGCCACCAGCGCCGCCGCCAGGAATGGGCCCGCGTTGGACAGGTCCGGCTCAATGACCAGCGTGCCGCCCCGCGGCGCGCCCGGGTGAACCGTCCAGGTGCGTGCACCCACGGGGGCGTCGGCGTCCGGCACGTCCACGGCGACGCCGCGTTCGCGCAGGAACTCCACGGTCATGGCCACATGCGGCAGGGACGGCACCGGCCCGGTGGGGGTGACGGCCAGGCCACCGGGCAGCAAGCACCCGGACAGCAGCAGCGCGGACAGGAACTGGGAGGAGCCGGAGGCGTCCACGCTCACCCGGTGCGGGGCCTCGGGGCGGGCCGGGTCGGCGGGGCGCAGCGGGCCTCCGCCGCCGGGGCCGACGCGCACGGGCAGGAAGCCGGGATCACCCAGGTAGTCCACCTCGGCGCCGAGCGCGGTCAGGGCGTCCAGCAGCGGCGCCAGCGGGCGACGGCGGGCGGCGGCGTCGCCGTCGAAGACCACGGGTGCGTCGGCCAGGGCCGCCAATGGCGGCACGAAGCGCATCACTGTTCCGGCCAGGCCGCAGTCGATACGAACCGCCCCGTCGGCGTCGGCGCGGGCCTGGAGCGGGCACGGCGCGGGCGTGACCCGCAGGGCACCGTCGGCGCAGGCACCGGAATCGTCAGGAAGTTCCTCGAAGCGGGCCCCGAGCGTGGTCAGAGCGGCGCGCATGAGTTCGGTGTCGCGGGAGCGCAGGGCGCCGCGCAGCGTCGTCGGGCCCTGCGCCACCGCCGCCGCCACCAGGGCCCGGGCCGTAAGCGACTTCGACCCTGGCAGGTCGATGACGGCATCGAGCGGCCCGGAGGCGGCAGGCGCCGGCCAGGGGGCAGCAGCCACCGCAGTCACAGCGCGTCGACGATGGCGTTCAGGGCCGCGCTCGGGCGCATGACGGCGTCGGCCAGGGCCGGATCGGGCAGGTAGTAGCCGCCCAACTCGACTGGGTGCCCCTGCACCGCCACCAGCTCGGCCTGCACCTGCTCATTGACCGCACCCAGCTGTTCGGCCACGGGCGCGAAGCGCACGGCCAGGTCGGCGTCGGCCGTCTGTGCCGCCAGCTCGCGTGCCCAGTACAGGGCCAGCCAGGCGTGGGAGCCGCGGTTGTCGATGCCGCCCAGGCGGCGGGCGGGGGAGCGCTCCTCCTGCAGCAGCGTGGTGGTGGCCGCGTCCAGGGCGTCGGCCAGCACCGTCGCCCGCGCGTTCCCACTCACCTGCGCCACGTGCCGCAGCGCCTCCGCCAGAGCCAGGAACTCACCCAAGGAGTCCCAGCGCAGGTAGTCCTCTTCAAGCAGCTGACGCACGTGCTTGGGGGCGGAACCCCCGGCGCCCGTCTCGTACAGGCCGCCGCCGTTCATCAGCGGCACCACCGACAGCATCTTGGCGCTCGTACCGACCTCCAGGATGGGGAACAGGTCGGTGTTGTAGTCGCGCAGTACGTTCCCGGTCACCGAGATCGTGTCCTCGCCGCGGCGCGCCCGCTCCAGCGACAGGCGGGTGGCCGCGACCGGGTCCAGGATCCGGATGTCCAGGCCGGTGGTGTCCTCATCGGCCAGGTAGTGCTCCACCAGGGAGGCGATGGTGCGGTCGTGGGCGCGTTCGGGGTCCAGCCAGAACACGGCCGGCGCCCCGGTGGCGCGCGCCCGCACCACGGCCAGGTGCACCCAGTCGCGTATGGCCGCGTCCTGAGCCTGGCAGGCGCGCCAGATGTCCCCGGCCTCGACGGCGCTGGACAGCAGCACGGTGCCTGCCGGCTGGCCCGTGCCCGCGGTGACGACGACCTCGACGGTGCCGTCGGCGGGGATCAGGAAGGTCTTGTCGTGGCTGCCGTACTCCTCGGCCTTGCGGGCCATCAGCCCGACGTTCGGCACCGAGCCCATCGTGCGCGGGTCCAGGGCGCCGTTGGCCTTGCAGTCCTCGATGACGGCCTCGTACACGCCGGCGTAGGAGGAGTCGGGGATGACGGCGAGGGTGTCGTCCTGGCCGCCGTCGGCATCCCACAGCTTGCCGCCCGCGCGGATCATGGCGGGCATGGAGGCGTCGATGATCACGTCGGAGGGCACGTGCAGGTTGGTGATGCCGCGGGTGGAGTCCACCATGTTCAGCCGGGGCCCAGCCGCCATCTCCTCGCGCAGGCTCGCCCGGATCCGCTCACCCTCGGGCAGGTCATCCAGACCCGCCAGGATCGAGGCCAGCCCGTCCTCGGCGCGCAGTCCAGCGGCCGCCAGCACCTCACCGTAGGTGTTGAAGGTCCGGGGGAAGAAGGCGCGCACCACGTGCCCGAAAATGAGCGGGTCGGAGACCTTCATCATGGTGGCCTTCAGATGCACCGACAGCAGCACGTCGTCGGCCTTGGCGGCGGCGTTGGCCCGCGCCAGGAACTCGTCCAGCGCCCGCGCCGACATGAAGGTGGCGTCCACCACCTCCCCGGCCGTCACCGGCAGCGCCTCGCGCAGTACCACCGGCTCGCCGCCGTCGGCGGGAACCAGCCGGATCTGTACGGTGCCGGCCGCGGGAACCACCACCGAGCGCTCGTTGTGGCGGAAGTCGTCGGCATCCATGGTGGCTACGCGGGTCTTGGAGTCCGGGCTCCACGCGCCCATGGAGTGCGGGTGCGTGCGCGCATAGGCCTTGACGGCCTGCGGGGCGCGCCGGTCGGAGTTGCCCTCGCGCAGCACCGGGTTGACGGCGGAGCCCTTGACGGCGTCGTACGCCTCGCGCACCTGCCGCTCGGCGTCGGTGGCCGGCTCGTCGGGATAGTCGGGCAGCTCGTAGCCCTTCTCACGCAGCTCGGCGATGGCGGCCTTGAGCTGCGGCAGGGAGGCCGAGACATTCGGAAGTTTGATAATGGTGGCGGCCGGCTCCTGGGTGAGAGCGCCAAGCCGGGCCAGGTCGTCGTCCGCCAGCCCGAAGGCGGCCAGAATGCGGCCCGCCAGGGAGATGTCCGCGGTGCCTACGCTCACGTCGGCGGCGCGGGTGAACCCCTTGATGATGGGCAGCAGGGAGCGGGTCGCCAGCATCGGCGCCTCGTCGGTCAGCGTGTAGATGATGTCGGGCGTCGCGGCGGGGGCGCTGTTGACGTTCTGGTCTGTCACCGGTCGTGTTCCTTCGTGTTCCTCAAGGTCGGCTGGGGCTTGGCCCTTGTCTCCGGCGGCGGCCGGTGGGGCTCCCGACCTTGAGGGTAGCGCGGCGCCGCGTCGATTTGTGCTGTGGCCGGTCGAAGTTGCGCCCCGACCGCCACAAGCGCAGTGGCCAGGCGAAGCCGCAAGTGGCGGGG
>NZ_LK995543.1 GCF_900002405.1 Actinomyces succiniciruminis | reverse complement strand
CCGGCTCCTCCACACGGGCTCTGCTCGGCCTGGTCGGGCCGCCTCCGCCCGCCACGCGCGTGGTCGCCATCGGCGCCCCGACCGCCGCGGCCGCGCGCGCTGCCGGACTGCGCGTGGACGCGGTGGCGGCCCGCCCGACCCCGGAGGCGATCCGCGACGCCTTAACCACGACGCTGCCGGATCCACCACACTGAAATCACATCCTCCACCACTCGCCCGCATGCCTGAGGAGGCTGCTGCAATGACCCAGACAACATCCACCTTGCCCCTGCCCGACCCGCGCAACCCCGCCACATCCCCGGCCGCCGACCTGCTCACCTCGCGCGGCGTGCCCGCACCCGCCATCCCGACCGTCCGCCCCCGGCGCCTGCGGAGCACGCCGGCCCTGCGCGGGCTGGTGGCCGAGACCCGCATCGCCCCGGCCCAGCTGATCCTGCCGGCCTTCGTACGCGAGGACATCGGTGAGCCCACCCCGATCGGCGCCATGCCCGGCGTCGTCCAGCACACGCTGGACTCGATCCGGCGGGAGGCCGCCGCCTGCGCCAAGGCGGGCGTGGGCGCCATCGACCTGTTCGGGGTGCCCGCCACGCGCGACGCGACCGGCTCACAGGCGTGGGCCGAGGACGGCATCCTCAACCGGGCGGTGGCCGCGGTGCGCGCGGAGGTCGGGGACGCGCTGGTGGTGTGCGCCGACACCTGCCTGGACGAGTTCACCTCCCACGGCCACTGCGGTCTGGTGCGGCCCGACGGGGACCCCCGCGCCGGTGAGATCGACAACGACTCCACGCTCGCCCTCTACCAGGCGATGGCCGTCTCCCAGGCGGAGGCCGGGGCACACATGGTCTCCCCCTCCGGCATGATGGACGGGCAGGTGGCGGCGATCCGCGCCGCCCTGGACGCAACCGGGCATGACGACGTCACCATCCTGGCCTACTCGGCCAAGTACGCCTCCGCCTACTTCGGGCCGTTCCGGGAGGCGGTCGGCTCCACCCTCAAGGGTGATCGGCGCACCTACCAGCAGGATCCCGCCAACCGCCGCGAGGGGCTGCGGGAGGTGCTGCTGGATGTGGAGCAGGGCGCCGACGTGGTGATGGTCAAGCCGGCCGGCCCCTACCTGGACGTGCTGGCGGACGTGGCCGCGGCCAGCCCGGTGCCGGTGGCCGCCTACCAGGTCAGCGGCGAGTACGTGATGGTGGAGGCGGCCGCCGCCAACGGCTGGATCGACCGCGAGCGCGTCATCATGGAGTCGCTGCTGGGGATCGTGCGCGCCGGCGCGGACTGCGTGCTGACCTACTGGGCGCGCGAGGTGGCCGAGCGACTGCACGCGCAGCGGTGAAAGTGTCCGAGAACCGCATTCACAAGGCCGTAGGCTGCCGCCAGGCAACCGACCTAGACCGCAACCAGCTCAGGAGCCCATATGCCGTCATCCACCAATGCCGACCTGTTCGCCGCCGCCCGCGCCGTGATCCCCGGCGGCGTGGACTCCCCGGTGCGCGCCTTCGGCTCGGTAGGCGGCACGCCCGCCTTCATCACCAGCGCCCACGGCGCGCGCGTTACTGACGCCGAGGGGCGCGAGTACGTGGACCTGGTCGGTTCCTGGGGGCCGGCGCTGCTCGGCCACGCCCATCCGGAGGTGGTGGCGGCGGTGCAGGCGGCTGCCGCCCGGGGACTGTCCTTCGGGGCGCCCACCGCCGCGGAGACCGAGTTGGCCGAGGCGGTGCGGCGCCGGGTGCCGCCGGTGGAGCGGCTGCGGCTGGTATCCACCGGCACCGAGGCGACCATGACCGCGGTGCGGCTGGCACGCGGCGCCACGGGCCGCGACCTGGTGGTGAAGTTCGCCGGCTGCTACCACGGTCACAGCGACGGTCTGCTGTCGGCGGCCGGCTCGGGCGTGGCCACGGGCGGGCTTCCGGGTTCTGCCGGAGTGCCGGAGGCGGTGGCCGCGCAAACACTGGTCCTGCCGTACAACGACGTGGACGCCCTGGAGGCGTGCTTCGCCGCCCGCGGGGAGGAGATCGCCGCGGTCATCACCGAGCCGGCGCCGGCGAATATGGGCGTGGTTCCGCCCGCGCCCGGCTTCAACGCGGTCATCCGCCGGGTGACGGCGGAGCACGGCGCCCTGATGATCGCCGACGAGGTGCTCTCCGGCTTCCGGGTGGGTCCGGCGGGATTCTGGGGCCTGGAGGCCGTCGACGGCTGGGAGGCGGAGGTGGCCGATCCGGGTGCTCGCACGCAGCCCTCCCCCTCCTGGCCCGGCGGCCCGGACGGGAACGACGCCAACTGGCGCGAGCGGGCGGCCTGGGTGCCGGACCTGTTCACCTTCGGGAAGGTGATCGGGGGCGGCATGCCGCTGGCGGCCGTGGGCGGCCGCGCCGACGTGATGGAGCTGCTGGCGCCGCTCGGTCCCGTCTATCAGGCGGGCACGCTCTCCGGCAATCCGCTGGCGACGGCCGCCGGCCTGGCCACACTCGCCCTGGCCGATGATGGCGTGTACTCCACGGTCGCGCACCGCGCCCGCGAGCTCGGGGCGATCGTCGGCGCCGCCCTGGAGGATGAGGGGGTGCCGCACCGGGTGCAGTACTCCGGCTCGCTGTTCTCCGTCATGTTCGGCCCCGCGGCCGCCGCGGAGGGCGTGCGCGACTATGACGCCGCCCGCGCCCAGGAGACGTGGCGCTTCGCCCCGTTCTTCCACGCCTTCCTCGACGCCGGGGTGGCGCTGCCGCCGAGCGTGTTCGAGGCCTGGTTCGTCTCCGCCGCGCACGGCGACGCCGAGGTCGAGCGCATCGCGGCGGCGGCACCGGCGGCAGCCCGGGCGGCGGCCGCCGCGCGGCCCAACTAAAGCCAGTTGGACCGCTATTCCCCCGGTGGACCCCTATTCCCCCGATGGACCGCGGTAGCCGCCGGCTACAGGGGTCCAACCGCGTGTGGGCGGTCCAATCGCGCCTAAGGGGTCCACCGAGCTGCCAGAACCGGGGTGGCATCGGGATGGTCCCGGATACCGGAATCGTTCCGGGGCGGGCAGGCTGACAACATGACACAGCAGCGTCCGACCGATCCCTACGGCCACGAACCGTACTTCTCTCAGCGCACCGAGTCGTGGCGCTCGCGGCTGCCGCGGCGGTCCTACCGGCGCCTGGTGGCGGGCGTGTGCGGAGGCCTTGCCGAGTACTGGGGCGTGAGCCCCACGCTGGTGCGGCTGGCGACGTTGGCCCTGGCGGTGCTGCCGGGCCCGATGTGGGTCGTCTACGTAACCGCCTGGGTGCTCATGCCCGGCCCCTACGAGTGCTGAGCCCCGCTCCCGCCCCGGCCGGCGAGCGCGGTCTCGTAGGCGGCGACGTCGACGTCGGCGAAGGCGCAGATGACGATCCGCAACTCGGATTCGGGGTGGGCGCGCAGCCAGTCATCGAGGGTGTCGAGCACGAGCGGTGCGGCCTCGTCCTTGGGGTAGCCGAAGACACCGGTGGACACCGAGCACAGGCCCACGGAGTCCAGGCCGGCGTCGTCCACGGCGTCCAACACGCTCCGGTAGCAGGAGGCCAGCAGGGCGCGGTCGGCGTCGGTGGGGCGGCCGCCGTCGACGATCGGGCCGACGGTGTGAGCCACGTGCGCGGCGGGCAGGTGGTAGCCGGCGGTGAGCAGCGCGCGGCCGGTCTCCTCCGGGCGACCGTCGCGGGCGTCCATGTAGGCGGCGCATTCGGCGCGCAGGCCGGGCCCGGCGACGGCGTGGATCACGTTGTCGATGCAGGTGTGCCCGGGGACGAAGCAGCCCAGCAGCTGCGCGTTGGCGGCGTTGACGATCGCGCCGGCGCGCAGGGTGGTCAGGTCGCCGCGCCACAGGGCGACGTGCTCGCCGAGCCTGCCGGTCACCCCGTGAGTGGCGGCCAGGATGGGCAGGGTCAGGGCGTCGGGGGCACCGGCGTCGTGCACGCGCTGGGCGGCCTCGGCGGCGAGCATCTCGTCCAGGTCCTCCCGGACGTCGTCGTCGGGGATCTCGCGGGGCGGGCGGATGGTGAGCAGCCCGTCCAGCAGCCGCCGCAGCTCCACGGGCGGGAGCTCGGCGAGGGCGGCGGGCGGCGGGAATGCGGCGACGTCGCCGGCCTGGACGGCCTCGGTGGCGAAGTGCCGGGTGAGGCGTTGCAGGCGGGCGACGTCGGCGGTTGGGGCGTGCGGCATGCGCTCAGGTTAGGCGCGGCGCCGCGCGATTGGCGGTGGCTCGCGCCGCAGCCCGGATCAGTTGGCGGAGTAGTTCTGAGCGGACAGGAACCAGCTCTGCTGCTCCAGGCGCTGGGTGTAGTCCTCCAGGATGCCGGAGGAGGAGGGGTCGGCCTCGTCGACGGCGTCGTGGATGTCACGCAGGGTGGTGACCACGGCGTTGATGGCGGACACGATGTAGTCCACGGCGTCGGCGGTGATGACGGCTCCCTCGGGCGCCTCCGGGACGGTGGTCTGCGAGGCGACGGTGCCGGGGCGGCCGTCGGGGAAGGCGTTGATGGCGCGCATGCGCTCGGCGAGCTCGTCGGAGCCCTCGCGGGCGATGTCGACAACCTCGTCCAGGTTCAGGTGCAGGTCGCGGAAGTTGGGACCGACCAGGTTCCAGTGGACCTGCTTGCCGACGAGGCTGAGCGCGGTGATGTCCACCAGGGCGCGCTGCAGGTCGGCGGCGAGGGACTCGGAGGCGGTGAAGGCGGGGATGACGGCTGGGTTCTTGACTTGGTGCTTGCTCATGGCTTGAAGTTTACAATCACGATAGTTCGAACGGTAGGGCTTATCGCTCGTGAGGAAACCTGAGCGGATCCGCAATGCCCAGAGCGTTGAAAAACCGCCCGACGACGCGGCTCGAGGCGACGTCGTCGGGCGGTTGTACAGCGGCATTCCAGGCGGTTTCAATCCGCCGGAGGCAGCGCGCACCCGGGCGGCTGCCCGGGGCTTCGTGCGGCGCCGGTCAGGCCTCGGCAGGGGCGGCGGCCTCCTCCTCGGCGATCTTGCGCTTGATCTCGTCCATGTCCAGTTCGCGGACCTGGGTGATCAGCGAGTCGAGCGCGGAGGCGGGCAGGGCGCCGGGCTCGCGGTAGACGAGCACGTCGTCGCGGAAGACCATCAGCGTGGGGATCGAGGAGATGCCCAGGGCGCCGGCGAGATCACGTTCGGCGTCGGTGTCGACCTTGGCGAAGGTGATGTCCGGGTTGTTCTCCGCGGCCTTCTCGAATACCGGCGCGAAGCGGCGGCACGGGCCGCACCAGGAGGCCCAGAAGTCGACGAGGGTGATGCCCTCGCCGCGTACGATCTGGTTGAACTCTGCGCCGGTGATGTCTTTGGGGGCCATGAGGCTTCCTTCCGAGTTCTTAGGTGGCTGGTGGTGTTGTCCGCCGAGCACGCGGTCGTGCGATCGTGCGGCTGTGCGGACGACTGCGGTCCAGCCGTCCCCCGGCGGCGCATCCCGCACCGCCGGCGCCTGGGACAACCGTCCTAGATGCCGAGGTATTCCGACGGCGTGGCCATCCCACCCGAGTGCGCTCCCTCACCGAGGTCGGCGGAAGTTACGTACCGAGGTCGGTGGAGGTGGCGAGGGGCGAGCTACTCTCTCTCGAGTCACCTAGGGACCACCCGGGCGGGGCAGCGATCCGGTCGACAGGCCTGATTCGGAAGTCACGGCGCATCATCAAACAGTTCCGCGCCCCTTAGCGCTGACACGACCAGGTTGGAGTGCGGAAGCCTCCCGCCCTCACTCACGGCTTGGAGCCAGCTGTCGCTGTCCATGACCGTCGCCCAGTTCGAGTGCAGCAACGTCATCAGCGCCTCATGAAGAGTTCCGGCATCGATACTCCCCACGTCATTGGAGATGTGGATTGCGCCGGTGGCGTCCGACAACACCTCCGTCGCAAATCCGAGCGCCTCCCCCTCCACCGCGGAGGCGAGTATGCAGTTATTGCTCTGGTAGCCCACCAAGGTCACTGTGTCGATAGCGAGTTCCCGCAACCATTCCGCCAGCCCCGTACCCGCATAGATCGAGGCATGTCGTTTCTCCAGGTCCTTCCAAGAAGACAGCCTCCGGGCTTCAACGCACTCATGGAGCCGATGCCCCGGACGGGCCGGGTCGAAGACCGGCGCGCCCGGAACTGCCATATGCCGCACACAGACCACCGGGATGTCGGCGTCATTGGCCCCATCGACGACCCGGAGGATTTGCGGCAACGACCTCGTTGGATCGGGACGCCGTATCTTCAGCGGACCGTTGAAGTACTCGTTTTGTACGTCCACGAGGATGAGGGCGCGGCGAGGTGCGATCTCCATGGTTTCTCCTTGGTCGGTACCGATGTCTCGACATACCGGGTCGGTCCCGGCCGCACCATCGTCGAGCTCTAGCTCACCCGAGCCAAGTGGCGCCTTTGCCACGCTACGATGGATTCGCGCCACCTGGGGTCCGCCAGTCTCCCTTCCGGAAAGGAGCCGAATGCGGGTAGCCATTTACGCCTTCGATGGGGTCTCCATGTTCCACCTCGCGTCACCGCAAATGGTGTTCGGTACGGTGTCGCGCTTGGGACTCGCCGATTGGCGTCCCCTCCTGTTCACGGACGCCTCAGGGCCGGTTCGTACGCTGGAGGGTTATGACCTCGGAGGTCTCTCCGATCCGAATTGCGCTGCAGAGGCCGACGTTGTCGTCATCCCCTCGTGGTACGACGACGGACGCCCCTCCGGAGCCGGCGTCGTCAAAATGCTGCGACAGGCACACGCCCGCGGAGCCACAATCCTCGGCCTGTGCCTGGGGGCATTCCCCGTAGCCGAAGCCGGTCTGCTCGACGGACGGCGTGCAGTCACACACTGGCGTGCCATGAGCGAATTCACGCGACTGCACCCGACCGTCATAGTGGATGAAGCAGCGCTGTATGTGGATAACGGCGACGTGCTCACGTCAGCGGGCACTGCTTCGGCGATCGACGCTTGCCTGCACTTCGTACGTTCCCGCCTCGGCGCGCAGGCCGCGAACAGCGTGGCACGCACGATGGTGGTTGCCCCGCACCGTGAGGGAGGGCAGGCGCAGTACATCGAGCGGCCACTTCCCAGTGATCCCGGGGATGACACCGTCGCCCGACTCATGGAGTGGGTCACCGCCCACCTAGACGAGGAGCTATCGGTCCAGCGCTTGGCCGAAGTCGCACACATGAGTGCCCGCACTCTCATCCGACGGTTCCGCACCGCGACGGGGACCACGCCCGCGGCCTGGGTGAGGTCTCGCAGAGTCGACGCTGTCCGGGATCTACTGGAGGTTAGCTCGCTGCCAATTGAACGTGTGGCAGAGGAGTGCGGGTTCGGCAGCGTCGTCACGATGCGTCAGGCCTTCAACCAGGTGACCGGAACCAGTCCGTCCGTCTACCGCCGCAACTTCCGCACAGACTAGGTTGACCCGTCCGCCTCATAAGCTCGAGATCGTTTTACGCCACTTTGGCGTTGCAGACCGGCGTAACCGAGTGTCCGCGCCTCGCCCTTCTCGGCGACGTCGGAAACACGAAGGCGCCTCCCCGGAGCCGCCCAGGCCGGCTACCTAGCGTCGCATCGACGAACGCTAGTTCCGACAATGCCAGGAGGCACGATGTCCACCACTACCTACCGCCCCTACGAGCCCCGGCACGCCGAGGGGGTCATGGCGATTGTCCTCGACGCCTTCAACATCCGCTGTTATGCCCCTCGCCCGTACCTCGAGCGCTCCGCCGCGGAGGTGTTCCTGTCCGAATGCCTGCTCGCCTCCACCTACGCGCAGGTCGCCGTCGCCACCGACCACGCTCAGGGCGACGGCGACGAGGCGTCCGGCACCGAGCGGGTCATGGGCGTGATCATGGGCCGTGTCGAGGACGAGCCCCCGCTTCCGGCCCAACCGCTCGTTCACGCCCACAGGCTCGCCGGGATGGCCTGGTTGGCGACGGCGGGAATGCCGCAGTGGGACACACTCACGCAGGCATTCGGTTTCGACTATCGCCGCGCCGAACTGCGGCAGGACGTGCTGATGGGCAGATGCGCTGCCCTCACCGACGAGATCACTCTGCTCGCGGTGCATCCCGCCTGTCGGGGACGCGGGATCGGCACCCGGCTGTACGACGGTTTCATGGAGCACCTGCGCGCCCACGGCCGCAAGGACTTCTTCCTGTACACGGACTCGCTTTGCGGCTACGAGTTCTGCGAACGGCAGGCCCTGACGCGCGCCGCAACCCGGGAGCTGCGGCTGGACGTGCCCGGGCTGCCGGAGAACGTTGAGGTGTACCTGTACGCCGACGAGGTGCCGGAAGCCGAACCAGCTTCCGCGTGAGTGGCAGGAGGCCGCCCGACAATGGACGCCGCAACCACTTCAACCGACCTCGGCACGTAAGATCTACCGACCTCGGCGCAGTTCCACGGCGACCAGTTCGGCGAGCTGGACGGCGTTGAGGGCGGCGCCCTTGCGCAGGTTGTCACCCACCGCGAACAGCGCGATGCCGTGGCCGTCGTCCCAGGCGCCGTCGGCGCGCACCCGACCCACGAAGGTGCCGTCGCGGCCGGCGGACTTCAGCGGGCTGGGCACGTCGTCGTAGGTGACGCCGGGGGCCGCGCGCAGCAACTCGATGGCACGCTCGGGGGCGAGGGGACGCTCGAACTCGGCGCTCACGCACACGCCGTGCCCGGCGAACACCGGGATGCGCACGCAGGTGCCGGATACGCGCAGGTCCGGGATCCCCAGGATCTTGCGGGACTCGTTGCGCAGCTTCTGCTCCTCGTCGGTCTCCCCGGAGCCGTCGCCGGCGTCGTTCCCGGCCCAGGCGACGGCGTTGAAGGCGATGGTGTCCACGTACACGTTCGGGTCGGGAAAGCTGACGGCCCGCCCATCCAGGGCGAGGCCCTCGATGTCCTGCCCCTGCTCGACGGCGGCGCGCACCTGCCCGGCCAGCTCCGCCACCCCGGCGCGCCCGGAGCCGGACACGGCCTGATAGGTGGAGGCGACCAGGCGCCGGAGCCCGGCCTCCTCGTGCAGCACCTTCAGGGCCGGCATGATGGCCATGGTGGTGCAGTTGGGATTGGCGATGATGCCCTTGGGGCGGTCGGCCAGCGCCTCCGGGTTGACCTCGGCGACCACCAGCGGCACGTCGGGGTCGCGGCGCCAGGCGGAGGAGTTATCCACCACGACGGCGCCGGCGGCGGCGAAGCGGGGCGCATACTCGCGCGAGGCGGCCCCGCCGGCTGAGAAGATGGCCACGTCGATGCCGGTCAGGTCCGCGGTGGCCACGTCCTCCACCTCGATGCGGGCGCCCCGGAACTCCAGCATGCTCCCGGCGGAACGGGCGGAGGAGAACAGGCGCAGGCTGCGGGCGGGGAAGTCGCGCTGGGCGAGCATGGTGAGCATGACCCGGCCGACCTGCCCGGTGGCGCCGACGACGGCGACGGCGATGCCGTCCTCCGGGCCTACATACTGGCCCGCGGGACCCACGTACTCACCCGCACCCGCTTGAGCGGCCTGGCGGTTCTGGTTGCTGGGGTTGCTCATCGTCCGGTACCTCCGTAGACGACCGCCTCGGCGGCCTCGGCGTCGAGGCCGAATGCGGAGTGGACGGCGCGCACGGCCTCGTCGAGTACGGCGTCGTCCACCACCACCGAGATGCGGATCTCGGAGGTGGAAATCATGTCGATGTTGATCCCGGCATCGCTCAGGGCGCCGAAGAGCTTGGCGGACACGCCCGGGTGGGAGCGCATGCCGGCGCCGACCAGGGAGAGCTTGCCGATGTTGGGGTTGAAGTGCAGGGATTTGAAGCCGAGCTCGTCCTGGGCGGCCTCCAGGGCGGCGCGGGCCGCCGCAGAGTCCCCGTCGGGGCAGGTGAAGGAGATGTTGGTCAGGCCGGTGCCCTCCGCGGACACGTCCTGCACGATCATGTCGATGTTGGTGTCGGCGCGGGCCACGATCTCGAAGATGCGGGCGGCGGCGCCGGGGATGTCGGGCACGCCGACCAGGGTGATCTTGTCCTGGCTGCGGTCGTGGGCGATACCGGAAATGACGGGGGCTTCCACGTGATCCTCCTGGGCGGACGGGTGCGGGCGGGCCTGGGCGCGGGCGTTGACGGCCTTGGTGTGGGCGGCACCCACGGAGGCGCCGTCGGGCGGCAGGGCACCATCGGGTGCGACGACGCGCCCAGTGACGGCATCAACGGCGGGTGCCCGAGTGGGTCGACCGGGCACCGAGGCGGCAGGAACCGAAGCGGGCGGTGCCGAGGCATCGGCGGGGACACCGGAGGCGAGCGCGGGCGTGGGGGCGGAGGGGGCGTCGTAGTCGGCCCCGGGCAGGAGGGGCGGGATGAAGGCGCCCTCGCGGCGGCCGTCGTAGATCCAGGTGCCGGTCTTGTCGGAGAAGGAGGAGCGCACGTGCAGGGGCACGCCGAAGCGGCGGGCGTACTCCACCGCGCGCAGGTGCAGGATCTTGGCGCCGTTGGCGGCCATCTCCAGGGTCTCCTCGCTGGAGAGCGCCTCGATGCGGCGGGCGGTGGGGACGATGCGCGGGTCGGCGGTGAACAGGCCGTCGACGTCGGTGTAGATCTCGCAGACGTCCGCGTTCAGGGCGGCGGCGAGGGCGACGGCGGTGGTGTCGGAGCCGCCGCGCCCCAGGGTGGTGACGTCCTCCACCTCGTTAATGCCCTGGAAGCCGGCTACGACGGCGACCGCCCCCATCTGAATGGCGCGGGCGATGCGCTCGGGAAGGACGCCGACGATGCTGGCGCGCCCGTACTTGGAGTCGGTGAGCACGCCGGCCTGGGCGCCGGTGTAGGCGCGCGCGGGCACGCCCAACTCGCCGATGGCCATGGCCAGCAGCGCCATGGAGATGCGTTCGCCGGCGGACAGGAGGATGTCCATCTCGCGGGCGGGCGGCTTGGCGGAGATGGCGTCGGCCATGTCCAGCAGGTCGTCGGTGGTGTCACCCATGGCGGAGACGACCACCACCACGGTGTTGCCCGCCTTGCGGGTGGCGACGACGCGCCTGGCGACGCGGCGGATCGCCTCGACGTCGCTGACGGATGAGCCTCCGTATTTCTGCACGACCAGTGCCATGTGGGGGTTCCTGCCGTTGTGCTGCCGGTTGGTCGTTGCCGACACCGATTCGGCGGGCGCCCGCGCGGGGCGTCCCGGCGTCCTCGGCGTGGCGTCTGGCCCAAGCATACGGTCCGTGTGTTACGGCGGGTTACGGCGACCACCAGGTGGGCGCGGGGCCGGTGGCGTGGGCGGGCTCCCGACTCAGCTCTCCTCGTCGATCCGGCGGCGTCCCTCGAAGGCGCGCCCGAGGGTGACCTCGTCCGCGTACTCCAGGTCGCTGCCGACGGGCAGGCCGGAGGCGAGCCGCGAGACGGGCACGTCCATGGTGCGCAGCATGCGCGTCAGGTAGGCGGCGGTCGCCTCGCCGACCACGTCCGGGTCGGTGGCGAGGATGACCTCCTCCACGGAGCCGTCCCCCACCCGGGCGAACAGCTCGCGGATGCGCAGGTCGTCCGGGCCGACCCCGTTGATCGGGTCGATGGCACCGCCGAGCACGTGGTACAGGCCCCGGTATTCGCGGGTGCGCTCGATGGCGACCACGTCCTTGGGCTCCTCCACCACGCAGATGACCCGCCGGTCGCGGCGCGGGTCACGGCAGATGGCGCACTGCTCCTCCTCGGCGACGTTTCCGCAGGTGACGCAGAAGTGCACGCGGGACTTGACGGCCCGCAGTGCCTCCACCAGCCGCTCGACGCTCTCGGCGTCCGCGGACAGGATGTGGAAGGCGAGCCGCTGGGCGGATTTGGGGCCAATGCCGGGCAGTTCGCCGAACTGGTCGACGAGGTCCTGAAGTGCGCCTTCGTAGGCTGCGGGCAAGGTCAGTGTCCTTCCTGGGTCACGGTGACTTCCTCCAGGACGGTGGCGCCCAGGAGGCGTTTGACGACTTCCAGCCCGACGACGCCGGCCTCCTCGGCGTCCTCGTCGTCCTCGCTGGGCAGGTCGTCCTCAAGGGCGGGGTGCGCGGGAGTCGAAGCTCCGCCGTTGTGGTTGCGGGCCCCGCCGCGGGCGGCCGCTCTGGCGGCGGCCTGGGCGGCGGACAGCCGCGATGGCCCGGGCTGTGGACCGAGGTCCTCCGGACCATCGGGGTCGCCGGGCTCCTCGGGCAGGGGCACACCATCGGAGAAGGTCTGAGCCGGGGCGTCCCAGGCGACTGGTGCCAGCCGGTGCGGCCGCGCCGGGTCCGGGTCTACGGCACCCACGGGGTCCGGCGCGGACGGCGTGCTGGGGCTCGAGTCCGGCTCGGGCGAGCCGGGCGACTCCGGCACGGGGGACGACGCCGGCTTGGGCACCTCCGGCAGCGGACGCAGCCGGTGGACGGTCGCGAGCGGGGCGGCAT
>NZ_LK995542.1:86448-223495 GCF_900002405.1 Actinomyces succiniciruminis | reverse complement strand
AAGCCGCCAGGCCGGCAGCACCCGCCACCCACCCCGGCACACCCGCATACCGGACAAGCCGTTAATGCCTGGTGTGGGGCGGGCGCTGGTTGCGGAGGGCGGCCGTCGGCGGCGTCGAGCAAGCCGAACCGCCCGGGGTGCCATACTCGCGGCTCCCGTGCGGCGGTCCCCTGTGTGCCCAGTGCCGGCGAGAGGCGTCCTTGAGAGCCGACGCTCGGCGCCGGTCGGGTCGAGGCGGCCCGCGTGTGCCGCCGACAGGGGTTTCGCAGTCGCGCCGTGTTAGGCTCACTTTGAAGCAGGAGGAAGCCGAAAGTCGTCGTTTGTCCCCGATGCCCAGGCGTTGCGCGCGCAACGCCTTGTCGGACGCCCCGGCATACCCGAGTTGCAAGACGCAGACACCCAACGAGCAGTTATGAGCAGCAAGGCCAGCAAGAGAACCCGGATGAGCGCCTCCGAACGGCGTGAGCAACTGATCGCCGTGGCCCGAGCGCTGTTCGCTGAGAAGGGCTTCGAGGCCACCAGCATTGAGGAGATCGCCAACCGCGCCAAGGTGTCCAAGCCCGTGGTCTATGAGCACTTCGGTGGCAAGGAGGGCCTGTACGCCGTCATCGTGGACCGCGAACTCACCGCCATCTCCACCACGATCACGCAGGCGCTAAAGTCCTCCTCGTCCGCCTCGGTGATCGTCGAGCGCGCCGCGCTGGCGCTGCTCACCTACATCGAGGAATCCTCCGACGGCTTCCGCATCCTGTCCGCCACCAACACCCACAGCTCGGACACCTACTCCACCCTGCTGGCCGACGTCGCGATCCAAGTGTCGGGGCTGCTCGCCAAGCAGTTCTCCACGCACGGGCTCGATCCGCGCACCGCCCCGCTGTACGCGCAGATGCTGGTCGGCATTGTGGCCATGCCCTCGCAGTGGTGGCTGGACAACCCGGCGATGAGCAAGGAAGAGGTGGCCGCTCACATGGTCAACCTCGCCTGGAACGGCTTGCGCGCCATGACCCCCAATCCCACTCTGCGCGACGTCCCGACCACGGCGGAGTAGCACGCCGGGAGCTACCGGCCTCGGCCGGAGTCGGCGCCGCGCGGGGCATGCTAACTTGTTATGTCGTTGTACTACTGATTGGAGCTCTGGATGAGCGCATCCGCGTCCCAGACGAGTCCTCGCCCCTCAATCCGGGAGAACATTCATGCCTTGGCGTCGGCGCAGAAGGCGAAGGCGGGTGCCCCGCTGTACTCCCGCCTGATCAACCGGCCCGTGGGGCGGGTACTCGCCGCCATCGCCCACCGGCTGGGCATGACGCCTGACCAGGTCACGGCGATCTCCGCCTGCTGCACCTACGTCGGCATTGTGTTGCTGGCCGTATGGCGCCCCTCGGTGCTCGCCTGTGTGGCCACATCCCTGCTGCTGATGCTCGGCTATGCCCTGGACTCGGCGGACGGCCAGTTGGCGCGTCTACGGCATGGCGGCTCGAAGGCGGGGGAGTGGTTGGACCACGTGGCCGACGTGATCAAGCTGTCCACGATCCACGGTGCCATCGCCATCGGCCTGTTCCGCTTCGCCGACCTGTCGACGCCGGCGCTGCTGCTGGTGCCGCTGGCCTTCGGTGCGGTGCAGAACATCCACTTCTTCAGTTACATCCTCACCTACCAGTTGCGCTACGCCGGCGGCACCCCGTTGGCGAAGGACGAGGGTCGCGCGGGCGTGTTGAAGTCGCTGCTGTCGGTGCCCACCGACTACGGGCTGATGTGCCTGGTGCTGGTGCTGCGCTTCGCGCCCGTGGTGTTCCTGTGGGTGTACGGGCTCATGTTGTTGGGACATGCCGGCTATGTGACGCTGGCGCTGCCCAAGTGGTATCTGGAACTGCGCCGCGGCCATTGACGCTTGCGCCTGTTCGACGTCGCGGCCCGCGACAAAGCCCCGCGCGCCCAGCTATTCCGGGAACGCCCCGGTCCGGCGTCCGGAGGGGCGTCGGCGTCGGGGGCCCTGTTCGGCCAGGCGGCGGCACAGTGCCTCGTAGCGATCGGTTACCTCGTCCCAGTCGTACAGGGCGGCCCGGCCGCGGGACAGCTCGCCGCGGCGTGCCTGCGCGTCCGGATCGGCCTCCGCGGAGTCGACCAGGGCGGCGACGTCGGCGGCCGTGGCCCAGTAGCGGCCGGCGTCGCCGAGCACCTCCCGGTTGAAGGGGACGTCGAAGGCGTCCACGGCGGCCCCGGCGCCGATGGCGCGCAGCAGGGAGGGATTGGTGCCGCCCACGGAGTGGCCGTGGTAGTAGACGAGCGCGCCCGCGTACAGCTGGTCGAGCAGTTCCTGGTCCCAGACCCCGCCGAGTAGGCGGACGCGGGAGTCGGCCAGCTGCTCGATGCGGGCCGTGTACTCATTCGCGTAGGGGGCTGAGCCGACGACGACGAGTGGCAGTCGTGCCCCCGAGCGGACGTAGCCGTCGACGATCACGTCCACGTGGTTCTCGATCTCAAAGCGGGCCACCACCAGGTGGAAGCCACCGGCCTGCAGCCCGAGCTCGGCCAGCCGGTCGGTGCCGACGACGACCTGCGGGGCCCCGTAGGCGATCAGGTCCGTGTCCGCCTCGAACTCCTCGGCGTAGTAGTCGGCGATGCCCCGGGCGTCGGCGATTAGCGCGTCCGAGTAGCGCACCGCCAGCGCCTCGGCCGCCCGGTAGTAACGCCTGCCCGTGGGACCCCATTTGCCGCGCCGCCACTCCAGGCCATCCACGTGGGTGGCCACGGGGATGCGGGCGGAGCGCAGAGCCGGCAGGAAGGGCGAGTTGGCGGCGTTGAAGACGATGGCGACGTCCGGGTGCACGCGCGGCAGCAGGTGCCGCACCGACAGTGCGGTGTGGGAGAGCGTCTCCAGGGAGCGCTTCTTCAGCGCCGGCAGCTCCACCACCCGCATGCCGCGATACATGCGGGGCAGGGGCGTGTCCGGGTCGGGGTTGCGGGAGTAGACGAGTACCCGGTGGCCCCGTGCGGCGAGGCGACGGCCCACCTCCTCGATGGCGGTCTCGAAGCCCCCGTAGCGTGCGGGCACGCCGCGGGTTCCGAGCATGGCGATGCGCAGCCGGTCGGGCCACGCGGTGGAGCTAGCGGTCATTGGGCCTCTCTCGTTGGGTGAAGCGTTCCCGGTGGACGAGACGCAGCCCGTCGATCGCCCCGCGTACGGCGGGCACCAGGGTGGTGGTGGGATGGGTCAGCAGCTGACGGCGGCCGCCGCGCAGGAGGATCCGCCAGGACTCCTGGGGGGTGCGCCGCACCCAGCGGGCCAGTTCTCCGCGGCGTGCCCAGCGCGTACCCAACAGCAGGCGGTTGCGGACGTTCCAGTAGTAGTAGGTAGCCGAGTGCCGCTGCCCGCCCGGCCGCTCACGCGACTCGGTGCCGGCCGCGCCGGCGGGGTCCGCCGATTCGCTGCCGGTTGCGTCTCGGCGGGGGCGCTGGGTTCCGCCCTCCACATGGCGGGCGACGATGTCGGTGTCGTTGAGCAGACGACCGCCGGCGGCCAGTACGCGTAGGGAGAAGTCGACGTCCTCCCAGTACAGGAAGTAGTCCTCCGCCAGGCCACCGGTCGCCTCCCACAGCCGGCGGGAGACCGCGAAGCAGGCGCCGGTCAGCCATTCCGCGTGACGGTGCCCCGCGATCAGAGTGGTGCGTGGGGACCGGGTGGCGCCGTCGGTCAGGTCCACGCGGTAGCCGTAGAAGACGGGCCTGCCGGCATCGTCGACGATCATGGGAGCGACGAGCGTCATGGGGTCCGCCTCTACATGCGCCACGAGCGCGGCGAGCTGATCGGGGGCGATGGTCGCGTCCGGATTGAGGATGGCGAACGTCTGGGCGCCGGCGTCGAGTGCGGCTCGGACGCCTCGATTCACGCCTGCGCCGAAGCCGAGGTTGGCGTCGGGCAGTACCGTCAGCCAGCCGTGGGCTTGGGCCTGGGCGGTCACGGCTGCCCGCTCGGCGGGGGTCGTCGCGTTGTCTACGACCACAATCCGAGGTGTCCCGGTACTCGGGGAAGCATCGGCGGAAAGGGGGACGAGATTGGTCTCCAGCAGCTCGTGCGATCCGTAGTTGACGACTATGACTGCCGTGGAGGAGAGGTTAGTCATGCCAGCCGTATCTTCTTAACCGGGTTCCGATTGGGTGGTTGTGGTCGCAACCAAGGGGAGCGTCTCAGCGAGACCGCGTACTGCGCGCGATGCCATTGTACTGATATACGGTCCACGGGTGATGGTTGCGAGTGCCACGAGGCTGTAAGTCTGCGAATCAACTCGTGCGTGTTGTGCCCTCGTTGGGCTGGTCGGCTGTGGCCTCGCCGTGTGCATCCGTCGTCCGACTGACTTGGTTGAGCAACAACACGACCGATATGCCGATTACAGTCCCGAGGACGGCGCCGTACAGGGAGTATCGCATCTTTGAAGGGCCGGACGGGGAGGAGGGTAAGGATGCTTCGTCTATGTCGGCCAGTGTCAATGGGGTTTCTTCCTGACCCCTGACTGACATGCCCTCGATGACCTCCCGCAGTGCCTCCACCTCGGCAGCAGCTATCGCCTGTGCCTCTGCCGCGGAGGAGGCATCCGCCGTTACTTCCAAGATGAGGCTGTTCTCCGTGTTAGTGACCGAGACGGCATGCTTGACTTTGGCCTGATCAACGCCCGTGGACTCAGCAACCTGTGTGAGAACAGAATCAGAGGTGCCGATCTCTACCAGGGTTGGCATCACTCCGGTGGTGATCGTGCTCACAGAAGACACGTTATTGGCGCCCTTGATCCCCTCTGCTGCCACAAGTGCGCTGGCCTCCGATGTGTATACGGGCATGCTAGCCGCGGCGATGATGAGGCCTACGAGCGTTCCCAAAACGATGTGGGCGACTAGGAGAGGCGCATATTTCCGCAGCAGAATCAGGATGTCGTCGGTGTACATGGGGTCCCTCAGCATCCTGGTATGTCCTCTCGGTCGCGCTTGTTGACTGACTTTGCCAGGTGGCTAGTTTTATCATAGCGTGATGCTAGTCGGCCTCGCTGTCGGACGATGTGCAGACGCTGCTGTGGAACGCGCGACGGTCAGGCGAGGACGAAGGGCGCCCGGCCAGCTGGGACCATTGGTATCGAGTTGATCAGGCCGAGTCCGGGGAATCGAAGCTCGACATCCTCACTGCCCTCGACTCGGGGGAACGCGGCGAACGCAACGTACAGGGAAGCGTCTGTGGTAGTGCTGGTGACCGCGGGTTGGCTGCTGAGTGGACGAAGCGCCAAGCCGCGGCTGAGTGACAGCAGGCGAACCCCTGCGGGTTTGTAGCCTGTGGCGGTCGTGGAGAAGGCGCCTGTGCTGGTTAGTATGCCTGTGTCGTTTGCGCTAGCCGCTACACGTAGTATCGTGACGCCGTCTATTACCGCCGCCGGACCTATTATCAGTTCCGCCGGTGAGTCCGCTTGTGAGGCGTGTGCAGATGGAGTCGTGTACGGGGCGGTCATGACCCCGGCTGCCGTAATGCCTGCTGCCAGCAGGCCAAAATGGCGCCTGGATAGCGTTGGATGCGTAACTGACGCGACGGTTGCGTAGGTCGGTGCTGTGCTTGACGGCGTGGTCATGCGATCGTCATCCCATCGATCTTGGCGCTCATGGCGCCGATCGCGCCATGGCTAATGCAGGTATCCAGTGCTTGTTGGCTATTGCAGATGTGGCCGATGAGGGGAACGCCATATCCAGCTGCGGTCTGCCAGGCGGCTTCGCTTGCATACCAGGGGACTCCGAACAGATCCCAGTGGGGTGCCCAGGTGGCGGCTTCGCCGCTGGTTATGTGCTCCTCGTACGCGTAGCCCCACGTTCGGAAGCCTGCTTCGCGCCAGATGTCGGCCAGCCAGGTCGCATCACCGGAGAACTTGAGAATGGTGTGGTCGGGGTCCAGCCACGGCAGGTAGGTTTGGTGAGCCGCGCCGCTGTGTTTGGGGTCGATGAAGAGGACGTGGTCGTCACCATAGGCGGCCTGCAGGTCGTCGAGCCGGATGAAGGGTTCGCCCATGGTGGTATATCGGCGTACTTCGGCCCAGGTCATCTGGGATACGCGGGTACTGGGGGCGCTGGGGTCGACCGCCTGCAGATTCTTGTTGTGAACCCCCACGGGAACGCCATCGGAGGTGAGGTTAAAGCTGAACTCCAGGGCTGGAACGTCCCTGGAGACGGACTCGCTGTAGGCGCGCAGGCTCATCTCCGGCCAGTCCGCCGATCCTCCGCGATGGGCGATCATCCAGCCGCCCGTGCGGGACAGTAACGTGTCCACGTCGATATGCGGAGGCTCTGTTAAAACGGCTTGCGTGTGGGAGACTGTCTGTTCGTCGGCGCCGCGCACGGATATGTTTACGGTTGTTGAGGTTTGTGCGGCTTGAAGTTCCATGGCCGCCCACACGGTTGTCGCCTTGGTCGGCGTCTCCGTGATGGTGCCGCCTGATGGAGAAGTGAGTAACACTCGCAAAGATGACCACGAGGCGGTGGTGCTTGCCTCGCCGGCGTACACGACTTGAGCATCGGCAACTGTGAAGGCGTTGAGCGTCGAGTAGCGGGTTGCGTGTTGCTGCGTGATGACGAGGCCGGGGGCGGGGGTATCAGGTTTGTCGGCCGTCCAAGTGGAGACGACAGGAGTCGAACCGGGTTCGACTCCTGAAATGGCAAGGAGAAGACCGCGTTGACGAGAGGTGTTCGTGGATGTGCCTCCCCACCATTGGGAGATGGTCACGTTCCCGGACTGTGGTGTCCAGGTCCACGCGATGAAACCGGAGCGGTCGAGGCTGTTCGTTCCATTTGAGTAGGAATACTCCCAGCCTGCGGGTACGCCGTTCGTGCCGACGTATCCGAACTGTGAACTGGTGATCAGCACCAACAACTGTCCCGGACGGGTGGAGATGGATAACGGGTCGCCCGAGCCTGCGTATGCCTCAGCGTGTGCCAAGGATTGAACTTCTATCAAGGGATCCCCTGTCGAATCATGGGTGCGGAGTGGATGCGAGCTTGTTTACACCGCCTCTCAGGCTAGCAGGTAGCTAGTGTTTTCATGCAAGGATGTGTCCAAGAGTACTCGTGTGGTCGCGCTGAGGGGTGAACTAAGGGTGCGCCGGAGTATGAGAAACTATGCCGGCGCCCGGCCGCACGGTCGGCCACGGGCGCTCTTCCGCCCTGGTGTAGAGGCAGCACGCAGGCCTTTGGAGCCTTGAGAGCCGGGTTCGAATCCTGGGGGCGGAACCGGGCCGGCACGACGCCACGCAGTCGCGCCGGCTGAATAGACGGTGCGCGGATCGGGTTGGGGCCTGGCGGCGGGCGACGTAGGATGGCATCGCCGGGCCGCCAGCGGCCTTGAGCCTCACCTTGAGATCCACTGAGAAGAGGACCCGTGGCTTCCACCTCCCCCGCCGCCGTCATCGTCATGGCCGCCGGCAAGGGCACCCGCATGCGCTCGTCCCTGCCCAAGGTGCTGCACCGCATCGGTGGGCGCAGTCTGTTGGAGCACGCCGTCGTGGCCGCCCGCGGGCTCGAGCCGGAGCACCTGGTGGTCGTGGTGCGCCACCAGCGCGACGCGGTCGTGGCCGAGCTCGCCGAGTTCGCCCCGGATGTTCTGCCCGCCGACCAGGATGAGATTCCCGGTACCGGACGGGCCGTCGCCTGCGGGCTGGCGGCCCTGCCCGAGGACCTGGTCGGACCGGTGGTGGTCACCAGCGGCGACGTTCCGCTCCTGGATACCGCCACCCTGCGGGCGCTCGTGCGTCAGCACGCCGAGCGCGACGACGCCGTAACCGTGCTCACCACCGTGTTGGACGACCCCACCGGCTATGGGCGTATCCTGCGCGACGACGCCGGGGCCGTGATCGGAATCGTTGAGCAGCGTGATGCCAGCCCGGCCCAGCTCGCCGTCAACGAGGTCAACGCCGGCGTGTACGTCTTCGACGCCGCCCACCTGCGCCGGGCCCTGGCCACTCTGGGGACCGATAATGACCAGGGCGAGGTCTATCTCACCGACGTTGTCGCCCACGCGTACCGCGAAGGACGGGCCACCTCCGCGCTGGCCGTAACCGACCACTGGCTTGTCGAGGGCTGCAACGACCGCGCCCAGCTCGCCTCGCTCGGCGCCGAACTCAACCGGCGCGTCCTCTCGGCTTGGATGGAGCAGGGCGTCGGCGTCGTCGATCCGGCGGGGACCTGGGTGGACGTCACCGTCGAGCTCGCCCGCGATGTTCGGCTGGAGCCCGGCGTCCTGCTGCGCGGGGCCACCCGCATCGGTGAGGGCGCCGTCGTCGGGCCATACTCGGTGCTGACGGACGCCGACATCCCGGCGGGTGCCGTCGTCGCCCCCTTCAGTCTGCTCGGATCGGACCTGCCTGCCGCCGGAAGACCGGCCTGACCGACTCTTCCCACCGTCCGAGCCCAGAAAACCGGACCGCACCGGCCACGAGAGAGGAACCACGTCATGACCGGCATCATCACCAAGGGCGAGAAGCGGCTCGTCATCGTATCCGGGCGGGCCCACCCGCAGCTCGCCCAGGACGTGGCCTCCGAGCTCGGCACCGAGGTGCTCTCCTCGACGGCCTACGACTTCGCCAACGGCGAGACCTATGTGCGCTTCAACGAGTCCGTGCGCGGCTGCGACGTGTTCGTCATGCAGTCCCACGGAGACCGGGTCAACGACTGGATTATGGAGCAGCTCATTATGGTGGACGCGCTCAAACGCGCCTCCGCCAAGCGCATCACCGTGGTCGCCCCCTTCTACCCCTACGCGCGGCAGGACAAGAAGCACCTGGGGCGCGAGCCCATCTCCGCCCGGCTCGTCGCCGACCTGTACAAGACCGCCGGCGCCGACCGCATCATGAGCGTGGACCTCCACTCCAGCCAGGAGCAGGGGTTCTTCGACGGCCCTTGGGACCACCTGTGGGCCCAACCCGTGCTGGTGGACTACATCCGCCGCCGCATCGACGTGGCCAACGCCGCCGTGGTCTCCCCGGACGCGGGACGCATCCGCGTCGCCGAGCGCTGGGCGAACGCCATGGGCGGGGTGCCGCTCGCATTCGTCCACAAGACCCGCGATGTCACCCGGCCGAACGAGTCCGTGGCCAACCGCGTGGTCGGCGACGTGGAGGGACGCTCCTGCGTGCTCGTGGATGACATGATCGACACCGGCGGCACCATCGCCAAGGCCGTGCAGGTACTGCTGGCCTCCGGCGCCAAGGATGTGATCGTCGCCGCCACCCATGGCGTGCTCTCGGGCCCCGCCGTCGAGCGCTTGTCGGGCTGCGGCGCCCGCGAGGTGGTGGTCACTGACACCCTTCCCATCGCCCCCGGCAAGCGCTTCGACTCCCTGACCGTGCTGCCGATCGCGCCGCTGCTGGCACGCGCCATCAAGGCCGTCTTCGACGACGGCTCGGTGACCAGCCTGTTCGAGTCCTGAACGCGACCGGCCGGCATGGCGGCCTCGGGCGGCAACCGTCCTTAACGCGAGAAACTGAGTCGACGGACCGGGGTGCCAGTGGTCAGCGCCGTTCCCAGTGACACCGCGGACAGGCCGCGTGCCTCCAGGCCCGTTAGCACCTCGGACAGCAACGCCACCTTGTCGACCCCGCTCACGGCTTCCTCCGTCGCCAGATCGGAGGCGTCGGCGGCACCATCGTGGGCGAGCAGGATCGCCCCGGGGACGGCGTCGCGCATGGCGCGCGCGACGCGCTCCTCGTGGGAGACGTCCTTCCAGTCCCAGGTCGTGCCGGACCACAGGACGGTGGTCAGCCCCGCCGCCGACGCGGCCAGTCGACTGCGCGGGGACTGCGCGCCGTGGGGCGGCCGGAACCAGCGCACCGGCACGCCGGCGATGTCCTCAAGTTCGGCGCGGGCGTCCCGCAGCCAGTGGGCGAGGTCGTGGCGGGGCAGGGTGGTGACCCGGCGGTGATCGAGCCCATGCAACGCGACCTCGTGACCCGCCTGGACGAGTTCACCGACCAGACCGGTGCTGCGTCGCGCCCGGGTGAGCAGCATGAAGAAGGTCGCCTGCGCGTTGTGATCGGCCAGGACGGTGGCAAGCGGCTCGGTGCTGCCGGGCAGGGGACCGTCGTCAAACGTCAGCACCACCTGACGAGAACGCGTACGCACACTCATCACCGATCCCATCACGGGGCCGAGGAGCGCGTCCGCAGGCCGTCTGAGCAATGATTTCATGGTCATCGTGTGTCCTCCTCGCGGCGGAAGGAACCTGGGGCGAGGGAACGGGGCGCCCGGACCAATCGGCTGAGCGGCCGGGGCGAACGCGCATACTCGTTCCATGACAGCCCCAGGCCGGCCAGAGTCATGCCGGCCCCACGAGCGGCCAAGCGCCAACCCCGCGCGTCGGCGCGCAGGTCGCGGCGTAAGGCTCCCCAGCCGGCGCGCGTCAGGCCGACGGCGACCCTGCCCGCGCCGCCTGCCAGCACGCGTACTCGTGCCAGCGGCCCGGTGCCGAAGTGCAGGTCAAGCAGGCCGGAGGTGTTGCCATGGCTGAGTTGGCGGGCCAGCACCCAGCGGCGCGTAACCCGCTCGGTGGCCACGTGGTCGACGACGATCGCATCCCGGGCGAAGACGATGCGCCCGCCCCGAGCCACCAGCGTGCGGGTCAGCAGCGTGTCCTCACCTCCCGACAGCCCCAGCGCCCCGCTGAAGCGGAGATCGCCGAGCTGATGCAGGTCGAGCAGGAGGTTCCCGCAGGCGGCCGCGGGCCGTTCGGAGCCGTCGGGGAAGCGGCGCCGCTCGAAGAAGCCTCCGGCGAGGATCCAGGGGGAGGGGCGAGTCGGGTAGCGGGTGTCCACCCAGCCGGCGACGGCGGCCGCACCCGTCTCCCGCCAGCGCTCCAGCATGCCCTCGAGCCAGCCGGATACCGGCGTTCCGTCGTCGTCGATGAACAGCAGGAGGTCGCGCCCCGCGGCCGATACCTCATCCAGGGCGCGGTTACGACCCGCGGAGATGCCCGGAACCGGTTCCACCACGCAGCGCACCCCCGCCAGCCCCAGGGACTCGACGGCCTCTTTACCCGAGGCGGCCGGATCGTTGTCCACGACCAGCACGTCGACTTCGCACCACGGCGGGGCGGCGGCGGCCTGGTCGTGGACCAGCCGCACCGTCTCGCACACCTGCTCCGGGCGGTGGAAGGTGAGTATCGCGACCGTGGCGCGCAGGCCGGGTGCCGTCACTGCGGGATACTTCTGCGCGGCGTCAGGAGAACCTTGGTGAAGATCATGTTCGACTCCTTGGTATGCGGGATAGCCTCGCTGCTACGTTACAGGCAGTCGCTACCCCGCGGCACCGAACCTCTGGCCTTGCGCTAGCGTGCTCCGTGCCGGTCGAGCACGGGGCATTGCGAGAAGCGGGAGTAGCACGTGAAGCGGAGTTCACAACGAGGCCTTCGGCCCGCCGGTCGGGTCGCCGGCGGCATGTGGGGATCGGTGGGGCGCACTGCCGTGGCGAAGATACTCGCGATGGGTGTCGCCGGTGTCTTCGGACTGGTCAACACACGCCTGATCATCGCTCACTTCGGTGCCGATGCCTACGCCCAGTACGGGCTTCTGGCGTCTTTCCCAGGTCTTATGCCCTTCACTGATTTGGGAATCGGCGCCGTTGTCATCAACGCGGTGGCCTCCTCCTCGAATCTGGCGAAAGACACGGTCGTCAGGCGTACCTTGACCACTGCGCTCCGTGCCATGACCGGATCGGCGCTCGTCATCGCAGCGGTGGGCGTCTGCCTGCAAGTGTTGGGGCTGTGGCCCGCAGTCCTAGGGGGCAAGCTCCTTCCTGGCGGCGAAACGGCGGCCACCTGGTGCCTGCTCATCTATGCCGCGGCGCTGCCGTTGGGCATAGGGCAGCGGGTGATTGTGGGCATGGGGAGATCTGCTGTCCAGGTTCTGTCACAAGCGATCGTGTCTCCGGCGATGACCGTGCTGCTGCTTGTTGCTGTGGCTGCCGGCGTGGACGATGGCAACCGAGTCCCGGTTTTCTCGTACGCGGCCAACACCCTCGTGTCCATAGTGTGTCTGGCAGTCGCCTGCTGGGCAGCAGGGCCCCTTCTGCTTGACGCCGCGAGAGACCTACCCAGGCTGCGAAGTGTTCCCGGCGTCAAGATCATTGGTACCGCCGGCCCTCAGCTGGTCCAATCCCTAGCAATCCCGATCGCATTTCAGACGGATCGTCTACTGCTCTCCCACCTGGGGCAGGGGAACTCGCTGGCCGAGTACAACCTCGCCGCCAGCATGTTTGGCCTGCTCACTCAGACGATCTCGGTGACAGGAGTTGCGATGTGGCCCCAGTTTGCCAAGGCACGGGCGCGCGGCCGCATCGAGTCCCCCTTTCGACCTGCGCTGATCTTCTCAGCCATCGCCCTCGTGCTGGCACTCATCCTCGTACTGTTGACGCCCTGGGCCGCGCGGCTGTTGTCCGACGGAAGAATCACCTTGCCCGCGGTTCTCCTGGTCGCCTATGCACTCGACGTCGTGGTCGAGGCCTTCAAGCAACCGCTCGGCATGTATATGACGGATCCGCACGGCCTGCAGTTTCAAATGCTGCCCGTGCTGGTGCTCGTGCCGACTAACTTCGCCCTGTCCTGGACCCTCATCGCCTACTGCGGTGCTGCGGGCCCGATTCTAGGTTCGGCGCTGTCGGTCATCGTGTGCCAGTTGGCGCCGTACTCGTGGTGGGTGCGCAGGGATCTGCGCAGGCGCAGGACTGCTGCCGGTGCCGGAGAGGAGGAACCGGAGTCGGCGAGTACTAGCGTGTGACTACAATTCCGCCGGGTGCCGCAGCGTCTACAGTCCGTGCTATTTCTGCATTGCGGGGCGGATGCGGTCCGGAGCGGTCGGGAGTGTGGATGATACACATCTGGTGATGAGTCACACATCGAGCACCGCCCGGGCGAAATCGCGCCGATAGCGTTCGACTGAGAATCGCGCCAATGCCTCGGCCCGCCCGGCCGATGCGATTCGGCGAGCCAGAGCAGGATCGGCGGCAAGCGTCTCCACGGCGTCGGCCAGGGCCGCGGGATCCCCGGGGGGCACCAATAGGCCGGTCTTGGGTGCATTCATCAGCACTTCGCTCAACCCCAGGCCGGCTGACGCGACGACGGGTCGGGCGGCGAGCATGCCTTCCGCGGCGACGTTTCCGAAGGACTCGCCGAATGAAGGGACGAGGACGACGTCGGCGTCCTCCAGAAACGGACGGGTGGGGCTCACATAACCGTGGAAACGCACCGAGCCCGCAAGATCTGGCTTCTCCTTCCGGGCGCGCAACTCCGACTCGAACCACTCGTAGCCGGGGAATACCGAGCCGCACACTTCCAGAGTGGTGTCGATGCCACGTGCCCGCAGGGTCGCCACTGCCTCCAACGCAACCATTGTTCCCTTCCGCGGAGACAGTCGGCCCACCACGACGCAACGCATCGGGTCGGATGGGATGCGCTCTCGCAGCGGTGCGGGTTCCCCGGTGTCGGGCACGCCGTTGGGGACGGTAACGACCCGATCGATCAAGCCGGGCAGGTCCGCTGTAAGTACTCGCGTGGTGGCGCCGGAGTTGGCAATGACTCGGTCGGCCGCCAGGAGTGGCGCAGCAAGCCCAGCGGCAACGAGGCGTCCGCGCCCGGCCTCGGCCTCATGGGCGTACACGACTACACGGATGCCGGCAATCCTCCCCGCGAGGATCCACCAGGGGATCGTGAGGGTGTTGACGAGCAGTACGTCCGGGCGTGCTCGCAGCAGCAGATCCGCGGCCGCGGCAACCGCGGGTCCCAGACTTGCTGCGAACGGTATGACACGCCTGGGTGAGAGCGCCGAACGGCGCAGGACGGGGAAACGGCGGACGTCCGTGGAGGCTCCGGCGGCGTGCAGGTAGTCATGGAGCGGACCGGACTCAGGCAGCTCCGTTTTGACTGTGGCGCCGGCCATACCCAGGGCGCGGACGGCCTCGACCAACTGGAGGTCCGAGCCGTAAAGATCGGCGGCGGGATGGACGACGAGGACGCGCCGGGTGTTCACAGTGCGTCACACCTCCTCGGTTCGTGCGGGCGGTGCAGAGGCACCCGCTTATGCTCACTGGCGCGAGCCCGCCGCGTTCCCGTGCTGGTGTCGAGAGAAATGGGCGGCTGAGATACGTTCCGGATGTGCACGTTGACCTGCCTGGTAGTGGGGAAGACAACAGTCTTGGGCAGTCGCCCGTTACTCTGAGTGGCTCGGAATGAGGCATACTTCGACTGGCCTTCCGGGTCCGCGGATGCCGCCAACCCTACTGGGTTAACTAGTTTACGTGGAGAGATTGTGAAGAATCCGCGCCTTCGTCGTGCTTTGGCGGTGCTGACTGCCGTCTGTCTTGCCCTGCCGGCCTTGATCGTCGTCTCTCCGACGTCCATGGCGGAGGCGCAGGAACCTGTTCGTCCCGCGACCGCCTACACGGCAGATGCGCTTCCGACGGCGCAGATTAACGGAGTCGTCTGGGACCAGGCAGTCGTCGGTACAACCGTATATGCGACCGGCGAGTTCACCCGTGCGCGACCGGCTGGCAGCCCGGCGGGCAGCGACGAGACGACGGTGTCCAACCTCGTGGCCTACGACTTGACCACGGGCGAATTACTCGGGGCTCCCATGCCGCAGTTCAACGGCGCGGGCTATGCGCTGGCCGTCTCCGATGACGGGCAGACGCTCTACGTAGCCGGCGCCTTCGATCAGGTGGACGGCGCATGGCACAACAGTCTGGTGGCACTCGATGTGAGTTCAGGGGCGCCAGTGGTCATGGAGTCCTTCAAGCCGGTGTTCAACACGGCAGTCAGGGCTGTCGACGTGGTTGGCGACGTCGTTTACGCCGGCGGTTATTTCACCGCGGTCAACGGTGTGACCAGGAATGAGTTGGCGGCCGTCGACGCAACAACCGGTGCCACGCTGGATTGGACTGCATCCGCCACCGGCACAAACGCGCAGGTTCGGGCTCTGCGCGTCTCCCCCGACGGCAGTAAAGTCGTAGTAGGCGGTTCCTTCTCGCAGATCAATGGCAGCTCCAACCCGGGCTACGGCCTGGCGCTGCTCGACGCCGTGACGGGCGCGGTTCTTCCCACCCCGGTCAACTCGGCGGTGAGGAACGCCGGGCAGTGGGGAGCGATCCTGGACATTGCGGTTGATGAGGGCGGTTTCTACGGCGCCGGCTACTCTCAGTCCCGCAGCCAGGCCAACCTCGAGGGGGTGTTCAAGGCCGACTGGGATGGCAACGAGCTGTGGATCGAGCCGTGCCACGGAGACTCCTACTCGGTGGTGCCCAGCGGCGGCGAGGTATATGTTGTCAACCACGCCCACAGTTGCGAGACCATCGGCGGCTTTGCGGACACAAAGGTAACGGTGAACGGCGTCACGCAGACTCGGTATTACTCCGGAATGGCTTTCACCAATTCGTCGGATATTGCAATTCGTAAGCAGGGGACCGGGCAGTACCAGGACTGGACCGGTCACAGCAGCCCCGACATTCTCGACTGGTACACCGATCTGGCTCAGGGAACGTATACAGGTCAATACCAGGCCGCATATGACATCGCCCTTACCGACGACTACGTGCTTCTTGCCGGTGAGTTCACATCGGCCGACGGAAGACCGCAGCAGGGGCTCGTGCGCTACCCGCGTCGAGGACTCACGACTTCACATGTACCCGAGGGAGACGCGTCCGACCTCGGGCTGACCGTGGCTGCGGGGTCCGGCGTCGTCACCGCCTCCTTTACCCCCACATGGGACCGTGACGACACGACGCTCAGCTACAGCTTGCTTCGCGATGACGACCCGAATCCGGTGGCCGCCCTCGAGGTCTCCGACCGCCACTGGGAGTCCCAGACGACCAGGACTCTGCGCGATCTTGGTGCATCCGCTGGAACACACTTGTATCGGCTCCAGGTGACTGATCCCGGCGGGAACACACTGACCACGGATCCTGTCTCTGTGGACGTTGATGGAGACGGCCCAGGCGAGCACGCGATGGGCGCCCTTAACCTCGGCGCCGCACATCTGTGGACGATGGAGGAGAGCTCCGGTACTACGCTGGCTGACCTGGCCGGAAATGCTCCTATGCAGATCAACAGCAGTGTGACCGTCGGAGCTGAGGGCGCTCGCGATGGTTCTCACGCGATCTCCTTGCGATCGGGGGCATCCGCCACCACCTCATCCTCCGACGGAGACATTCAGCCGTTCACCGTCGAGGCATGGATACGCACCAGTTCCACCAGTGCGGGTAGCATCATCTCGTATCGCTCCGGCTCAACTGTAGACCGGCTCCTATACCTGGATTCGGATGGGTACGTACGCCTGGGCGTCAATACCGGCCAGATACGAACTGTGCGTTCCGGCGCGGCTGTCAACGACGGGATCTGGCACCACATCGCCGCATCCCTGGGAGCCGATGGGGCCATGATCTATGTAGACGGCAGCCCGAGTGGCTCCGATGCGACCATTACGACCGCCCGATCGTTTTCCGGCATGTGGACACTCGGTGGCACGATCACCGGGTGGCCGGGAGCTACCAACGGTGCAGGCGGGTGGTGGAATCGTGCCTCGGTATCGGCCGTAGTCGGTGACATTGACGACCTCGCCGTGTATCCGAAGGCGCTTTCCGCCGAGGAGATTGCCTCCCGCGTTGCTCCAGCCGCCGACGGTGATACGCCAGTAGATCCGGCTGATCCTGCGGAGCCGGTGGCCGCCAGAATTCTCGTTGAAGACACCTTCTCCCGCGAAGTCGTGTCTGGCTGGGGACAGGCAGACACCGGGGAGGCCTGGCAGCTGCCGTCGTGGCGGCCGAGTTCGGTCGACGGCTCCGCGGGCGTCATCGGCCTTGACCAGCCGGGTTGGACGACTACAGCCGTGTTGCCCGCGGTTTCCACAACCTCGGCCGAGGTCACCGCGACGCTGACCCTGAATGAACAGCCGACGGGGGGTGGCATCTATACCACCGTGTTGGCTCGCCGGACCGATATGGGTTACTACGGAGTCAAGATCGTCACTGGCTCGGGTGGTCACGTCAGTGCCGTCTTGACCGCCGTTTCAGGCGGGGATGAGAAGGCTTTGGCGAGCGCGTACATCACAGGGGGCTGGACCCCGGAGACGCCGATCAACGTGACGGTGTCCGCAACTGGTATCGACACAACCACGTTGCAGGCCACTGTCTGGACAGGTGCCGGCACGGCGCCGCAGGAACCGACGCTGGTTGCAACCGACGACACTGAAGCGCTCCAGGCCGCGGGGACAGTCGGTATTCAGACGTACTTGTCCGGATCCGCCACATCGACCACCGGCGAGCTACGTGTGGACTCGTTCTCCGCTCGCGACCTGCAATTGTGACAAGGGCACGAGGAGGCGCGATGAGTATCAGTCGCCGTCGCCGCGTGGGCGCCGTCGTGCTCGCTGAGCTGATTCTTCTGGCCGGGTGCACAGGACAGGGGAATCCGGGTGGGTCCGCCCCGGCTGGTTCGTCGGCCACGTCGGCAGCGGCGTCTGCCTCCGCGACGGATTCGGGGGCTGGCTCAGCGGGGCGGGCCACCTCTGCTGTGGCTGCGTCGTCTACAACGGAGTCTCCTCAGCCGGGGGACCCCGGATATGTTCAGCCGGAGGGTGATCCTGTCGCGTTCGACGAATATGCTGATGCGGGTGAGGCACAAGTCAGGATTGATCTGGAACCTGTCATGGGAGAGGCGACACTTCCCGGAGAAGTCTCCGGACCCGCGTTGCAGGTGCACGTCACCGTTGAGGCCGGAGGCGAGCCCCTGGATCTGACAGGCGCAGCGGTCACACTCCACTACGGCGATCAGGACGCGTCGGCCGGCCTGCTCAGTGAGGGGACGCAGACTCTTCCTGAAGAGGTCTCGGCGGGCGGTACGGCAACGGGAGATTACGTGTTTTCCGTGCCCGAGGACGCGCGCGACCGGGTGGTTGTGCGGGTGTACGTCTCCACTGATCTTCCCGTGACGGTGTTTCAAGGGGCAGCCTCTTGATACCGGCGACGGGGTATCGCTGCGTAGGGAAAGTACCGAGCTAAGTCAGGATCGGCATGACACAGATGTTTCCACTCCTCGCTGCTGCGGCAGTAGGAGGCGGAACCGTGGTCGGTAGCCTGGCGACGGTTGCTCGCCGCCCGTTGGCAGGCGCCGTGATCATATCCGTGGCCATTGCCTTCGTCGGTGTATGGGTGGCGCTCCCCATCGGTGTTTATGTCCCCCCGGCGACACTTGCCTGTCTGTTGGTGTGTCTGGCGTTGGCGCCTGCCTTCTCTTGGCGGGCGTCCAGCGGAGATGTGCTCGTCGCCGCCGCGTTCTGGCTCGTCGGTTTGTCAGTGCTAGTGGGGTCCTCTGTCACGCTTGTTCTGGGAGATCTTGTTTTTGGCGCCCTGCCCGCGTATCTGGCAGGACGAATGCTCGTTGAGCGACTCGGCCTGACCAAGGTCGCCGAGGTGATTGCGGTGGTCTGGGCGGCGGCGGCTGTACTTGGTCTACTTGAGGCGGTGACTGGCTTTAATCCCTTCGTCCTGGTCCCTTTCCCGAACTCTCTATACAGCGAGTGGGCAGTCACGCAGGAACGAGCCGGGATCGCACGGGTCGAGGGAGCCTTCGGACACTCCATCGCCTATGCCACCTGTATGGCCGCGGGCATACCTCTGGTAGCCGTTACCCGGTGGTCCTCGCGGGCACGGTGCCTGATGATGGTGCTCCTAGTGGCAGCCACTTTGCCAAGCCTTTCGCGTACCGGGATGGCATGTGCAGTTCTTGCCCTGCTCCTGTCCCTGACGGTGCTTCGCACTGGAATTTCCAGGCGGTGGCGGCTACGCGTTATAGGTCTGCTGGCCGCGATTGGCGTCATAGCTTTCCCACGGCTGTTGGATGTCTTCGCACTGGCGGGAGAGGAGCAGGCAGGCAGTGCCCGTTATCGCAGCGATCTGCTGGTATTGGTGCGTTACCTGAGGTTCATCGGTGTGTCTCCCGCCGGAAGACGAAACAACACTGGGTCGACCTGGGCCGGATTCGGCTCCGTCGATGATGAACTGCTCCGTGCTGCGTTGTGCTACGGCTGGGCTCCGGTCGTGCTGCTGCTCGTCGGTTTCTCCGTCGTTTGTTGGCGCGTGCTCGCCCGCCGCGCCAATGCCGCGCAGACGGCAGTTGTCGCGCTCGCGCCGGCGTATGTCACTGTCGCCTTCATCACCCAGTTGTCGACGGTGGTGTGGCTGATTATCGGAATGGCGCTCTCCGCGGAGAAGGCCGCCCACACAATGACTCGGATATCCCAGGAGCCGACGGACGAGCCGCAAGGAGATGCGGGCGACCAGCGAGACGGCGCGCCGAGGGCGCCGTCGGGGCTCCCGTACGCACGACCGCTTCGGGGTACTTGATGCACGGATCTCTCACCATCGCTGTGCTCACATACCGTCGCAACGCTTATCTTGTGGATCTCATACCACGGTTGCTAGCGCAGGCGCGTATGGCTGACGAGGTCGGCCTGCGGTCCCGTGTACTGGTCATTGACAATGACCCGGGCGGCGCTGCCCTCCCCGTCATAGAGGAGATTAGGGAGGGGGGCGCTGGGCTCGACTACGTTCACGAGCCCGTACCCGGCATCGTTGCCGGCCGCAATCGGGCTTTGAGCGAGTCTGTTGAAGACGATCTGCTCGTTTTCATCGATGATGACGAACTGCCGGGCGAGCGGTGGATAACCGCACTGCTGAAGGTGTGGGAACGCACCGATGCGGCGGCTGTTACCGGACCCACGCCGCCACGCTTCGACACGGCGCCGGATCCATGGGTGCGCGCGTCGGGAGCCTTCGACTCCTGGGATGCCCCCGATGAAGCCGTAGTTCTAAGTGCCGACACCGGTAACCTTCTTCTCGACTTGACAGTTGTTCGTCGTCTCGGCCTCGCCTTCGACCCGCGTTACGGGCTCACCGGCGGTGAGGATTCGCTCTTCACCCGCCAGTTGACACGGGGGGGTGGACGCATCCGCTTCGCGGCGGACGCGGTAGTTGTCAAACGAGTACCCGATTCCCGGGCATGCCGTGGATGGGTGCTCCGCCGGACCTGTCGGGCGGGCTCGTCATGGGCTCGGGTCCGGGTCGACACCTACGAGGGCATGCGTCCGCCGCTTCGGTTGGCTTACGCGGTTAAAGGGGTGGGACGTGCCATCGTCGCGGGGGTGCGTGCGCTGTCGGCGTGGGCTCGTGGTGATATTGCTGCTCGCGCTGCCTATGAGGTTTCCTGCGTCGGCGGGCTGGGCATGGTGCTTGGGGCATTCGGTATGACTCCCGAGGAGTACGGCCGAGGCTAATCCAGTCGCGAACCCAGAAGTCCCTGGCGCCTCGTACACTCCCCACCGTGCGTCTGACTGCTCTCCTGCCCCCGCTGCTGACCGACCCCGCCATCGACTCCCTGGTTACGGCCGCCGGCAGCCGCTCGCGCACCGACCGCAGCGTCGTCGTCGCCCCCGGCGCCCGCCCCGCCGTCCTGGCCGCCATGGCCCTGGGCGCGGTCGGCGTCGACCGCGTCACCGGGGCCGGCCCGGATCCCTCGGGCCGCCTCGCGCGCCCCGGGGTGGGAGCAGCCGGCGACGGCACCCCCCTGCTGGTGGTCACCGCCACCGGGCGGGAGGCCGAGGAGCTCGCCTCCGCCCTGCGCTGCTACCTGCCCGACCCCGACGTCGCCGTCTTCCCCGCCTGGGAGACCCTCCCGCATGAGCGGCTCTCCCCGCGTGCCGACACCGTCGCCACCCGGCTGGCCGTGCTGCGGCGCCTGGCCCATCCCGAGGACGGCGCCCCGGCCGGCCCCGACGCCATGCCGGACCCGTGGCGCGGCCCCATCCGCGTGCTGATCGTGCCCGTGCGCGCCCTGCTGGCGCCGGTGGTCGACGGCCTGGGGGAACTGGAACCGATCCACCTGGCGGCGGGAATGCGCGCCGACCTGGAGGAGCTCGCCACCCGCCTGGCGGAGGCCGCCTACACCCGGGTGGACATGGTCACCGGTCGCGGTGAGTTCGCCGTCCGCGGCGGCATCCTCGACGTCTTCCCGCCCACCCAGCCGCGGCCGGTGCGCGTGGACTTCTTCGGCGACGAGATCGAGTCCGTCTCCTCCTTCGCCGTCACCGACCAGCGCACCATCGCCGACCTCGGCGCCGTCACCGCCACCGCCTGCCGGGAGGTGCTGCTCACTCAGCAGGTGCGCGAGCGCGCCCGCGCCCTGATCGGAGTCATCCCCACCGCCGCCGACATGTTGGAGAAACTGGCCTCCGGCATCCCGGTGGAGGGCATGGAGTCCCTCGCCCCCGTCCTGACCGAACGCATGGTGCCGCTCCTGGACCTGGTGGGGGACCGCCTCGTGGTCCTGGCCGAACCGGAGAAGGTGCGGGGGCGCGCCGAGGACCTGGCGGCCACCACCGAGGAGTTCCTCGCCGCCGCCTGGACCTCGGCCGCCTCCGGCGGCAACGCCCCCATCGACCTTTCCGCCGCCGCCTTCGCCCACCTCGCCGAGGCCCGCGCCCTGGCCCTGTCCACGAACCGCGGCTGGTGGTCCTTCACCTCCCTGAAGGCCTCCCCGGACACCCTCGAACTGCCGCTGCGCGACCCCGAGAGCTACCGGGGGCGCCTGGACGCCGCCGTGAAGGACATCGGCGAGCTGACCCGGGGCGGCTGGAGCGTCGTCGTCGCCACCGAGGGGCCCGGACCCGGCCGCCGCATGGCCCAGCTGCTGGCCGACGGCGGCGTGCCCGCGCGCATCGTCACCGGCCTGGACGACGCCGCCGACCTGTCCTACCAGTCCCCCGACGGCGTGGTGCGCGTAACCCAGGCCTCCGCCGGGCACGGCTTCGTGGCCGAGGGACTGCGCCTGGCCCTGGTGGCCGAGTCCGACCTGACCGGACGCGCCCCCGCCGCGGCCCGCTCCGCCAAGACCCTGCCCGCCCGCCGCACCCGCAAGAGCGTGGACCCGCTGTCCCTGCGCCCCGGCGACCTGGTGGTGCACGCCCAGCACGGCGTCGGCCGCTTCGTGGAGCTGCTGCGCCGCGACGTCGGCTCCGGACGCGGCGCCGGCAAGGAGAAGGCCACCCGCGAGTACGTGGTCATCGAGTACGCCCCCTCCAAGCGCGGCCAGCCGGGCGACCGGCTGCTGGTGCCCACCGACGCCCTGGACCAGGTCACCAAGTACGTCGGCTCCGACAACCCCGCCCTGAACCGCATGGGCCGCGCCGACTGGGCCAAGACCAAGCAGCGGGCGCGCAAGGCGGTGCGGGAGATCGCCGGGGAACTGGTGCGCCTGTATGCCGCCCGCTCGGCCACCACCGGGCACGCCTTCGGCCCCGACACCCCCTGGCAGGCCGAACTGGAGGAGGCCTTCCCCTACACCGAGACCCCCGACCAGCTGGCCACCATCGACGACGTCAAGGCCGACATGGAGAAACCCCAGCCCATGGACAGGCTCATCTGCGGGGACGTCGGCTACGGCAAGACCGAGATCGCCGTACGGGCCGCCTTCAAGGCCGTCCAGGACGGCAAGCAGGTGGCGGTGCTGGTGCCCACCACCCTGCTGGTGTCCCAGCACGCCGAGACCTTCACCGAGCGCTACGCGGGCTTCCCCATCAACGTCGCCCAACTCTCCCGCTTCCAGACCGCCGCCGAGTCCGAGCGGGTGCTGGCGGGACTGGCCGACGGGACCATCGACGTCGTCATCGGCACCCACCGGCTGATCACCGGGCAGGTGCGCTTCAAGGACCTGGGGCTGGTGGTCATCGACGAGGAGCAGCGCTTCGGCGTGGAGCACAAGGAGACCCTCAAGGCGCTGCGCACCGATGTGGACGTGCTGTCCATGTCCGCCACCCCCATTCCGCGCACCTTGGAGATGGCGGTGACCGGCCTGCGGGAGATGTCCACCCTGTCCACCCCGCCGGAGGACCGCCACCCCATCCTCACCTATGTGGGCACCTACGAGACCAAGCAGGTCAGTGCCGCCATTCGCCGCGAGCTGCTGCGCGACGGGCAGGTGTTCTTCGTGCACAACCGGGTGGAGGACATCGAGTCCGTGGCCGCCCGGCTGGCCGACCTGGTGCCGGAGGCGCGGGTGGCCACCGCCCATGGGCAGATGCACGAGTCCCGGCTGGAGCAGGTCATCGACGACTTCTGGCACAAGGAGATCGACGTGCTGGTGTGCACCACCATCGTGGAGACCGGCCTGGACGTGTCCAACGCCAACACCCTGATCGTGGACCGGGCCGACCGCATGGGCCTGTCCCAGCTGCACCAGCTGCGCGGACGGGTGGGACGCGGCCGGGAGCGCGCCTACGCCTACTTCCTGTATCCGGCGGACAAGCCGCTCACGGAGACGGCGCTGGAGCGGCTGCGCACCATCGCCACCAACACCGACCTGGGGGCCGGCATGCAGGTGGCCATGAAGGACCTGGAGATCCGCGGCGCCGGCAACCTGCTGGGCGGCGAGCAGTCCGGGCACATCGCCGGGGTCGGGTTCGACCTGTACGTGCGCATGGTCTCCGAGGCGGTGGCCGCCTATAAGAAGGCCCTCAAGGTGGGGGACGCGGGCGGAGCCGGGGCCGCCGGCGCGGACGAGGAGGACCTGGAGGACGTCGAGCTGCGCGTGGACCTGCCCGTGGACGCCACCATCCCCGAGGAGTACGTGCCCCACGAGCGGCTGCGCCTGGAGGCCTACACCAAGTTCGCGGCCGCCCGCACCGACGCGGATGTGGCCGACGTGCTGGACGAGCTCACCGACCGCTACGGGCCGGTGCCCGAGGCGGTGCGCCGCCTGGCGGCCCTGGCGCGGCTGCGGGCGCTGGCCGCCCAGCTGGGGGTGCGCGAGATCGTGGCGCAGGGCAAGTCGATCCGCTTCGCGCCGGTGAACCTGCCCGAATCGGCGCGCATGAAGGTCACCCGCCTGTACCCGGGCACGGTGCTCAAGCCCGCCACCCGCACCATTGTGGTCCCCGCGCCCGGTACCGCCCGCATGGGCGGCGGTGCCATCGAGGGAGAGGAGCTGCTGCGCTGGGCGGAGGTACTGCTGCACGCCGTCGTCGCGGGGGAGGCCGACTGGGAGTCCGAGGCCACCAAGTATCGGCGGCGCCGCTGACTGTAGTCGAGTATCGTTACTGCGTTGGATGAAGAGTTTGTGGGAGGCAGTGTGGTCGTGCCGGGAGCGCCGGAGGAACCGTGCGGACTAGGGCGGAGTCAGGGTGAGGGGCAGGAACCGGCGTCGTTGACCATCGCTGTCGTATCCGTTGGAGATCCGCTCAATCCCGAGACCTGGTCGGGTACGCCTGCGGGGCTCATTGAAGGCCTGCGAGCTTACGGTGTGGAGGTACTGGCGGCGGATGTGCGACCTCCTTGCAGCATCATCGAGTATGCCCTGCGCGTCCTTGCACGGCTAACCCGGCACGGGGCGGCCGGGAGAAACTGGATGATGTGGCGTGATACTGCCCTGTACGGGGATTTGATTACGTTTACAGCGCGGGCAAGGTGCCGTCGATTCAATCGCGCTGACATCGTCATCCAAATCGGCTCCCAATTCCGAGTGCCTCACTCGCACGTGTTCACTCTGGAGGACATGACCCTGGTTCAGGCGCGTGGTGCGGGATTCGGCAACTGGGCACAGCACTCCGATCGCGCCGTCTCTGCCCGGCTGCGTCGTCACCAGAGGACTTACCGCGAGGTGGACGGACTGCTCGCGGCAACCGAGTGGGCCGCGGCGTCGATGCGGGAGGACTTCGGAGTGCCTGCGGAAAAGGTCAATGTCATTGGCCTGGGCGGACGCTACAGGGAGACGTCCAGAGCAGCGGCCGACGCCGCCACCCGTAAGAACTGGGAGGCGCCGTGCTTCCTGTTCGTTGGCCACGACTGGGAACGGAAGAACGGTCCCTTGCTGGTCAGGGCCTTTCGACGTGTGCGCACGGAGCTTCCCGAGGCGCGGCTCGTTCTCGTAGGCGAGCACCCCAGAGTGGAAGCTCCCGGAATCGAGGACTACGGCCCGCTCGTTCTGTCTGATCCCGCTGCCCAGGAGTTATTGGCCACGCTGTTCGCGCGGGCGACCTGCCTCGTCGTGCCTTCAAGAATTGAACCGGCCGGACTCGTCTACGCCGAGGCCGGACAAGTCGGTGTCCCCTCCATCGGCTCGGACGCTGGCGGTGCTCGTGAGATGATCGGCCCCGGCGGCATCATCGTTCCAGTCGACGACGAGTACGCCCTGGCGGAGGCCATGCGGACTCTCGCGGATCCTGCAACCGCTCGCAGGCTAGGTGCTCTGGCCAGAGAACATGCGGCTACTCTTACCTGGGAGCAGGTCGCGGCACGCGTTCTGAGGATCATCGCCCCCGAGAACGAAATGAGCCGGTGAGATATACGATGGGCGGTGGTCGAGCCCGGCAGCATCGTCGGTGACTCAACGAACAGGAGCAGACCGTGACCCGAACCACCACAAGTCTCACCCGGCGTGCCCGCGTACTGGGAGCCGGCGCCGCCCTGCTGCTCGGCGTCAGTGCCCTCGCCGGCTGCTCCGCACACCCGGGGCAGGCCGCCATCGTGAACTACACCGATGCCGACGGCGTCCTTCAGACGTTTACCCTCTCCGAGCAGGAGGTGCAGGACGCCACACAGGACCTCGCCGAGTACGCCGCCGCTGGCGGCGAGCAGGGACCCACCGCCGCCTTCGTCGTGACCGCGCTCGCGGATCTGCCGGCGGCCGAACAGCTGGCCGCAGAATTCGATATCGAAGTTTCGGACGCGGATGCGTTGGCCGAGTTGCAGGCGCAGAAGGATATTGACTACTCGCCCGCCGCCGTCGACACCTATCGCTATGTGCAGATAGCCAACCAGGTCTTCGCGCTGGAAGACCAGGACGCGGTCAGCGCCCGATACCAGGAACTGCATGGCGCCCTGAGTGTGGAGGCCTCACCGCGGTATCAGGGCGGCGGTGCGTGGCTGCTGCAGGATGACACCCAACTGCAGTTGGGCTGACGCAGACGGCGGCCCGCGCGCCTCGACTGGGTGGAGGAGGCGCGCGGCTGCGGCGACGTCGTTGGCCGAAACCGCCGGCGCGCCGGGTGCGCGATCTCGCCGGGCGTGAACAACTGCGGAACTGACGGGACCAATGCACTCGTGATGTGGGCCGCGGGCCGCTAGGCTGGCCCTGCATGTGCCTGTTCCCCAGGCAACACAACTTCAGCAAGGAGCATCAAGTGGCCCTCATCGAGAACGTTCACGCGCGCGAGATCCTCGACTCCCGCGGCAACCCGACCCTCGAGGTCGAGATCCTCTTGGAGGACGGCTCCTCCGCCCGCGCCGCCGTCCCCTCCGGCGCCTCTACCGGAGCCTTCGAGGCCGTCGAGCTCCGCGACGGCGACAAGGACCGTTACCTCGGCAAGGGGGTCGAGAAGGCGGTCGCCAACGTCAACGACACCATCGCCCCCGAGATCATCGGCTACGACGCCGCCGACCAGCGCGGCCTCGACCGCCTCATGATCGAGCTGGACGGCACCCCCAACAAGGGCAAGCTCGGCGCCAACGCCATCCTGGGCGTGTCCCTCGCCGCCGCGGCCGCCTCCGCCGACTCCGCCGGCCTCGACCTGTACCAGTACCTCGGTGGGCCGAACGCCCACACCCTGCCCGTTCCCATGATGAACATCATGAACGGCGGCTCCCACGCCGACTCCAACGTGGACATTCAGGAGTTCATGATCGCCCCGGTCGGCGCCCCGACCTTCCGCGAGGCGCTGCGCATGGGCGCCGAGGTCTACCACTCGCTCAAGGCCGTCGTGAAGGGCCGGGGCCTGTCCACCGGCCTGGGCGACGAGGGCGGCTTCGCCCCCAACCTCGACTCCAACCGCGAGGCGCTCGAGCTGATCGTCGAGGCCATTGAGAAGGCCGGTTACACCCCCGGCAAGGACGTGGCCCTGGCCATGGACGTAGCCTCCTCCGAGTTCTTCGACGCCGAGACCAAGACCTACCAGTTCGAGGGCGAGGCCCGCGACAACGACTTCATGGTCGACTACTACGAGAAGCTCATCACCGACTTCCCGATCGTCTCCATCGAGGACCCGCTCTCCGAGGACGAGTGGGACGACTGGAAGGCCCTGACGGACAAGATCGGTGACCGCGTCCAGCTGGTCGGCGACGACTTCTTCGTCACCAACCCCGAGCGCCTGGCCAAGGGCATCGAGCTCGGCGCCGCCAACGCCCTGCTGGTGAAGGTCAACCAGATCGGTTCGCTGACCGAGACCCTCGAGGCCGTGGAGATGGCCCACCGCGCCGGCTACAAGACGATGACCTCGCACCGCTCCGGTGAGACCGAGGACGTCACCATCGCCGACCTGGCGGTTGCCACCAACTCCGGCCAGATCAAGACCGGTGCCCCGGCCCGCGGCGAGCGCATCAACAAGTACAACCAGCTGCTGCGCATCGAGGAGGCCCTGGGCGAGGACGCCGTCTACGCCGGCACCAGCGCCTTCCCGCGTTTCAAGGCCTGAGCCGAAGCGTTAGCGGAGGCTCGGGGCGGGCACGGCGTAAGTCGTCTGCCTGAGCCGAGGCCTGCTTTCCCGGATTGGTCCCGGGGTATGCACGCGTTGATCGTGTGCGTGCCCCGGGACCGCTCTGTTTGGAGTTGTCGGGCGTTTCCCGTTTGCGCGTGTGGCGGGGCGGGTGGCGGGCGTCTGGTGGAGGTGGACCGTCTGGTGGGTGTGACGGGTGGGCGGGGTGTGCGCACGGCAAGTAGCGGTGGGTCGGGAGCGTCGGCTCGCCTGTCCCTTCGGGGTGGCCCGTGCACCGGGAGTCTCTAGGAGGGGTGATTGTCATGATTCGGGACAAACGGGTCCGGCGGCGTCGGCGGCCGTGAAGGAAACGTTGGAATCATGCGGGTGCCGGATGCCCCTGGTAGGTGTTGAGGCTCGTTTGTCCCGGTTGGTGACATTTCGGGCCACCACCGCACAGTGGCATGTGCGCCAACGGCAGGCCGGCTGCCGGTTGCAGCCGGCACACCCCGTAGGCGGACAGCCTGCGGGGCCGTCTCACGGTTCAGCGGGCGACGTCGAGCCGGCATGCCCGCAGGTTGACAGTTCGGCACCCCACGACACCAGAATCCACCACCACACCCACAAACTGGAAACGCCAGTTATCGGCGCGAATGTGTGCGCGTGATCGGGGGTTTTCGTTGAAATAGTGGGGAGAACTTGGGGTTTATCGGGTTGGGTATGGCTCAGCACGACACCCCGCGACACGCCGGTCTAATGCACCACGTTCGTGCCGATGACCCCGGTGGCGGTGATGCTCACCCCGCCCCTATGTATGTGCTGCACGACCTCGGGCTGCGTTCCACGACCTTGGTGTGTGTTGCACGACCACCCCGGGGTCGTGGAGTGCGCACCAAGGTCGTGCAGTGTCGCCCAAGGTCGTGCAACAACACCGCCCCCGCACGCCGCCGGGCCAAAACACGCGTTCGCGCCAATAGCCCCGAACCACGCACGTATTCGGTCCGATCACCTTCTATTCGGACCGCGAAAGTCTCTTGGGACCGCCCGTGTCGGGTTGGACCGCCCCAGTGGCACACTACGGCGGTCCAAATGGAGGATTGCGGTCCAACAGGGACGTTGACGCCCCGATGTCGTCCCCGCCGTGCGGTCGTCTTGCCGCCCTGCCATCGGGCCGCCGCCCTGCCGCCCTGCCGCGGTGTCGGGGCAGGGCCGGGATACTTGCCGCTTCGTGGCCGACGCACCGGCGCCGCACGCTCGCCATGCGCACGTCCGTGAGGCAGGATCGGTTCCATGACGCCGCGCCGACCTGTACCAGCACGCCCCGGCGCCCGCAGAACCCGCTCCGGCCCCTCCCGCGACGCTCGAGCCGGCGCCGGCCGGCACACCGATAAGCCCGATACCGCCCGCAGCACTTCCCGCGGCGCTGCCGACGCCGACCACAATGCCACCTCCGCCCCCACCCACGAAGATTCCGAAGATCCGGCTCCCCGCCTGGGCGGCGCGGAGGGGCTGTCCCTGCCCATGCGCCTGCTCATCCTCGCCGGTGTGTTGGCCCTGGCCTTCGTCGTGGTCTTCCCCTCGCTGCGCGGCTACCTAAGCCAGCGCGCCCAGTACGACGCCGTGCTGGACCAGATCGATGAGGCCCGTGCCACCTCCACAGCCCTGGAGGAGGAACTGGCCCGCTGGGACGACGACGATTACGTCAAGGCCCAGGCCCGCGAGCGCCTGTCGTATGTCATGCCCGGTGAGACCACCTACGTCGTGGTCGGGGCCGACGATTTCGAGGACACCGACGCGGCCGGCTCCGCCCGGGCCGACGCCGAGGAGCGACTGCCCTGGTACGAGGAGCTGCGCGAGTCGGCGCGCGTGGCCGGACAAGTCGAACGGGAACAGGCCGACGATCCCGCCCGCCGAGGCTGGTCCACCCCCGCCCCGCAGTCCACCACGACGCCGCAGCCGGCCACGCCGTCGACCGGCACCGATACCGAATCAGGAGACCAGCAGTGACCGTGAGCGAAGCCGACCTGGAGACCCTGCGTACGCAGCTGGGGCGTACACCGCGCGGTGTCGTCGACGTGGCCGCCCGATGCGTGTGCGGCCGACCGACGGTCGTGCGCACCGCGCCGCGCCTGCCCGACGGCTCGCCCTTCCCCACCATGTACTACCTGACCCATCCGGCGGCGGTGCGCGGCTGCTCCACACTCGAGGCGGAGCACCTCATGGAGGAGTTCAACCGGCGCCTGGCCGCCGAACCCGATCTGGCCGCCGCTTACGCGGCCGCTCACAACGACTACCTGGCTCGCCGCGCCGAACTGGGCAGCCCCGAGGAGATCACCGGGGTATCGGCCGGCGGCATGCCCAACCGGGTCAAGTGCCTGCACGCGCTGCTCGCGCACACGCTCGCGGTTGGCCGGGGCGTCAACCCCATCGGCGACCTCACCCTGGACGCACTGCGCGAGCGGGGCCTGTGGGACCCCGAACGCTGCTCCTGCTGAGCGCCGACCACCGCCGTAGAGTTACCGCTGAAGTCGTCGGCACAGCCATCCGAGGGGGAGCCACACATGACCCGCGTCGCCGCTATTGATTGCGGCACCAACACCATTCGGCTGCTGGTCGCCGACGCCGTCCGGGACGAGCGCACCGGCGCCGTCCGCCTGCACCCCCTGCACCGCTCCAGCACCATCGTCCGCCTGGGACAGGGCGTGGACCGCACCGGGCGCCTCGACCCCGAGGCCCTGGCCCGCACCCTGGCGGTGGTAGGCGAGTACGCCGCCACCTGCGCCGGCCTGGACGTGCCGCTGAACGCCGAGCACGCGCGCTTCGTCGCCACCTCCGCCACGCGCGACGCCGAGAACCGTGACGAGTTCGTCGACGGGGTGCGTGCGGCGCTGGGCATCGTCCCCGAGGTCGTCTCCGGCGAGGAGGAGGCCCGCCTGTCCTTCGCCGGCTCACTACTCGGGGCCGACGACGACGGCGCTCCGGCGGCCGGGCCCGCCGAGGCCGACCGGGCCGGGCAAGAGCCCGCCAAGCAGCGGAACGAGGCTACACACGGTCCCCGCCTCGTCGTCGATTTGGGTGGCGGCTCCACCGAGCTGGTCCTGGGCGTGGACGCCCCGCAGGCCGCCTACTCGATGAACACCGGCTCGGTGCGCATCACCGAGCGCTACCTGGCCGACGGCGTCACCCCCGCCGCGGAGCAGGCCGCCCGCGCGGAGGTACGCGCCCTACTGGACCGGGCCGCCGACGCCGTCGACCTGGGCGCCGCCACCCGGCTGGTCGGGCTCGCCGGCACCATCTCCACCGTCACCGCCCACGCCCTCGGCCTGGACGCCTTCGACCGTGACGCCATCGACGGGGCCGAGCTGAGCATCGCGCGGGTGCTGGCATCCTGCGACGCGATCGTGCACTCCACCGCTGCGCAGCGGGAGTCCTGGGGGTACCTGCTGCCCGGCCGCCGCGACGTCATCGCCGCCGGGGCGCTGGTGTGGAGCGAGGTGGTGAGCCGGGTCGCCGCCGACACTGCCGCCGCCGGGCATCCGCTGACCACCGCCGTCACCAGCCTGTCCGACATCCTGGACGGCATTGCCATCTCGCTCCTCCCCGCGGGAGCGCAGGCATGAACACGGACGGCATACGGGCAGCCAAGCCCGCGGCCGAGAGCGACTCAGTGGAAGTCCCCGAGGACTCGTCGTCGTCGGGCGTCCCCGCAGACCGACGGGCAGTACTCCGGGAGGCGCAGGACCTGCGCGCCCGCCTGGAGGAGAGCGGGATCGCGGTGCCGGGCTCGCCGGCGTGTGCACGACCGGCCACCTGGCGGCGGGCGACGTTGGGTGGGCCGGTGCCCATAGTCGCGGTCGCCACCACCGGGGCCGACGCCGCCGCCTGCGCCGAGCAGGCCCGGGCGGCCCGCCGGGCCGGGGCGGACCTGGTTGAGCTGCGCGCCGACTTGCTGACCGCACCGGAGGCGGCTGCGGCGACCGGGCGTAAGCGCGCCGCCACGACCATGCCGGCGCGGTGGGCGCCGCAGGAGCTTGCGGGACTGTGGCTGGCGGCCGCCCGCGCGGTGGGGGCGGAACTGCGCGGTTCGGACATGCCGGTGCTGCTGACGGTGCGCACAGCCGCGGAGGGCGGTGGGCTCGACGTCGACGACGTCACCTACCGGGCCGCGCTCGCGGACGCGATTGAGCGGGTCGGCAGGGAATGCGGTGCCGCTGCGGCGGTCGACGTCGAACTGGCCCGTGGCGACCTGCCGCGCCTGGTGCGGCTGGCGCGCCGGGCGGGGCTCGACGTGGTCGCCTCCAGCCACGACTTCGCCGCCACGCCGAACGACGTCGAAATGCTGCGCCGTCTGCACGCCATGCAGGACGCGGGCGCCGCGGTCGCCAAGCTCGCCGTCACCCCGGCGGGTCCGGCGGATGTGGAGCGGCTCGTGGGCGTGGCGGCGCGCGCCCGTGGGGAGCTGGACATCCCGGTGGTGGCGATCGCCATGGGGGAGGCGGGCGTCCTGACCCGGCTTGCGGGCGGGGTGTTCGGTTCGGCGCTCACCTTCGCGACCGCGGGATCGGCGGCTTCCGCGCCCGGCCAACTGCCTGTGGCTCGGGTGCGGGAGGCCCTGGCGTTGCTGCACTCCTGATGTCTCCATTCGCCGAGGTCGGTTGATCTTACGTGCCGAGGTCGGTGGAAGTTACGTGCTGAGGTCGGTCGGTATTACGCGTGTGATCGATCAGCGCCCGGGCCGTGGGGCGGGTCACCGTTGGCGGCGTCGTCGGAGAGCACCGTCATCGCGTAGAGTGGCGGCATTGCCCCGGCGAGGGATGCGCCCAGCGCATCCGTGATCGACGTGGTGGTGCCGGAAGGTGCTGCACGTCGTCGTGCCCGCCGGACCACCGAACCGCGGGGCACGCTCCCCGCCACAACCGAGGAGAACGCATGCCCGCCAACGCCATCAAGCTTGACGCCACCGACCGCACCGAGTTCGGCAAGGGTTCCTCCCGCCGCGCCCGCCGCGCCGGCCAGGTACCCGCCGTCGTCTACGGGCACGGCACCGAGCCCCGCCACCTGCTGCTGGAGGAGCACGCCACCCGCCTGGCCCTGCGCGGCAACGAGAACGCCCTGATCGAGCTGAACGTCGACGGTGAGTCCCTGCTGGCGCTCGCCAAGGACGTCCAGCGCCACCCCATCCGCCCGGGCGTGCAGCACATTGACTTCCTGCTGGTCAACCGCAACGAGAAGGTCGAGGTCGAGGTGCCCGTCGTCGTGACCGGCGAGCCCGAGCCCGGCACCATCCACATCATCGAGCTGGCCCACGTGCTCGTCTCCGCCCCGGCCATCGCCATCCCGGAGTCCATCGACGTCGACCTCACCGGTGTCGAGGCCGGCACCGCCGTCCGCGTGTCCGACCTGACTCTGCCCGATGGCGTTGAGGCGATCACCGAGGCCGACGCCGACGTCGTCAACGTCTCCCTGGAGGCCGTCGAGGTCGCCGAGGAGGAGACCCCGGCCGAGGCTGCCGAGGGCGCGGCCCCCGCCGAGGCCGAGTGACGCTCGCCGTCGCAGCCATACGCTCATGAACTCCCCTTGGCTCGTCGTCGGGCTGGGGAACCCCGGGACCCGGTACGCCCACAACCGCCACAACGTCGGACAAATGGTCATTGACGTGCTGGCCGGGCGCGCCGGGTCCCGCCTTTCCAGCCACAAGACCCACACCCGTGTCGCCGACGTGCGTCTGGGCGTCCTTCCCGGCGGCGCCCCCGGACCGCGCGTCATTCTCGCCTGCACCACCGGCTACATGAACGAGTCCGGCGGACCGGTCAAGGCGCTGGCGCGCTTCTACGATGTCGACCCGGCCTCGCACCTGCTGGTCATCCATGATGACCTCGACCTGCCCGCGCACACCTTGCGGCTCAAACGCGGCGGCGGCGAGGGCGGGCACAACGGCCTGCGCTCCATCTCCCAGGCGCTGGGCACCCGGGACTACGCACGGCTGCGCGTCGGCGTGGGGCGGCCCCCTGGGCGGCAGGACCCCGCCGACTTCGTGCTCAGCGACTTCCCAGGGCGGGAACGGGCGGAGCTGGCCGTCACCCTGGAACAGGCGGCCGACGTCGTCGAGCAGGTGGCGGTGGACGGTTTCACCGCTGCACAACAGCGGTTGCATACGGCCTGAGCCGCCCGCCGGCGTCGAACGCCATATCAACCGACCTCGGCACGTAAGATCTACCGACCTCGGCACGTAAGATCTACCGACCTCGGTACGTAAAATCAACCGACCTCGGCGAAGAGGGCGGGAGGGCGCGGTGGCGCCGGGGACTACTGGTGGTCGGGGCGCATGAGGCCGGTCTCGTAGGCGACCACCACCGCCTGCACCCGGTCGCGCACGTCCAGCTTGGCCAGCACGTTGCCGACGTGCGTCTTGACCGTGGTCGCCGAGACGACCAGATGGTCGGCGATCTCGGAGTTGCTCAGCCCCTGCGCCATCAGCATCAGGATCTCACGCTCGCGCGGCGTGAGCGCGGCGATGCGCGGATCCTCCTGCGCGCGCTCGCCGTCCTCGGGCAGGTGCGAGGCGAACAGCTCCAGCATGCGCCGGGTGATGCGCGGGCTGACCACGGCCTCGCCGCTGGCGACCGTGCGGATCGCCTCCGCCAACTCGCCCGGCCGCGTGTCCTTGAGCAGGAAGCCGCTCGCCCCGGCGCGCAGGCCCGCGAAGGCGTACTCGTCCAGGTCGAAGGTGGTCAGGATGAGGATCTTGGTGTCCGGGCACTGCGCGGTGATCGCGGCAGTCGCGTCGATGCCATTCATACCGGGCATGCGCACGTCCATGAGGATCACGTCGGGCTTCAGGGCGCGTGCCTGTGCCAGGGCGGTGGCGCCGTCGGAGGCCTCCCCGACGATCTCGATGTCCTCGGCCGGGTCGAGCACCATGCGGAAGCCCATGCGCATAAGCGCCTGGTCGTCGGCCAGCACCACCGTGATGGGCCGCTGCCGGCGGGCGGAGTCCGCCTGCCCGGGCGGCACCGCCCCGGCGCCTGCGGTCGGGTCGGCTGCGTCGTTCACTGCGGCATCTGCCACGGCGCTGTCCCTTCGTCGTTGTCTTCCAGGCTCTCATCCCAGTGCAGGACGGCCCGCACACGCCAGCCGGTCGGGGTCGGCCCCGCCTGCACAGTGCCACCATAGACGGCGGCCCGCTCGCGCATGCCGATCAGCCCCTTGCCGGAACCGTGCAGCGGCGTCGAGCCCGGGGCGGCGTCGTTGTCGATCGTGAGGACGGCGGTGCCGGAGTGCCGGTCGACGGCGACGGCGACCGAGCGCGTGGTGGGCGCATAGCGCAGCACGTTGGTCAGCGCCTCCTGGGCGATGCGGAACAGGGTGAGCTGCAGACCCTTATCCGCGGGCAGCCTGCGGCCGGTCCACCGGTAGGTGACGGGTACGCCCGCGGTGCGGAAGCGCTCGACGAGTACCTCCAGGTCGGCCTGCTCGGGGGCGGGGGCGAGTGGCGTCTGACCGCGGGAGGCGTCGGCGTCCACGTCGGTGGCCTGCCGACGCAGGTCGGCGATCGGCTGGCTGGGCTCGACCGGGGCGACGGTGCCGGGCGGGGCGAACTCGGGAACCGGCAGCTCGCGCACGGTGGTGCCCGCGGCCGCGGGCGGCTCGACGACGGCGCTTTCGCGGGCGGTGGTGGAGGTATCCGCCCCGGTCGACTCTGCGGGCGCGCGGCGGGCCGCTGGTACCGGGCGAGTGTCGGCGTCGTCCCGGGCAGTGGGGGAGGCGACGGGGTCCTCGCGCAGCACCCCCACCAGTCGGCGCGTGTCGGCCAGGGCGGAGCGGCCGGTCTCCGCCAGTGTGGTGAGGGCCTCTTTGGCCATGGCGGGGTTGCGGTCGATGGCGGTGGCCGCGCCGTCGGCCAGGGTGATCATGACCGCGAGGGAGTGGGCGACGACGTCGTGCATCTCGCGGGCGATGCGGGAGCGCTCGTTGGCGGCGGCCAGCGCAGCCTCCTGCTCGCGGGCCAGCATGAGGCGCGCTGAGCGCAGCTCCGCCTCGTGCAGCTGGGTCTCCTGGGCGCGGATCACCACCCCTACCAGCACCCCGATGATGTTGGTCAGTCCGTAGGGCATGAGCAGTCCGCCGAGGGTGTCGACCGCGTAACCGCCGAGCGCGGCCTGGCCGAACACGGTGGTCAGTGTGGAGACGGCGCAGGCCGCCCACACCCAGGCGGCCCGGTGGTGCAGGGCCAGGGTGGCCAGGGCGAAGGGCAGGCCCAGCAGGGTGAAGGCGCGCAGCGCGTCGGCCGCATAGCCGATCTCGGCCACCCCCATGTCGGGAAAACCGCGGGCTACCACCGCCTCGTGGGCGAGCGGCAGGAAGGTCAGCACCGCCCAGCTGACGGTCAGGTGGCGGCGTCGGAAGACCAGGGCCAGCGCGCACACCAGGCAGGCGGCCAGCGTCAGCGGCAGCCAGGAGTGCAGCGACGGGATCTGCGCCTGCCGCAGCGGCCACAGCCCCATGAAGACGTTGAGGACCAGCACCACCACCGCGATGGCGGCGTCGGCGAGGTAGGGGTGCGCGGCCTGCCAACGCAGCACCCGGCCGGCGCTTGACGGCGTGCTCATCGCGTGGGCTCCCCTCTGCTCATGGACTAATTGTGCCCCGGCGGCAGGTGGCCGCCGGGGCACGGGTGCGGTTCAGGCGTCGCGGCGGGCGAACAACACCCAGCCGGCCAGCAGCGGCACGATGCCCCAGGCACTGAATACCAGGATCGCCTGCATGTGAGACAGGGACGCGCCGTTCTGCGCTCCCCAGGCGGTGACGAGGCTGAAGGGATCGGCGACGGCGGTGGCCACATTGAGAGGCAGCAGTGCGATCAGGCTGGATGCCCAATCCCACTTCATCGCCATCAACGACAGCGGCACGCTCAACACGAACAGCAGGGTCATCACCACGGTGATGGAGCCGGCGGTTGAGCGCATGAGGAATCCCAGGCCCAGAGCCATCAGGGCGATCACCACGAAGCTCAGGCCCGTTCCCCATACGTAGCCGAAGTAGTGCATGTCGGTCAAGGAGCCGGAGTAGCCGTGCATGAAGGGTGTGGACACCGCCCACGACACCAGAATCGACACCGCTCCGATGCAGAAGGCCAGCATACTGGCGACGAGCGCCTTGGCGGCCAGCACCCGGCTCCGGTGCGGAACGGCTGCCAATGAGGAGCGGATCTGCCCGGAGGTGTACTCGCCGGTGATGATCAGCGCACCCAGCACCGCCACCACGATCTGGCCGAAGGAGGAGCCGAAGACGATGGCGTGCTTGGCGTCTTCCGCCAGTTCCGGGGAGGCGGCGTAGCCGATGGCCGTGCCCGCCCCCAGCAGAACGGTGATGCCGACGGCGATGAAGGACGTGATCCAGGTGGAGCGCAGGGAGCGGATCTTGACCCACTCGGCCCGCACCGCCCGGCCGAAGGTTTGGCGGCAGCCGGAGGGCGCGGCGGTCGGGCGGGCGTCGCTGCGGCGGGCGCGGGAGGGGTGGTCGTCACGGGTGCGGGCGACGTTGGTGGGAGCGGCGTCGGTCTGCTCCCGGCCGGGGGAGACGGTTTCGGAAACGGTGGAGGTGGACATGTGGATGCTTTCGTGTGTCGATGTGGCTTGTGGGGTGCGGCGGGCCGGCCGGCGCGCGGGCGGTGGGCCCGGCGGTCAGGGCCGGGCGGCGGCCGCGGGGAAAGGCGCCGGGGCCGAGCCGGCGGTGTATTCGACGTCGTTGCCGGTCAACTCCAGGTAGGCCTCCTCCAGGGAGGCGCGCTGGGTGGCCAGCTCGTGCAGGACGATGCCGTGTGCGGCGGCGATCTCCCCGACCCGGGCGGCGGGTGCCATCGTGGTGGTCAGGACGCCGGGCTCGGGAGCCTTGGTGTCGATGCCGGCGGTGTTCAGGGCGGCGGCGAGGTCGGCTGTCTGCGGCGAGGCGACGCGGACGACGTCGTTGGTGGCGGAGGCGATCACCTCGTCGACGGGGCCGGAGGTGAGGATGCGGCCGCGGCCGATGACCAGCAGGTGGTCGGCGGTCTGCGCCATCTCGCTCATCAGGTGGGAGGAGATGAAGACGGTGCGGCCCTGGTCGGCCAGGTGGCGGCAGGTCTCGCGCACCCACTTCACGCCCTCGGGGTCCAGGCCGTTGACGGGCTCGTCGAAGATGAGTACCTGCGGGTCGCCCAGGAGTGCGGCGGCAATGCCCAGGCGCTGGCTCATGCCCAGGCTGAAGCCCTTGACGCGCTTCTTGGCCACCGGGGTCAGGCCGGTCAGGTCCAGCACCTCGTCGACGCGGCGGGTGGGGATGCCGTTGGAGACCGCCAACTGGGTCAGGTGGGCGCGGGCGCTGCGGGAGCCGTGCAGGCCCTTGGCGTCCAGGAGCGCACCGACCTGGCACAGGGGAGCCGCCAGGTCCCGGTAGAAGTGGCCGTTGACCTTCACGGTGCCCTCGGTGGGCTTGTCCAGGCCCATGATCAGGCGCATGGTGGTGGACTTGCCGGCGCCGTTGGGGCCGAGGAAGCCGGTGACGGTGCCGGGTTCGATCGTGAAGGAGATGTGGTCGACGGCGGTCTTGGAGCCGTAGCGCTTGGTGAGATCGACAGCTTCGATCAACGGAATCAACTCTTTTCGGGGCGGGGTGGCGCGTTTGCGTGTTCGCGCATTTGCGCGGCGGCTGCGGCCGGATGTTTACCGGCCTGCGTCCGAACACCACCAGGTTAGGAAGCGTCCCGGGCGCCTTCATCGGTCCGGCTGGCGATTAGTCGCCGCGTCGTCCTGGGCACGCCGGAGGAGCGGGGTCCTCCTGGAGGAGGAACCTGACCGAGGCCGGGTGAGGTTACCGGCGGGGTCGGTAGATATGCCGGGTGACCGGAGCCTTGAACTCCTGGTGGAGCCGGTGGCTGACCGCGTTCAGGGCTTCTTCAGGAATATCGGCGATACTTCACGCGATGAGCAACCCGTACTTCTCCCGCAGCCCCGTATTCGACGGGAGCGCCAGTTCGGCGTCGTCCGTGCAGCGCACTCCCAACGGCTATCCGACCATGCCGGGATACCAGCCCGGCCAGGCCGGCCCGCAGGCCACCCAGCCGTACGGCCAGGCACCCGCCTACGGCTATCAGACCGGCGGCCAGTACGGCCAGGCGCCCGCCTACGGCAGCGTCTCCCCGCAGCAGCTCTCCGACCTGGAGGCCCAGTACGGCGCGCCGGCGGCCACCAACGTGGACCGCGGCCGCATGACCTACGACGACGTCATCGTGCGCACCTTCGGTATCTTCGCGGTGATCCTCGCCGTCGGCGCCGTCAGCTGGATGCTGGCCACCACCGAGGCCACGGCGGAGATCGGCCTGCTGGCCCTGGTAGGCGGCGCGATCGGCGCCCTGGTGCTGGGCCTGGTCAACTCCGCCAAGCGCGAGCCCAGCCCGGCACTGATCATGGCCTACGCCGTCTGCGAGGGCGCCATGCTCGGCGCGTTCTCCGGCGTCATGGAGAGCTTTTACGACGGCATTGTCATGCAGGCGGTGCTTGCCTCGGTGGCGACCTTCGGCGTGGTGCTGGCGGCTTACAAGTTCGCCGGCTTCCGCTTGAGCTCCAAGGCGCAGCGCATCCTGCTGACCGCCATGGGCGGCTACCTGATCTTCAGCGTGATCAACTTTGTGCTCATGCTCACGGGCCTCGTCTCCGACCCGTGGGGCCTGCGCGGCGCCACTATCTTCGGCATTCCGCTGGGCCTGGTGGTCGGCGTGCTCGCCGTCGTCATGGCGGCCGCCAGCCTCACCATGGACTTCGAGTCCATTCAGCGCGGGGTGGAGCGCGGCCTGCCCACCCGGTACGCCTGGTCCGGCGCCTTCGGCCTGACCGTCACCCTGGTGTGGCTGTACGTGGAGTTCCTGCGCATTCTCGCCATACTGCGCGACAACTGACGCCTTCGGTGCCGACGACGGTGCCCGCGGTCCGGTCTCCGGCGCCGCGGGCACCGTCGCGTCCTGAGTGGGGCAGACGACGCCGTCGGGCCGTGCGGCGAACTGGGCGCGGCTGCGCCCCCTGCCGTAGCCTGGCCCGCATGATCAACAGCAACATGCCCACCGTTTCCGGCGCCAAGGGCGCCAAGCCGACCTTGACCTTCCCCGGGCCGGATGCCCCCGAGGGCCTGCAGGTGCAGGTGCTTGACGCCGGTGACGGCGCCGTCATCGAGGCCGGCGACACCGTCGTGTGCCACTACCTGGGCCAGGTCTGGAACGGGCGCGTCTTCGACAACTCCTACGACCGCGGCCAGCCGCTCAACTTTCAGGTTGGCGTTGGCATGGTCATCCGCGGTTGGGACGATGGGCTGGTCGGCCAGCGCGTTGGCAGCCGCGTGATTCTGTCCATTCCGTCCGAGCTCGGCTATGGCTCGCGCGGAGTGCCGCAGGCCGGTATCAAGGGCGGCGACACCCTGGTGTTCGTCACCGAGATCCTCGGCACCATGTGACGCGGGCGCCCCGGGCGGGTGGCCGCCGCGGCGGTCCGCTCCTGGAGCGCTTATCTACTCGGCCGGAGACGCGAGTTCGTGCTCTGGTATGAGTTTTTGCCCCCTGATGTACGGCGAAATGGTGTACACCAGGGGGCAAAAGTTCGCAGTAGAGGGCGATGGCGGGTGGGGCGGGCATGTCGGCGGCGGGGCAGGAGGAGGGAGGCGTGAGGAGTGTGTGCCGTAATTCGGCGGGTAGATGTGAGGCGTCTCGCCTGCCGGTGAGTGGGGACGTCGTCGGTGGAATGGTGCTGTGCCGCGGGAAACCGGTGGTCCGGTGAGTGAACGCACACGGACTGCCGACGTTGCTGACACTACGCTGTGGCCATTCGAAAATCGTCCGCATCCCAGGAGACGCTCATGCCCCGCTATCGCAGTGCTACCTCCACCACCGGCCGCAACATGGCCGGCGCCCGCGCCCTGTGGCGCGCCACCGGCGTGAAGGACTCGGACTTCGGCAAGCCCATCATCGCCATCGCCAACTCCTTCACCGAGTTCGTCCCCGGACACGTGGGCCTGCGGGACGTCGGCCGCGTCGTCGCCGAACAGGTGGAGGCCGCCGGCGGCATCGCCAAGGAGTTCAACACGATCGCCGTCGACGACGGCATCGCCATGGGGCACGACGGCATGCTCTACTCCCTGCCCAGTCGCGAGCTGATCGCCGACTCCGTGGAGTACATGGCGAACGCGCACTGCGCCGACGCCCTGGTGTGCATCTCCAACTGCGACAAGATCACCCCCGGCATGCTCATGGCCTCGCTGCGCCTGAACATCCCCACGATCTTCGTGTCCGGCGGGCCCATGGAGTCCGGGAAGATGGTCGCCGCCGACGGCACCACCCGCAAGCTCGACCTGATCGACGCCATGATGGACGCCGCCGACCCCACCGTCCCCGACGAGACCATTTCCGCCATCGAGCGCCTGGCCTGCCCCACCTGCGGCTCCTGCTCGGGCATGTTCACCGCCAACTCCATGAACTGCCTGACCGAGGCCCTGGGCATGGCGCTGCCCACCAACGGCTCGCTCGTCGCCACCCACGCGGACCGCAAGGCCCTGTTCCAGGAGGCCGGCCGCCGGATCGTGGAGATCGCCAAGGCCTACTACGAGGACGACGACGCCTCCGTCCTGCCGCGGTCGATCGCCACTAAGCCCGCCTTCGAGAACGCCATGAGCCTGGACATCGCCATGGGCGGGTCGACCAACACGGTGCTGCACTTGCTAGCCGCCGCCCAGGAGGCGGAGGTCGACTTCAAGATGGCCGACATCGACCGCCTCTCCCGCAAGGTGCCCCACCTGTGCAAGGTGGCCCCCTCGACCAACCTCGTGCACGTGGAGGACGTCCACCGCGCCGGCGGCATCATGGGCATCCTCGGAGAACTCGACCGCGGTGGTCTGCTCGACACCACTACCCGCACCGTGCTGCGCGGCACCCTGGCCGACGAACTCGACCAGTACGACATCGGCCGCCCCGGCGAGGACGGCGTGCGCGACCCGCAGGCGAGCCGTGTCGACGAGGCGATCCGCACCCGCTACCTGGCCGCCCCCGCGGGCGTGCGCACCACCCAGATGTTCTCCCAGAACTCCCGGTGGGAGGCCCTGGACGTGGACCGGGAGAATGGCGCCATCCGCGACATCGCCCACGCCTACTCCGCAGACGGCGGCCTGGCCGTCCTGTTCGGAAACGTCGCGGAGAAGGGCTGCATCGTCAAGACCGCCGGGGTGGATGCCTCGATCCTGACCTTCTCCGGCCCCGCCGTCGTCTTCGAGTCCCAGGAGGAGGCCGTGGACGGCATCCTCGGCGGCAAGGTGAAGGCCGGGGACGTCGTCATCATCTCCCACGAGGGGCCCCGCGGCGGCCCGGGCATGCAGGAGATGCTCTACCCGACCACCTACATAAAGTCCATGCACCTGGGCAAGGAATGCGCGCTGCTTACCGACGGCCGCTTCTCCGGAGGCACTTCCGGGCTGTCCATCGGGCACGTCTCCCCGGAGGCCGCCGCGGGCGGGCTCATCGGACTGGTACGCACCGGCGACCGCATCGTCATCGACATCCCGAACCGCTCCATCGAGTTGGATGTGGACGAGGCGGAGATCGCCCGGCGTCGCGCCGAGGAGGAGGCTCGCGGGGAGGACGCGTGGACGCCGCACAACCCGCGTCCCCGGCACGTGTCCAAGGCTCTGCGCGCCTACGCCATGCTGGCCACCAGCGCCGACCTCGGCGCGGTGCGCGACCTTAGCCGGATCCGCGTTCGCTGACGCCTGGCGCATTCGGAACTGGCGCAGCTGAGCGGGCGTGCGCGTCCCGCCGTCGTCGGGGCCGCACCCGCTCAGCGTGTGAGCGCCCAGCATGCGGTGGAGAGTATGCAGGCGACGAGTGCGGGAACGTACTTGCGCGGGTGGCGGATTACTTCGCGTTCGGACTTCCAATCGAGCAGCGGCCAGCGCCATTCCATGACTGCAGCGGCCAGGGCCGCGGATGAAGCCGCGGTGACCACGAAGACGACGTCGTTGCCGAAGTGCGCGAGGGTTGGCTCGGGAGCGAAGACGGCGACGGCTCCGCATATCAGGTACAGGGCCGCGAGTTGGAGGGCGTAAACGCATAGCGTGCGCCACGTGCGTGGGCAGGTCTTGACCACGAGCCAGGTGCTCGGATGCCGGGAGAAGTAGGCGTTGAGCGGGGTGTTTTGCACCACCATGACGGCCCCGAGCGGCAGCGCGGCACCGTGGTTGTGGAGCATTGCGTTGAACAGCCAGCCGAAGGCAACCAGCGCGGCGGTGTTGATCTGCGTCATCCGGGAGCTCGCCAGCTCACCGAGTACGAGGCTGGAGACGCGCAGTCCGGCTCCTCGCCTTCGTGCGGCGTCATCAACCACCTCGAAGCCGAGGAGGAAACAGACGGTGCCCTCGACGGCGAGCATCACGGCCGCTATGAGCGGATTGAGGACAACGCCAAGGACGATCCCGGCCGCCAATGCGATGAGCGCTCCCAGGCGATGGCGGCGCGTGGGGCCGCTCCAGAGCAGGAGGACCGGGGGCGCCATTCCGAGGGCGAGCAGAGTCACCGTGATGGCATCGGTCCACGTGACGTTTTGAGCCGTGGAGATGAACGCGATCACGGGTAGAACGACTTCAAGGAACACCACCAGCGAACCGACGAGGTAGGCGGCGCGAGCCAGGTCCTTGGCGGCGATCGGGAAACGTGTCAGGCCCGGCCACCGCTCGCTGTGGACCCAGGTCCAGGCGATTGATGACATGGCTGCCGCCGTGGCCAGGAAGACCCCGGCGGAGGCGACCCGCAGGTTGACCACGACGCCCAGGTGCATGCCAACCCACGCCGCGACCGCCGTCAGGATCAGGCTGGACCATATGGTCCGTTTGCTGAGGAACTCGCCCGCCACGGCTCGAGCTGCCAGAGCGCTAGTTGATGAGGGCTGCGACAGCATCGGAATCACCAGGAGTGTCGAAGGGGCCGCTGAGCCGGCCCGCGGAGAGTACGTAGAGCCTAGTGGTGCACCGGGTGAAGGACTCGGCGATGTGGGAGCTCAGTAGTACCGCCTGCCCACGTTCGGCGGCAGCGACTATGCAGTGGTAGAGATATTCCGTTGCCGCGAAGTCGAGGAAGTCCACCGGCTCGTCGAGGAATAAGATGTCGGCCGGCGTTTGGAAGGCGGCGATGAGCGCTGCCTTCTTTCGGGTGCCGCTGGACAGCTGCCCGAATGGGGTTGACCGATAGTCGCCGAAGTTGAAGCCGTCGATGAGTTCGTCGAGCAGCTGCGGGCGTTCTCGCCGCCCATAGGCGCGGTCCAGGAAACGAATGAAGGTGTCCAAGGACCAGGTGGGGAACGACGTGTCGTTGGTTAAGGCGAAATAGCGCTGCTGTTTGAATGCGGGCGTATCCGGCCTGCATGCGCGTCCGTGGTACCGCATGGACCGGAACTCGTAACCCCGGTGCGCGTCGCAGAGCGCCTTGAGCATGGTGGTTTTTCCGGCGCCGTTGACGCCCAGTAACCCCACCGCCTCGCCCGCATCGAGTGTCAGCGAGACATCGGTCAGGACGGGGTCGGAGCGGTTGTACCAGGAGCGCAGCCCAACAACCTCGAAGACGTGTTCCATGATTCTCTCCTCGATCGGGGTGAGGTGAAAAGCAGGGGAAACGGATGATCTGCGTGCGGCTCAGGCCTTCGGTGATCCGGAGCGCCCTAGGAATGCGGCGGCGACGAACAGCACCCCTAAAACAAGGCTCGCGATGGCTTCGAGGGTATTGCCGATCGTGAATGCTCGTACCGCCACCGCCAGTGCTAGCAGGCCAATTACCAAACGCAGTGTGCGTCGCGAGCGAGTGGCGGGTTCAGGGGGCATTGTTGATCGCGCCTTTCGTATTGAGGATGCCGCTCGTCGTAAATATATCAGATGTGTAATGAAGGTGCAAGGTGTGCTATTGAATTGCTCTTAATGTGGCGATGTTTATGGGTCTTCGTGTTTGAGGGTGCGGCGGGTCGAAAGGACAATGCGGAGGCTGTCCTCGGGTGTGGGAGGGCGGCGTTCGGGCATGAGGAGGCCGTTGCGGGGCCGGCCAGAACACGCCGCCAGTCACAACCCTAAACAGGCTCTTCCGGTTTGCGGGTGTGGGTTCCGGCCGGGTCTGTGGTGTGGGGGTGGTGGTTGGTGCGGTGCGGTCGTGCTCGGGTCGGCGGAGTCGTCGTCGGGCCGCCGAGGATGCTCTCCCGGGAGGCGTCCTAGAGGGCCGGGCCGTGTCCTTGAACAACCCCACCAGGCCATCCAGACCGGCTCCTCGTGCTTGTGGATGTGGCGGCCGACGTGTCGCCGGGTGAGGAAACCGGTGACCCTGCCGGTTCACCAGGCCGGACTTGTCTGCCGGCGACCCCGGCGTCTGGGAGCGGGGGTCATCTGCTACGCCACTTCCCGGTCTCCAACGCCACTTCGGGGTTAATAACGCCTGTTAACGGTTTACTGAAGGGCTCCGAGGTATACAGCAGAGCGTTAAGTAGCGTTGTTAACGCCCAACCGGCGTAGCAGAGCCCCCAGTCCACTTACACGCCCGGCTCAGGCTCCCGACCGGCCCGTGGACACCACACCCACAAACCGGAAGAGCTCCTAAACGCGAAGAGACCGTTGAGGGTGCAACCGACCTCGGTGTGTAAGATCTACCGACCTCGGTGAAGGGGGCGGCGGGGTCAGCGGGCAAGGAAGAAACGGGCGGAGGGGTCGTCCGTCTCCTCCTGGTAGGCGTAACCGAGCCGATCCATGTGCTCGGTCAGCTCGGCGTCGTCCGGGCCGGCCTCGAAGGCCGTCAGGATGCGCCCGTAGTCGGCGCCGTCGGTGCGGTAGTGGAACAGGGTGATGTTCCAGCGGGTCCCCAGGATCTCCAGGAACCGGGTCAGCGCCCCGGGAGACTCCGGGAACTCGAAGCTGAACAGCCGCTCCACCAGGCCCTCCGGGGCCCGCCCGCCGATCATGGAGCGCACATGCACCTTGGCGAGTTCGTCCTCGGTCAGGTCCACCACGCCGTAGCCGGCGGCCTCCAGGTCGGCGACGATCTCGCGGCGCTCGTCGCGTCCGCGAGTGAGCCGCACGCCCACAAAGATTCGGGCCGGTGCGCCCGCGGGGGCGGAGGCCGAGACCCGGTAGTTGAACTCGGTGACCGCGCGGCCGCCCAACACGGAGGCGAAGCGCAGGAACTCGCCCTGCACCTCGGGGATGGTCACGCCCAGGATGGCCTCGCGCTGCTCGCCGATCTCGGCGCGTTCGGAGATGTAGCGCAGTTGGTGGAAGTTCAGATTCGCGCCCGACAACACGCAGGCCAGTCGCTCGCCGGAGAGGTCGTGCGCGGCGACGTACTGCTTCAGCCCCGCCAGGGCGACGGCGCCGCTCGGCTCGGGCACGGCGCGCAGGTCCTCGAACAGGTCGCGCACGGCGGCGGAGACCTCGTCGGAGGAGACGGTGACGACGTCGTCGAGCAGCTGCGCACACAGGCGGAAGGTCTCATCTCCGATGCGGCGCACCGCCACCCCCTCGGCGAACAGGCCGACGTGCTCCAGCGTGACCGGCTCCCCGGCGGCCAGTGCGGCATTCAGGCAGGCGGACTCCTCGTGCTCGACGCCGATGACCTGTACCTGCGGCATGAGCTGCTTGATCAGCACGGCGATGCCGGAGACCAGGCCACCACCGCCCACGGGCACGAACACGCGGTCTAGATTGGCGTCCTGCTGGATCATCTCCAATCCGATGGTGCCCTGGCCGGCGATGACGCGGGGATCGTCGAAGGGGGCGATGTAGGTCAGCCCCTCGGCCTCGGCCAGGCGCAGCGCCTCGGCCTTGGCGGCGTCGAAGTTGTCCCCGCTCAGCAGCACCTCGCCCCCCAGGGTGCGCACGGCGTCGACCTTGATGCGGGGGGTGACGGTGGGCATGACGATCAGTGCGCGCACCCCCAGCAGGGAGGCGGAGCGGGCGACGCCCTGGGCGTGGTTGCCGGCGGAGGCGGTGACCACGCCGCGCTCGCGCTCGGCGTCGGACAGTGAGCGCATGGCGTTGTAGGCGCCGCGGATCTTGAAGGAGTGAACGGACTGCAGGTCCTCGCGCTTGGTCTCAACCGTGTTGCCCAGGCGGGTCGACAGCGCGGGCATCGGCTGTAGGGGGGTGTGCTCGGCGGCCTCATAGACGGGGACGCGCAGAATCTCCCGCAGGTAGCGGGCACCGTCCCAATGGGAGTCGGGGTCGGCGTGGTTTCCGTTGCTTCCGGCATCGCTCACGCTCTCAGCCTAACTGGGGGCGTGCCTTGGAAACACACGGCCTTCTAGAAGCATGAGCGATGAGTATGAGCAAGGTCATTGGATGAGCTGTATGTCGGCGGGGACCTTTGGCCTAGAGTCCGGTCTGCTTGATTTGCTTTCAACCGTGCTTTCAAGGAGTACAACATGACCAAGATCGCCGTGATCACCGGCTCCGTTCGCCCCAACTCCGTGGGCGGGCCCGTCGCCCAGTGGGTTGCCGAGAAGGCCAACACCGTTGCGGGCGTGCAGGCCGAGGTCCTCGAGCTCGCCGCCTTCAACCTGCCGGTCTTCGCCGAGGAGCTTCCCCCGATGGCCGCCCCCGCCAAGGACCCTGCCGCGGTGAAGTGGAACGAGACCCTGGCGGCATACGACGCCTACGTCTTCGTCACCCCGGAGTACAACCACTCCGTCCCGGGCGCGCTGAAGAACGCGATCGACTTCGTCACCCCGTCCGTGCTGGCCAACAAGGCCGTCGGCCTGGTCGGCTACTCCTTCTCCGCCGGCCACCGGCCGATCGAGGCCCTGCGCCTGATTCTGTCGAACTTCACCACCGGCGTGGTGGGGCCGCAGGTCAACCTGCACCTGGCCACCGACTTCGAGAACATGTCCAGCTTCGCCCCGGCCGCCTTCCACGACGCCGAGGTCCCCGCAATGGTCGAGGCGATCGTCGCCCAGGACCAGGCGCTGGCCGCGCTGCGCTGAATCCGTCTCGCGCTGCCCATACACGCGGGAGCCCGTCACCTCGCAAGGTGGCGGGCTCCCCGTCCATTTGGGCCTTGAGCGGCGCTCAGCTGCCTGTGTGGGCTCCTCAGGCCAGCTTGAGCTTGCGGTAGCGGTTCACCGCGGCCGCCACGTCCACCATGCGCGGGCGCACCAGGAAGGCCGGGCGACGATCCAACGCGTCCAGGCCCTCATCGTCCAGCAGCGCATCCAGGTCCTCCAGACACTGGGCAAGCGTCGACTCCCCGTCGAAGCGCTGCTCCAGCAGTGCGCGCAGGGCGTAGGCCACGGCCTCCGCCTGTCCGGACTCGACCACGCCGGCCACGTCGGAGATGTCGATGTCTTCCCGGTCCAGGGTGAGCGAGTCCGTACCGCGGGCGCGCGTGCGCACCGGGCCGCGCTGGGTGCGCTGCGAGGGCAGCGGCACGCGCGGGGTCTGCATGGGGAAGTCCGCGAGCGCCGTGGCCTCCCGCGGCTGCGCCGCAGCGACCTCGGCGGCCCGCTCGGTGGCGTCGTGCAGCACGTAGGAGTCCAGCAGCAGCACTCGGTCGGCCACATCCAGGTAGTCCCCGGAGCCGCCCATCACCAGCACGGTGGACACGCCCGCCTCGGCCAGCGCGCCCACCCGGTCCACGAACGGGGTGATCGGCTCCTGGTCGTCGGCCACCAGCGTGCGCATGCGCGCATCGCGGATCAGGAGGTTGGTGGCGGAGGTGTCCTCATCCAGCAGCAGCGCCGAGGCGCCCGCCTCGATCGACTCCACGATGGAGGCCGCCTGCGAGGTGGAACCGGAGGCATTGGTGGTGGTGAAGGAGGCGGTGTCCCTCCCGCCGGGCAGGTGGGAGATGAACGGGGTCAGGTCCACGCCCGTGACCGCCCGGCCATCCGCGGCGCGTACCTTGACGGCGTCCGGGACCGTGGCGACCAGCTCGCGGCCGTCGCCCGGCACGTGCGGGTAGACGCCGCGCTCGATCGCACTCAGCAGCGTGGACTTGCCGTGGTAGCCGCCGCCGACGATGAGCGTCACTCCGGAGCCGACGGCGGTGCCGCGCACCTCGCCGGCGTGCGGCAGGGTGACGGTGGCGGCCAGCGAGTCCGGGGCGGTCAGCGCGACGGCGCCCTCCTCCATGGGGGCATCGCTGACGCCGGAGCGGCGGGGCAGGATCGACCCGTCGGCGAGGAAGGAGACCCAGCCGTTGTCGAGCACCGCCCGCGTCAGCGCCCGGTGGTCCTCCAGGGCGGCGACGTGCGCCAGCAGGCGCTCGGCACGCTCGCCGGTCAGGTCCAGGGCCGCGTTGACCTCGCGGGTCAGGTCCAGGTTGAAGATATTCGCGGCCTCGCGGCCGCGGATGGAGCGGCCACGGGCCGGCAGCGCCACCCGGGCGCGGATCTCAATGATGAAGTCGGGGCCGGAGGCGGCAGCCGGGGCGGGCGCCTCCTCTGCTTCAGCTCCTGCGACCTCGGCAGTGTCCTCGGCGTCCTCGACGGCGTCCGGGGCCTGTGGAGCGGAGGCGGCGGAGGCCGGCTCGGTGAACTCGATCTGCGCCGACGGCGCCGCAATCGTGGTGTCGACGGGCTCGGTGGAGCCGATGGCAGCGGCGAAGTCATCCGCGGCGGGCATGTCCTCTTCGGCAGCGCCCTCAGCGGCGTCATCGTCGGCGGCGGCATCATCCTCGGCGGCGGTCGCGCGGGGGCTGCTCGCCTCCTCCACTGCAACGGACTCGTCCGCGTCTTCGGCGTCCGTCTCGGTCAGCACCGTGAACAGGTCCACGACCTCGTCGGCCGGCTTTGCGGGGCCGCGCGATTCCTCCGCGTCCGCTGCGGACGCCGCGGCGGAGGCATCGGCGTCGGTCTGTGCCTCGGGATCGGCCTCGGCCGGGGCGGAGACGATGACGGAGCAGCGCTCGAGAATCTCCTGGCCGGGGCCGGCGATCGAGAGGTTGGTGCCGCGGAAACCGCGGTGCAGTTCCCGGGTGAGGAAGTCGCCCACCGCGACGCGCCGGTCGTGGGTGGACAGCAGGTCCTCCTCGTGAAGCAGCTTCAGACCCGGCAGGTCGGCAGGAACCTGAATGCGGATGCGGGTGGGCGGGGCGTAGGGGTCGGGCTGGACGTAGTCGACGTGCAGGACCCAGCCCTCGGGGGCGCGGTAGTGGCCGACCGTGTCGCGGTAGGCGGAATAGGAGCGGCCGTCGAGTACGTGCAGGTAATCCACCAGGTCGCTGAGCGTGCCCTTGCGCGGGCCCTTTTCGTGGCGGCGGCCCTCGCGCCGGTAGTCGCGGTCCCGATCTCCCCGGTCGTAACCGCGCCCGCCGCGGTCATACCCCCGGCTGTCTCGGTCGTATCCGCGTCCGCCCCGGTCGTAGCTCCGGCTCTGGTCGTAACCGCGTCCGCCGCGGTCGTCGCGCTGGTAGTCGCGTCCGCGCCGGTCGCCATAGCCGCGGTTGTCGCGATAATCCCGGTCCTCTCGGTGGTTGCGGTAGCCCCGGCCGTCGCGGTCGTATCCGCGCCCGCCCCGGTCGTATCCCCGGCCGTCGCGGTCGCGGTTATAGCCCCGGTCGTCGCGCCGGTCGCCATAGCCGCGATCCCGGCCGTAGCCGCGCTCGCCGTCGCCCCGGTAGTTGCTGCGGTAGCCACGGTCGTAGCCGCCGGAGCCGCGGTAGTCCCCGCGGTCGCGCCGGTCGTATCGGTCGCGACGGTTGCCGCGGTCGCCATAGCCGCGGTCGTCTGTGAAGTCACTGCGCTCACTCATGCCCTGATATTGGCACATTTCCGGTGCGATCCCTGCGGTGCGGTCCGCCGACGGCGAGTTGCACCCGGCACCGCGTGGGCTCCGCCACCGAGGCGGACGGCGGGCCGGGCTTACGGCAGCCCGGCCGTTGCCCGTACGGTCGGGTCGTGATCACTTCCATGAGCCTGCTGGATTGCGCGGCCTTGATCCCTGCGCCCTGGAATCCGACGTCCACTGCCCTGACGGCGGCACCGGTCTTCGGAACGGTGTCGGCCGCACACAACGCAGGCTTGGCACCGGCCATTACCGGCTTCGCCACCGGCCTGGGGCTGATCGTGGCGATCGGCGCACAGAACGCGTGGGTACTGCGCCAGGGCGTACGCCGCGAACATGTCGGGCTGGTGATCGCCATCTGCGCGCTCAGCGACTTGGCGCTCATCGCCATCGGCACCGGCGGGATCGGCGTGGTGGCGCGCCTGGCCCCCTGGGCCCTGGAGGTGCTGCGCTGGGGCGGCGTGCTCTACCTGATCGGCTTCGCGATCTCCAGCTTCCGGTCGGCCATGCGTCCCGGTGCGCTTGAGCAGGAGCAGGCGCGTCCGGCGTCGTCGGTGGCGCTGACGACGCTCGCGCTCACCTGGCTGAACCCGCACGTCTATCTCGACACCGTGCTGATGCTCGGCACGGTCACCAACGGCTTCGGGGCGGCCCGGTGGGTGGCCGCCGCCGGCGCCGGTACGGCGTCGATCCTGTGGTTCACGGCGCTGGGCCTGGGGGCGCGGGCGCTGTCCGGGCCGCTGTCCAGCCCACGCACCTGGCGCGTGCTGGATGTACTGGTCGGCCTGGTCATGCTGGGGGTGGCCGTCAACCTGGCGCTGGGTGCCTGAAGGCGGCGGCCTTCCTCGCCGCCGCCGGCGCCGGTAGGGCGCCGGGTGGGAACGTAACGGGCCGGGTAGAGACGCTGAACGCCTCTGCCCGGCCCGAACGCGTTGCCGCGGCGTGCTCGGTGTGCTTACACCGCCTCGGGCGGCAGCACGTCCGTCTGGGCGGGCACGTTCGCGATCCCGATCGGGCAGGTGATCCCGTTGGGGCCGTGGTTGCAGTAGCCGTCGGGGTTCTTATCCAGGTAGCCCTGGTGGTAGTCCTCCGCCAGGTAGAAGGGGCCGCCGAAGTCGGCGTACAGCTCGGTGGCCGGCGCGATCGTGGTCACGCAGGTGCCGCGGCCCAGCCGCGTCAGCTCCCCCTGGAAGGCGGTGCGGATCGCCAGGGCGGCGTTGGCCTGCGCCGACGTGGTGGTCCACACCGCCGAGCGGTACTGGGTGCCGACGTCGTTGCCGTGCCGGTTCAGCTGGGTGGAGTCGTGGTTCTCCCAGAAGGTGCGCAGCAGGCTCTCCCCGCCCTGCCCGCACACGTCCGGGTCATAAGCCACGCGCACCGTCTCGGCGTGACCGGTGGCGCCGGTGCACACCTCCCGGTAGGTGGCGTTCGGGGTGGTGCCGCCCATGTAGCCCACGGCGGTGGCCACGACGCCGGGCTGGCGCCACAGGAAGCGCTCCACACCCCAGAAACAGCCGCCCGCCAGGTAGAGCACCTGAGTGCCCTCGGGCCAGGGGCCGTCCAGGGGAGTGCCCAGGACGACGTGGTCACCCGGGTTGGGCAGGAGCGTGGTCTCCCGGCCGGGAATCTGAGGGTTGCGGGCCGGGCGGGGGCGCGCCGTCGGCGCGGCGGCAGGAGCGGGCTGTGTAGCTGCTGTCATGGGGGTGACCGTACTCGGGGCGGCCGAGCGCGTTAAGTGTGAACCATGGGAGTACGCCGGAGGCGTATGCGCGGGCACCCCCGCGGCACCCCGGTCGAAAACGCCCCGTTCGCGCCGACCCGGGAATGCGGCGCGAGGCGTGGAGTACGAGTGGGAACAGGAGAGGAACGAGCGCGCCCCGTGCCCGCCGCATGGGCGGGCACGGGGCGCGTTGGTCGTTGGTGCGGTCTACAGCGCCTTGACGTCGATGATCTCGGCGGTTATCTCCTTGCCGGTGGGCGCGTTGTAGGTGACGGTCTCGCCGGCGCGGTGCCCCATGAGGGCGCGGCCGAGCGGGGCATCGGGGGAGAAGACCTTGACGCCCTCGGGGACGTCCGCGGTGATCTCCTGCCCGCCCAGGGCGAAGGATTGCTCGCGGCCGGCGACCTTCGCCGTGACGACGGTGCCCGCGGTGACGGAGCCGTCGAAGCTGGCGGCGCCCACCTGCGCGTGCTCCAGCATCTCGGTGAGCGTGACAATGCGGGCCTCGTTGAGCGAGGCCTCCTCGCGGGCCGCGTGATAGCCGGCGTTCTCCCGCAGGTCCCCCTCCTGGCGGGCGGCCTCCACGCGCTGGGCGATCGCCTTGCGCTCAACGTTCTTGCGGCGCTCGAGTTCCTCGGTGAGTCGGTCGAACGCCTCCTGGGTGAGCCAGGTGCCCTGCTGTTCGGTGGTCTCTTCGGCCATGGTTCCTCCTTGCGAACGGGCGGCAGAAATCCTCAGGTGCTGTCCGGATATAAACCGCGAGTCTATACGCTCCCGCCGTCCCGTGGGTCGGCGACGGCGGTGTGCGTGGCCATGTCAGCCAGATGTCTGCGGTGGGCGTGGCGCGGTTCGCGGCCTCTCAGCCCAGCACCGCCAGATAACAGGCCACGCAGTGGCAGGCCCACGCGGCCACCGTGCACGTATGGAAGATCTCATGGAAGCCGAACCAGCGGGGGAACGGGTCGGGGCGCTTGCGCGCGTAGATGACACCGCCCACCGTATAGACGACGCCGCCGGCCACCAGCAGCCAGAAGACCGCCGGGCCGCCGGTGACCCAGAATTGGGGCAGGAACCACAGCGCCACCCAGCCGAGCAGGATGTAGAACAGGGTCGACAGCCAGCGCGGCGCCGTCGGCCACAGCAGCGTGGTGAGGATGCCGAGTACGGCCCCGCCCCACACGATCCCCAGCACCAGACGGGCCGTGCCGGCGTCTAGCAGCGCCACCGACAGGGGTGTGTAGGTGCCGGCGATCAGCAGGTAGATGTTGGCATGGTCAAAGCGCTGCAGCACCGTGGACACGGCGCTGGGGAAGTGGCCGTTGGAGATGTGGTAGACGCCCGAATTGGCGAACAGCAGCAGCGAGCAGGCCAGGTAGGCGGCACACGCCCACTTCAACCCCGCACCCGGCGCCAGTACCGTCAGCACGATGCAGGCGGCCAGCGCCAGGGGAGCGGTGCAGGCGTGGATCCACCCGCGCAACTTGGGTTTGACGGCGCGGGCGAGGTCGTTGGCGGCGCTGATTGCGGCCGCGCCGCGCGACCGGGCGGAAGTACGCATCGACGGTTCTCCTCACGTGGACGTCCCAGCAACCTACGCTACCGTAACTTACGCTTCCGTAGGTTTGTGGGGAAGGTGGGCTAGGGCTCACTCGCGGTACCCTCGGAGCTGGGCGCGCCCACCGACCCTGGTGCGGTGGCGTCATAGCGGACCGGCGCGCACAGAAAGAGACGAGCCATGGCGGGCGACAACCTCCTGTACGACCTCTACGAGCGCCGCCTGGTCGCCCAGGTCAAACCCGACCGCGTGCCCGAGCATGTGGGCGTCATCCTCGACGGCAACCGCCGTTGGGCGCGGGCCATGGGTATCGGCACCGCCCAGGGGCACAAGCGTGGCGCCGACAAGATCGAGGAGTTCCTGGGCTGGGCGGAGGATGCCGGAGTCGGTGTGGTCACCCTGTGGCTGCTGAGCACCGACAACCTCTCCCGCGACCCCGCCGAGCTCTCACCACTGCTGGACATCATCGCCCACGCCGTCGACGAGTTGGCCGCCGCCGGCCGCTGGCGGCTGCGTCTGGTGGGGAATGTGGACCTGTTGCCCGCGCCCGTGGCGGACCGGCTGCGCGCCGCCGTCGCGTCCACCGCCGGGCGCGACGACGACGGCCTCGACGACGCTGGGAGCGTCGGGCCCGGATCCGCCGCCGGCGGCGCCTCGGCGTCTGCGGCGGGGAATGCCGGCGGGCCGGGCGTGGATGGGCGTATGCAGGTCAACGTCGCCGTCGGCTACGGCGGGCGCCAAGAGATTGCCGACGCCGTGCGCTCCCTGCTGCGTGAGCGCGCCGCCGCCGGCGCCACGCTGGAGCAGGTCGCCGACTCCCTGTCCGAGGAGGACATCACCGCCCACCTGTACACCAAGGGGCAGCCCGACCCCGAGCTGGTCATCCGCACGTCGGGGGAGCAGCGCCTGTCCGGCTTCCTGCTGTGGCAGTCGGTTCACTCCGAGTACTACTTCTGCGAGGTGTACTGGCCGGACTTCCGCCGCATCGACTTCCTGCGGGCGCTGCGCGACTACGGGCGACGCGAGCGCCGATTGGGCAAGTAGCCGAGGTTTGTTCGGGCGCCGGCCCCCGCGGTCGGCGGTGGCTCCGTGGCTGGCCGTCGGCGGGTGGGTACGTGGCTGTAGACGTACGCGGACGGCGGTCCGGCCACCACGCCTCGTTGTGCTCAGCGTTCCGGCAGCGACAGCGGGTATGGTGAGCGGTATCACAGACGGGCCGGGTCCGGACGTCGGGTACAGCCCGCCGAGCACAGACGGAGACAGCCATGCGAACCTACGTCCTGGACACCTCGGTCCTACTGTCAGACCCCCGCGCCGTGTTGCGCTTCGACGAGCACGCCGTCGTGCTGCCGGTCGTGGTGGTCACCGAGTTGGAGGGCAAGCGTCACCACCCCGAGCTGGGCTACTTCGCCCGCTCCGCACTGCGGCTGCTCGACGGCCTGCGCGAGCAGCACGGCCGGCTCGACCGCCCCATCCCCGTGGGCGACCGCGGCGGCACGGTGCGGGTCGAACTCAACGGCGCCGACGACCACGTGCTGCCCGCCGCCATGCGCCTGGGCGACAACGACTCCCGCATCCTGTCCGTGGCCGTCACCCTTGCCCGCCGCGCCCGGCAGGGAGGGGACGACGGCGAGGTCGTCGTCGTGTCCAAGGACCTGCCCATGCGTATCAAGGCCGCGGCCGTCGGGCTGACCGCGGAGGAGTACCGGGCCGAGCTCGCCAGCGAGGACATCTACTCCGGCATGACCGCTGTAACCGTCACCGCGGAGGAGATCTCCCGCCTGTGGGACGACGGTGTCCTGGACCTGTCCGGGCTGACGGACGAGGAGGCCGCCGACGACCTGGCGGCTCAACCCACCCACACCGGCGTGGTGGTGACCTCCCCACGCGGATCGGCGCTGGCCACCGTGATCGGCGGGACCCTGCACCTGGTCGACCCCTCCCGTGAGGTGTTCGGCGTGCGCGGGCGCAGCGCCGAGCAGCGCATCGCCATCGACCACCTGCTCAACCCCGACATCGGCATCGTCTCACTGGGCGGCCGTGCGGGCACCGGCAAGTCCGCCCTGGCGCTGAGCGCCGGCCTGGACGCCGTCGTCAACCGGCACGAGCACCGCAAGGTGATGGTGTTCCGGCCCCTGTACGCGGTGGGCGGGCAGACCCTCGGCTACCTGCCCGGCGACTCGGCTGAGAAGATGTCCCCCTGGGGGGACGCGGTGTTTGACACCCTCAGCTCGGTGGTGCCCACGGACCGGATCGACCGGATCGTCGCCGCCGGGCAGCTGGAGGTGCTGCCACTGACGCACGTGCGCGGACGCTCCCTGCACGACGCCTTCGTGATCGTGGACGAGGCCCAGTCGCTGGAGCGCAATGTGCTGCTGACGGTGCTGTCCCGGATCGGCCAGAACTCCAAGGTGGTGCTCACCCACGACGTCGCCCAGCGGGACAACCTGCGGGTGGGCCGCTGGGACGGCGTGGTCAGCGTGGTCGAGTCCCTGAAGGACCGGGACCTGTTCGCGCACATCGACCTGGTGCGCACCGAGCGCAGCGAGATCGCCGAGCTGGTCACGCGCATGCTCGACGAGATCCCGCTGTACTGAGCGCCGAACCTGCCCGCCACTGCGGAGGGGCCGGGCGGGGTCAGGCGGTGTGGCCCTCCAGCTCGGCGCGGGTGGGCGGGTTGGCGCCGGCGCGGGAGACGGTGATGTCCGCGATGGCGGCCGCATGCCGCAGCACGCGCTCGAGCGCCGCGGCGTCGATGTTGCGCAGCGCCTCACGCTGCTCGGCGCCCACCAGGCCCTCTGCCCAGATGCCGTCCTCGAGCCCGCCCATGAAGGAGTCGCCCGCGCCGACGGTGTCGGAGACCACCACGGTGGGGTCGGCGGGCACCTCCATGCGCAGCCCGGAGGCGGTCACCGCCAGCGAACCCTGCTTGCCGCGGGTGACGACGACGACGGCCGCGCCCAGCTTCAGCCAGTCGCGCGCCACGGCCTCGACGTCCGCGTCCTCACCGTAGAACCAGGCAATGTCCTCATCGGAGCACTTGACCACGTCGGCCAGGGCGATCAGCCGCTCGACCTGCGCGCGTGCCTGCTCGGGCGTGCCCATCAGCTGCGGGCGGGCGTTGGGGTCGTAGCAGATCGTGGAGGTGGCCCGGTAGTCGGACAGCACCTGTTCGACCGTGCGTGCGCCGGGCTGGAGGACCGCCCCGATGGAGCCGGTGTGCACCAGCAGTGGCGCGGGGGCGCCCTCAGTGCGCTGCGGGTAGGGCGGATTCCAGTCCAGGTCGAACACGTAGGTGGCGGCCCGGTCGGCGCCGATGGTGGCCTGTGCCGTCGAGGTGCGCTCGGCGCCGTCGGACCCCGGTGTCAGCCGCACTCCGGAGGCCTCCAGGTGCGCCTTCACCGCCAGGCCGCGCGGGTCGGTGCCGATCCAGCAGTCCAGCTCGGCGTCGCGGCCCAGGCGACTGAGTCCCAGGGCGACGTTGGCGGGGGAGCCGCCGGGAATGTCTTGGGCGGGCTCGCCGGGGTGGATGACGACGTCGACGAGCGCCTCGCCGATGACGAGAGCGGCGCCTGCGGGGCCGGGTGCGGACATGTTGGGCTCCTCATGGTTGATGGGCGGTGGCGAGGGCGGACGGTGACAAGTGAATACGGGGCGGAAGGGCGCTCAGAAGGGTGTGGAATTGGCGTCGGGGACGGCGGATTCGGTGGACTCGCTGCCATTGCCGGCGACGGCGGCCAGGCGGGCGCGCGCGTCGTCGAGCCAGGACTGGCAGCGGGCGGCCAGGGCCTCGCCGCGCTCCCACAGCTTCAGGGCCTCCTCCAGGGGAACCTGACCGGCCTCCAGGCGCTGGACGACGCCGACCAGCTGCTCGCGGGCCTGCTCGTAGGGCAGGGAGGCGACGTCGGCGTTGGCGTCTGCGGGGCCGATCGACTCAGCGGGGGAGGGTGCGCTCATGGCACCGATTGTTGCACGCGGGCGGCGGATGTGCGCCAGTTAACGCTCGGGCACGGTGAATCCGGATCGAGACTCCGCGCGAACCGGCAAGCAACTGCACGCCTGGTACGCCGATGGCCTTGATGGCCCGCGCCTGCATCGCGGCGGACCACATGGGGGATACTTACCGCCTGCCCGAGTGTTTGCAGGAGGGAGTGGCCGATGAGCCCTGGTCGCAAGGCTGACCGGGTCACCATCAAGGATGTGGCCCGGGAGGCCGGCGTATCCGTCACGACGGTCTCGCACGCCTTGAACAACCCGGAGGGATCGCGCGTCTCGGAGGAGACCCGCACCCACGTCAAGTCCGTGGCGGCGGCTCTCGGCTACCGCGCCAACCCCTCCGCCCGCGCCCTGCGCACTCGACGCACGGACACGATCGCCTTGGTCGGGCGCCAACTGGCCACCACCGAACACCTGGGCCGCATGGTGCTGGGAGCCCAGGACGCCGTGCGCGCCCACGGCGGGCTGCTCATCGTCGCCGACACGGCAGACGACGAGGACGGTGTGATCGCCACCCTCATGGATCATCAAGTCGACGGCGTCATCCTCGGTGCCCTCTACCACCAGGAGGTGACGGTGCCATCCGCTTTGGCGGGCGTGCCCACGGTGGTGGTCAACGCCTTCACCACCGACGCCCGGTACTCCTGGGTGGTGCCGGATGAAGTGGCCGGCGGACGCGCCGGCGCCGAGACGCTGTTAGCGTCCGGGCACCGCCGCGTGGCCATGATCAACAACCAGGATGACATCCCCGCGGCTCACGGGCGCGCACAGGGATTCGTCGCCCGCTGCCGCGCTAGTGGCATCGAGCCCGTCGTCGCCGCCTGCATGCCGACCGGTCGCGCCGCTCACGACGCCGCCATCCGGCTGCTTGACGCGCCACCGGCACAGCGCCCCACCGGAGTGTTCTGCTTCGCCGACGCCATGGCCATGGGCGTGTACGCGGCCGCCGCCGAGTTGGGACTGCGTATACCGCAGGACCTGTCGGTGGTCGGATTCGACGACATGGTGCTGATAAACGAGTCGCTGTCCCCGCCGTTGACCTCCATCGCCCTCCCGCACGCGGAGATGGCGGCGTGGGCGGTGGAGCGGCTGTATGGGCTGCTGGACAACCCGGATGCGCAGCCGCAGAACCTGCGAATCGTCGGGCGCGTGGTTGAGCGGGAGTCGGTGACGCGGCCGGGAAGCTGAACCTGGCACTCGGCAGGGTCGGGCTCGGCGCAGGTGGGTGTAGTCCGACCCGGCGCGGGGCGGCGTTTCGTTATTCGGGTGCGTTGGAGGCGGGCTTGGTGGTGCCCACAACCTGCGCCACCAGGCGGCCCGAGGCCAGCACACCCTCGATCAGATCGCCCTTCTTCAACTGCTGGGCGGAGGTGATGATGCCGCCGCCCGGGCTGCGCAGGATCGCGTAGCCCCGGTCGAGCACACCCTGGGGGGACAGGGCCCGCAGGCGGGCGTGATCGGCGCGCAGATCGGCGTCGGCCAGGGACAACGTGGCGGACAGCGCGCGGCGCATGCGCTCGCGGGCCTGCTCCAGCTCGGCAACCCGGTCGCGCACGATGAGTGTCGGATCGGCCATCACCGGCCGGGCCAGCACCTGGTCCAGGCCGCGCTGCTCGGCGTCCAGGCGGGAGCGCAGCACCGTGCGCATGCGCTCACGGGCCTGGTCCAAGCCCATGGTCTCCTCGGCCAGATCCGGCACAATGCGACGGGCCGCATCCGTGGGGGTGGATGCCCGGTAGTCGGCGACAAGGTCCAGCAGCGGGCAGTCGGTCTCGTGCCCGATCGCGGAGACGATCGGGGTGCGGGCGGCGGCCGCGGCCCGCACTAGCCCCTCGTCGGAGAATGGCAGCAGGTCCTCTACGGCCCCACCCCCGCGCGCCACTACGATCACGTCCACGCTCGGGTCGGCGTCGAGCTCCCGGATGGCGGCGGTGACCTCCCGCACCGCCTGCGCCCCCTGCACGGCGACCTCACGGATCTCGAAGGGCAGGCCGGGCCAGCGCAGGCGGGCGTTGACGACGACGTCGTCCTTGGCCTTGGCGTTGCGGCCGCAAACCAGTCCGACCTTGCGGGGCAGGAAGGGCAGTGGGTGCTTGCGCTCGGCGTCGAACAGGCCCTCGGCCGCCAGGATCCGGCGCAGCTGCTCGATGCGGGCAAGCAGGTCGCCGATACCGACCGGGCGGATGTCGTCGGCGCGCAACTCCAGGCTGCCGCGCTTGGTCCAGAAGCGCGGCTTGGCGTGGACGACGACGCGGGCCCCCTCGGTCACCTGCACGCCGGTGGCCCGCTCGATGGCGGTCAGCTCCCGGGTGAACACGGACACGGACATGGACATGTCGGCGTCGGCGTCGCGCAGGGTCAGGTACTGCATGCCCGAGCCGGGGCGCCGGTTGAACTGGACGATCTGCCCCTCCACCCACACGAAGGTCATCTTGTTGACGTACTCGTCGATCTTGGTGGACAGCAGCCGCAACGGCCAGGGGTTCTCCGGGGTGGTCTCACGCGCCAGACGAGCCAGGGGTCGGCTCGTGCCGGGACCAGCGGGCTGGGCGGCGGGCGGGTTCAGGGGCGCCTGCGCGGGCGGCGAAGGTGTGCGGCGGGGCGAGGAGTCGGTCACGTGCTCCACTGTGCCACGTTAAACGCCGCCGGGGCGTGTCCGTCCGACCGGGTGGTGTGGCACAGTGGGAGCGTGACGATTGCTCAAGCTGCTGCGGGTGCGCCGGATACCGCCGGCAGGCCCGGAAAGCGCATCCTGCTGGCCTCCCCGCGCGGCTACTGCGCCGGCGTGGATCGCGCCGTCGACGCCGTGGAACAGGCCCTGGCCCTCTATGGGGCGCCGATATACGTGCGCAAGGAGATCGTGCACAACAAGTACGTGGTGGAGGCGCTCTCGAAGCGGGGCGCGGTGTTCGTCTCGGAGACCGATCAGGTGCCCGAGGGGGCGCGCGTGGTCTTCTCCGCCCACGGCGTGTCCCCGGCCGTGCACGCGCAGGCGGCCGCCCGCCACCTGCAGACGATCGACGCGACCTGCCCGCTGGTGACGAAGGTACACAAGCAGGCGATTCGTTTCGCCAAGGACGACTACGACATCATCCTGGTCGGTCACTCGGGCCACGAGGAGGTCGAGGGGACCCAGGGGGAGGCGCCCGACCACATTCAGGTGGTCAACGGTCCCGACGAGGTCGACTCGGTGCAGGTGCGCGACCCGAGCAAGGTGGTGTGGATCAGCCAGACCACCCTGTCCGTGGACGAGACCATGGAGACGGTGCGGCGCCTGCGGGAGCGTTTCCCGGGCCTGAGCGACCCGCCCGGTGACGACATCTGCTACGCCACTCAGAACCGGCAGGGGGCCGTTAAGAGCATCGCCTCGCAGGTGGACGTGATGATTGTGGTCGGCTCCGGCAACTCCTCCAACTCCGTGCGGCTGAAGGAGGTCGCCCTGGAGGCCGGCGCGCCCGCCGCCCACCGGGTCGACTACGCCCGCGAGTTGGATCCCTCCTGGTTCGACGGCGCGAACACCGTGGGCTTGACCTCCGGGGCCTCGGTGCCGGAGATACTGGTGCGCGAGGTGATCGAGCGACTGGGGGAACTGGGATTCACCGACGTTGAGCAGGTGCGTACCGCGACGGAGAAGATTGCCTTCTCCCTGCCGAAGAACCTGCGCGCCGACCTCAAGGCCGCCGCTGGCGGCCGCGCCCCGGAGCGCGACCGCCCGGCGCACGACCACACCCGCTGAGCTGTCGGCCGCGCACCGGTTGGTGCGCGGCCGACAGCTCGCTGTCTGATAGGCGGATCGGGACTCGCGGCAGGGCGCGAGGCTCAGCCGATTATGCCTGCCAGGGTATCGGCGTCGGCCACGACCCGATCGAAGGGGACTACCCACACCGGACCGCTCGGGGCGTCAACCTGCACCACCAGGTGCTCGGCCTGAAGACAGTCCAGGCGCGAGGCGGTGTCGTCCCCCTGGGTCTGCCATGAGGGTTCCTCGCTGGGAATGACGTAGCCGCCCAGTGCCGGATTCGCCCAGCGCAGCAGGAGTACGCGGGCGCCGGCGCGGGCCGGGACCTCGGGGTTGGTGGCCAGCGAGGAGGCCACTCCCTTTGCCGAGCCGATGCCCACGGCTTCTGCGAGTGCGCCGTAGGTGGTGCAGATCGGGGGGCGGTGGGCGACCAGGATGGACATGGCCCGCGAGATGCGCTCGCGGGCGGAGGAGTCCGCCGCGGCATCGGCGATGGCGCGTACGCGCGCCCCGGTCAGGTGGGCTGTCTCGGCCAACTCGGTGGAACTCAGGCCATTGGCGAGTCCGCGCAGGATGAGGCTGTCGCGCTCGTCGCGCAGCGTGCTGAGCTGGTCCTGCAGCTCCTGCTGCTTGGAGGCGAGGGTGTCCAGGTGGTCGAGTACCTCATCCGCGCTCGCACCGTGTGCGGAGGCGGCCTCGCCGTGAGTGGCGTTGACGCTGGATGGGGGGCTGCTGGTGGTTGGGGCTGCCATGTAGGAAGAACCTCCACAAGGTAGATTCAAAGATCACCAGGTACGCTAGGGGGCGCACCTGGAAGGTTGCTGTGAGATATTGTGTGCAACTAGTTTATGCGAATGAAAGCGCATATGTAACCCCATCGTTGCGAATCGTTGGTGCTGCGGACTCCTGCTGCTACTCGGACGCCGCCGCCAACTCGGCGCTGGCGAAGCGCCGAACCTGCGCGTTATCCGGGGAAACCTGCCGTGGCGTGGTCAGGTCGTCGCCGAGGGTCTCGAAGGAGCGGGCCGTGACCAGTAGTCGCGACTCCATGGACCCGACCGCCTGGTTGTACGCGGTCACGGAGCGCGTCAGGGCGGAGCCCAGGGTGTCGAGGTGTCTGGCGACCGTGCCGAGGCGCTCGTAAAGTGTGCGGCCCAGCTCTACCAGTTCGCGTGCGTCGTCGTTCACGGCGGTGCGCGCCCATGCGATCGCGCAGGTCCGCAGTAGCGCCAGCAGTGAAGCGGGCGTGGTCAGGGCGACCCCGTGGTCGAGTGCATGCTCCATGAGCGTGGGATCTGCCTCCAGCGCCGCAGCCAGGATCGGCTCGGCCGGCACGAACAGCACCACCAGTTCCGGGGAGTCCTGGAGCGTGCGCGCATAGTGACGCTCGGCCAGGGCGTCGACGTGAGCACGCAGCGCCTTGGCGTGCTCTGCCAGCAGCCGGGCCCGGCGCTCCTGCGTGGCGGTTCCGCAGTGGGCGCCGTCGGTAGTGGGGCCACCGGGCGCGGCGGCACCGTCGGCAGTGGCGCCGTCGGGATCTGCTCCGACGGCGCAGGCCTTCAGGTAGGAGTCCAACGGCACCTTGGCGTCCAGCGCCAGGAATCCGTTGCCGGGCAGGTGCACGACGACGTCGGGACGCGCCTTGCCGCTTGCGCCCCCGCTGCCGCCGGCGCCGCTGCGGCGACCGACCACGGAGGCCACCGAGCGCTGCTCGGAGAAGTCGATATGCCGCATCATCCCGGAGGCTTCGAGCACGCGGGCGAGCTCGACCTCACCCCACAGCCCACGCGAGGAGCGCGAGCGCAGGGCGCCCTCGAGCGCCGTCGTCGTGCGCCGCAGCTCGCGATCGGACTCGGCCCCCGCGCGCAGCTGTTCGGTAAGCGTGGCGTGCTCGGCAGCGCGCTGCTGCTCCATCCGCTCGACCCGGGCGCCGACCTGCTCCAACTGGGAGCGGACCGGCGCGAGGGCGCGCAGCACGGAGCCGTCGCGCTCGGCGCGTTCCTCGGCCGCGACGGTGCGGGCGGTCAACTCCTCGGCGCGAGCCCGCCACTGGGCCGCCTCGGCGCGCAGGGCGGCGGCCTCGTCGCGACCGCCGGCACGGGCGGTAGCCGAGCGGGCCACCGCCAGGGCGTAACCGGCCACCGCCCCGACGAGCAGGCCGATGAGCAGGAGCAGGATGGGAAGCGCTGTGGACATGGGGCCACCATGACACGGGGCGCCGACATGAATTCCGGGCGCTTAGCGGCGGGCCGCTACACTCGCCCCGTGGCACTCACTATCGGAATTGTTGGACTGCCCAACGTCGGCAAGTCGACCCTGTTCAACGCCCTGACCCGGGCGACCGTTCTCGCGGCGAACTACCCCTTCGCCACGATCGAGCCGAACGTCGGTGTGGTGCCCCTGCCGGATGCGCGGCTGGACGCGCTGGCCAAGATGTTCCACTCCCAGAAGATCGTGCCCGCCACCGTCTCCTTCGTCGACATCGCCGGGATCGTGCGCGGCGCCAGCGAGGGGGAGGGACTGGGCAATCAGTTCCTCGCCAACATCCGTGAGGCCGACGCCATCTGCATCGTCACCCGCGCCTTCGACGACCCCGACGTGGTCCACGTCGCCGGGAAGGTGGAGCCCGCCTCGGACATTGAGACCATCACCACCGAGCTGATCCTGGCCGACATCCAGACCATGGAGAAGACGATCCCGCGCCTGGAGAAGGAGGTGCGCGGCAAGAAGACCGACGCCGCCGTGCTGGAGGTGGCGCGGGCCGCGCTGAAGGTGCTGGAGGCGGGCGAGCTGCTGTCGGCCGCCGCGGCGGGCAAGGCGCTGGATGAGGAGATCCTGCGCGAGTTCCAGCTGATGACCACCAAGCCCTTCATCTACGTGTTCAACCTGGACGACGCCGGCATGCACGACGCCGCCCGGCAGCAGGAGCTCGGTGCCCTGGTGGCCCCGGCGGAGGCCGTGTTCCTGGATGCCCAGTTCGAGGCCGAGCTGGTGGAGCTGGAGCCCGACGAAGCCGCCGAGATGCTGCACGAGAACGGCCAGGACGAGTCCGGTCTGGACAAGCTGGCGCGGGTCGGCTTCGACACGCTCGGTCTGCAGACCTTCCTGACGGCGGGGGAGAAGGAGTCTCGCGCCTGGACCATCCACAAGGGCTGGACCGCCCCGCAGGCCGCGGGCGTGATCCACACCGACTTCGAGAAGGGCTTCATCAAGGCGGAGATCGTCTCCTACGACGACCTCATGGAGTACGGCTCGATGGCCGAGGTCCGCGCCCACGGCAAGGTCCGCATGGAGGGCAAGGACTACGTCATGGCCGACGGCGACGTGGTCGAGTTCCGTACAGGACTTACGTCTGGAGGTAAGAGATGATCAACACCGACGCGGGGGCGCACTGGATCCGGGCTGCGTTGCAGGTCAACCCCTTCACCTACGAGGGGCGCAACGCGCCGAAGGCGTTCTTCAGCGATGAGGCCGCCTACAACTTCGCGCTCTTAGACGCGTGCCAGAAGATGGGCATCAGCATGATCGCTGTGACTGACCACTGGCGCGTCGACTCGGCAGCAGGCCTTATCGCTGCCGCTGAGTCCCGTGGAATCGTCGCATTTCCAGGGTTCGAGGCGAACTCGTCGGAGGGGATCCACATCCTGGTCATCTTTGAGTCTGGGACTCCCATTGCGACGATCAATGCTGCCATCGGTCGGTGCGGAGCCACCCCCGGGTGCGACAATGGGACTACTGGCGAACCCTACGCGAAGATCATGGAGCAGATGACCGCTGCTGGAGCGTTGCCTGTTCCCGCCCACGTGAATGTGAAGCCTGCCGGGCTGTTGACGACACGCTCGGGCCAGCCGCTTGCGACGATGATTCTCCACGAGGATCTTCATGCCATTGGCGTGTCGCCAAATGCCGAACCAGCCAAGGATCAGGAGTCGGTTGTCAACGGGAGCGGGATCTTCGAGCGTGTTCACCCTCTGGCAGTGATCCACGCCGACGACGTTATGGGTCCTCGTCAGATGTGTCAGCCCGGTGCAAGCACATGGTTCAAGGTCAGCTCGCGCTCGCTTGAGAGCTTGAAACTTGCAGTGAGGACACCAGAGACGAGAGTGTCCCTTAATGACCCGCAGTCGAAGCCGAGGCCCCGCATCAAGAGTGTGTCTTGGACCGGGGGATACCTCGACGGGGTAACCGTGCCGATCTCATCTGACCTGACAGCGCTCATCGGTGGAAGGGGCGCTGGAAAGTCGACCGTGATCGAGAGTATCCGCTATGCGCTCGACATCCAGCCGATTTCGGCTCAGATGGCCAAAGACCACAAGGCGATTGTGGACCAGGTGCTGAATGTGGGCACGATCGTACGGGTTGTGGTTGAGAGCGTTTCTCCCATTATCCAGACCTACACCATTCAGCGCGAGGTGCCACATCCCCCCATTGTGTTCGACTCTGCGGGCGTCCGAACCAAGCTCACTCCCGAAGATGCAGTTGGGCCTGTCGAGGTATTCGGTCAGCACGAGCTTGCGGAGCTTTCCGGTGACTCGGACAGCATCGCCGAACTCATCAGGCGCTTTGACGGCTCTGAAGGCGAAGATCCAGCACTGGTGGATGTCCGCGAGCGGCTACGGGTGAATCGGGAAGACTTGAGGCGAGAAGAGGAACGCAGGACTCAGCTCGAAGAGGAGCAAGCGCAGGCTGACCGACTTGAAGAGAAGCTCGATCGGTATAAGGACACCGACGTGCCCGGCAAGCTTCGGGGGCACGAGCGGCTCGTCCAGGATGAAGCTGTATTCGAGGAAGGATCGTCGCGGGTAGGTGCGGCAAGGACCACACTGGACCAGTTTCGACAGTCAGCATCTCTGACGAATCTCGCTGCGACGATCGACGATATTGATGGTTCGCCGCAGATGGAGCGGCTGTCTCGTGTGACGGCGGCGCTAGATGGACTGCGTCAAGTGCTGGAGGGGCTTGGCGAGCAGGCAGCCAAAGCGATCGAGGTGGCGAAGAGTGAGATCAGTGCGGCACAGGCTGATTGGACAGACGCCACCAGCGGTGAGAGGGAAGGTTACGGAGAGGTACTCAGAGAGCTCGCCGAAGAGGGGCTCGACCCCGGTACGTACATCGCTGCCAAGAAGAGGCTGGCATCGATTAATGCCGCAGAACCGCGCCTGAATGCAAACGCCAAGGCGATTAAGGAATTGCTCAAAGCGCGCAGTGGCATGCTTGACGAACTCCGTGCCCATGAGACGGCCGCGACCGAGCGCCTGCATAAAGCGATCAGGTCAGCGAACGAGTCGACTGATGGAGTTGTGGTGGTTAGGCCTATACCGGCCACGGACCGCTCCAATGTAATCAACGCGATCAAAGAGAAGGTCACTGGTCAAAGGACTAAGATCCTCGCTGCCGTGAATGATCAAGCGTTCTCTCCGCAGCGGCTTGCGCAGGCGATAAGGGCTGGCAATGGAGCACTCGCCGAGTTGGGGATTACCGGATCACAGGCATCGAATCTGATCCAAGCAGGTGAGGAATTGGCACGCGAACTGGAGGAGCTGACTGTAGGCCTCGCAGTCGAAGTGCTTCTCAAGCTTGACGGAGCGCAGGGTCTTCGGAGTTTAGGGCAACTTTCCAAGGGGCAGCGGGCCACGGCTCTACTACTCCTGCTGCTTGAAGCCTCGGATGCACCACTGATCATCGACCAGCCGGAAGACGACCTTGACAACAGCTTCATCTACAGCGGAGTGGTCCGACATCTACGAGAGCTGAAGGGTAAGCGGCAGATCATCGCTAGCACCCATAATGCAAATGTGCCGGTGCTTGGCGATGCTGAGCTGATTGTGGCTCTCGAGAGCGATGGGAACCGCGGACGACCGACTGAGGCTGGAGTTGGCTCTCTCGATGACCGTGCTGTGCGTGCCCTAGTGGAGGACATCCTCGAGGGTGGCCCTGCTGCCTTTGATGCCCGTCAGCATCTCTACGGGTTCTGATTCGAGCCTCGGCTCCTTCTAGGGGCAGGCAGTGAGGCTTCAACGGCCCTGAAAGGGGAGGTGTGCCAGCTGAGGAGGTGAAATATGATCTCCGGGACATCGTCGAGTTCCGGTTTAACGTGTGACGAATTCGTCCCTTCGGCATCACGCAGCACACGCTCGCGGTGTCGATCGGTGTGCCTCCGCGTCGTATCAACGAGATCGTGCATGGCAAGCGGGCGATTACTGGGGACACGGCGCTGCGCCTGGGGCGTTACTTCGGCGTGAGCCGCAGTTCTGGCTCAACCTGCAGTCGCGCTAGGAACTGGAGTTGGCGGAGGGGCGCATCGCCGCTGAGCTCGATGCCATCAGGCCCATCCAAGCCGCCTGAGTGCCGACGGTGCGATGGTGGTGGCTTACGAACATTCCGGAAGGCCGACGGCGTCGGCCTCGACGTGGTGGCCCCGGCGGCAGGACAGGCGCGCCTCGACGGGGCTGCCACAACCCAGGTGAACCGGCTCCGGCGCAATCGGTGCCACGTCCGGCAGATGCTTGAGTCCCCATTGCTGTAGCGCCGCCAGCACGAGGGCAAGATTGCGTCCCTTGGTGCTGAGGGTGTAGGCGTGTCGCTGCCTGCGGCCGGGCTCCCGGTAGGGCTCGGCCCGCAGGATGTCGTGTTCGACGAGTTTCCTCAGTCGCGCCGACAGTACCGAGCGCGGGCATCCGAGACTCTCCTCCAGGTCGCTGAACCGGCATATACCCCGGTGAATATCGCGAAGGATCAGTAGAGTCCACTTCTCGCCCAGCAGCTCCAGGCTGGCGGCGATGGGGCAGGTGGTTTGTGGTCCCGTCATGGTCTCTGACACTCCCTGATCCGTTGCGGCTGCCGATGGCACCGCGGTCTCCTGGATGCGTGTATATACGGCGTCGATGCGGGCGGAACAGGCTCGTCGGCTCGCCTGCAGGTGTGGCCGCAGCCGTGCATGCGCGTCGCACCCGCGTACGCTCGTCGCCTGCGAGTCCGGCGCATCTCTGAGTCCGCTTTTGATACCCAGGGAGCGTAGCACTGAGCTCCACGGCTCGCGACCGGGGTGTGCAGGGGTTCTCCGTGTTTTGTGGGTGTGGCGGTTTGGGTTGGGGTTGTGATGCGGTGGTCGGTTTCGGCTCGGCGAGGTCGTGCTCGGGCCGAGGAGGTCGTACTCGGGGCGGCGAGGTCGTACTCGGTAGGTGTCGGTCTGCCGAATACGACCTCGTCGGCCCCAAACCCTCCCGAATGTGGAGGGTTTCGGGTTGACGAGGACGTCTTGGCCGAACCCGGGTCGTCCTCGGGCCGAAGAGGTCGTTCTCGGGTTGGCGGGGTCGTTCTCGGATCGACGGTGTTGGTGACCGGCGGAGGATTCGTTGGAGCCATTGGAGTCATGTGGGCGCCGGCTCGAGACCGCGGCTTCTTGGCTGTGAATGCCTGCCGCATTGGTGGCGAACCCAAGACGCCCCCGGGCGTACGTGTCCGACATTCCAACCACGTACGCCGACCGCCGGCCCGCCGCACCCCGCGAACGCGAAGAACCGTGAAGGCTGTGCATGAAGAAGACGTTGTGGGCTGGACATCCGGTTGACAGTGCAGCCGGCACAGGCTAAGTTCGCGATCTGGACTTAGATGGTTGTCGCCTGCCGGGTCGTATCCCGATGGGAGCATGACAGAGACAGGAGCAGACGTGATGAAGGCCTATGCCCTTACCTCCTACCGCAACGGTGGGACACTCGAGTGGCTGGACATACCCGAGCCGGCGGCCGGTCCAGGGCAGGTGGTTGTCGAGATCCGTGCGGCCGGCCTCAACCCGCTGGATCGCATGATCGCCGCCGGGCAGTTCCGGCAGCTCATTCCCTACCGGCTGCCGCAGGTGCTGGGGCAGGAGCTCGCCGGCGTGGTCACCGAGGTGGGGCCCGGCGTTGAGGACCTAGCGGTGGGTGACCACGTGTTCGGGCGCCCGAGCATCAACCGGATCGGCACCTTCACGCAGGCCATCGCCGTCGATGCCGCCGACCTCGCCCCCATGCCCGTCGGGCTCAGCTTCGCCGAGGCGGCCTCCCTGCCGCTGGTGCTGCTCACGGCCGCGCAGGCCTTCATGGAGAAGGTGCGAGTCAAGCCGGGGGACAAGGTCTTCATCCAGGGTGGCACCGGGGGCCTCGGCTCAGTCGCCATCCAGGTGGCCAAGCACCTCGGCGCCACGGTCGCGACCACCGTGAGCACCAAGAACGTCAACCTGGCCCGCGAGCTGGACGCCGACGTCGTCGTGGACTACCGCACCCAGAGGTATGAGGACCATGTCCAGGACTACGACGTCGTCCTGGACACCCTGGGAAAGGACGAGACCCTGCGCTCCATGAAGGTGCTGCGACCGGGAGGCACCATGGTCTCGGTCGTTGGCGCGCCCGACCCCGACTTCGCTGCACAGCTGGGCAAGCCGATCCTGAAGCCGGTCATGTGGCTGATGGGCCGCAAGGTGCGCCGCGCTGCCAAGCAGCAGGGAGCCGCGTATAAGTTCCTCTTCATGCGTGCCGACGGCGGCCGACTGGCGCAACTCGCCCCCGCCATTGAGGACGGCAGCATCAAGCCGCTGGTGGGACACACCTTCAGGCTGGACGAACTGGAGCAGGCCATGGAGCTGTCCGCCTCCGGGAGGGCTCGCCCGGGCAAGATCGTCGTGGAGGCAGGGGAGTGAGCGCCGTGAAGTACTTCGACGGCCCATACGTGGACGCGCCGGTCGAGCGCATGTCCACACCCCAAGGGGCGCATTTCGCGTACCGGGCGGTCGGTTCCGACGGCGGGGTGCCCCTGCTGCTCCTGAACCACCTGGCGGCCACCCTCGACGGCTGGGACCCGCTGCTGGTCGACCGGTTGGCGCAGGACCGCCCGGTCATAGCGGTGGATTACCACGGCATGGGCGGCTCGTCCGGCTCGGCGCCAACGACCGTTGCGGAGATGGCCGACGGCGTGATCGAGTTCCTGGACGCCGCAGGGCTGGAGCGGGTGGACGTGCTCGGGCTCTCGCTGGGCGGCTTCGTTACTCAACAGCTGCTGCTGGCCCATCCGCAGCGGTTCCGCATGGCCGTGCTGGCTGGAACCGGCCCGGCGGGAGGCGCGGGTATCGCCAGGGTGCCGGGCCTGACCTTCCGGGCCATGGCGAAGGCGGCGCTGACCCGAAAGGACCCCCGTCACTACCTGTTCTTCCCCGTGACCGCCTGGGACAGGGCGGATGAGTTCCTGGACCGCGTGGCGGCCTTCAAGCATCCGGACAGGGCCGCGCGGGTGCCCGGCCTCCTACGCCAACTCAGGGCCGTGCGCGGCTGGGGGCGGCAGGAACCGCAGGACCTGTCCCGGATCGGCCACTCGGTCCTGGTGGTGAACGGCGACAACGACCTCATGGTTCCCAGTTCGAACACCCTAGACCTGGGACGGCGCCTGCCCGCCGCCAGGCTCGAGGAGCTCTACCCCGGCGCCGGCCACGGCGCCATCTTCCAGGAGCCGGACCTCTTCGCCTCACAAGTTCGCGCCTTCCTGGACTGACAGGACTGCGTTGCCTGCACAGCTTCGTTCATCGGGGCGTGCCCTCCCACGGATTGACGACCGCTACCTCCAGCGGTGCGAAGTCCTTGACGTTGCGCGTCACGACGGTCAGGCCGTGGACCGCGGCGGTGGCCGCGATCAGTGCGTCGCGCTCCGGCCGCGGGTCGGGGACATGCAGGTGTGCGGCACGGCGGGCTTGCGGAGCTCACTGACTGCATTGGTATCCAATAGGTAGCTCATAACTCCGGAGCCTTCAGACCGATAGAGGCCGGCTCGAACTCGACGTCGACGTCGTCATCCATGCTCAGCCTGTCCACGAGCGAGGCGCCCGTCCCCCCGAGTCGGCGGTAGTCGTTAATGGTCAGCAAAACGTAAGCTGGCTTGCCTCGGTCCGTGATGATGACCGGTCCCTCATTGGCGGCCCGCTTGGTGGCACTGACATCGTGGTTGAAGTCGCGAGCAGTGATCGACGGCATGTCGACACCTCCTGTGTAGCCACATACCCGACGTTATGTCGGGTGTATAGCCCGTACAAGAGGCCGACGCCCACTTGCATCTGACACGGTGTGAGGATGTTCCATGGAGGCATGGATCACGACGAGGGACTGCTGCGTATCGGTCTGTTCTCCAGGCTCACGGCGATCAGTGTGAGGATGCTGCGCTACTACCAGGAACAGCGTGTACTCGAGCCCGCCGCCATCGACCCATTCACCGGGCACCGGTCCTACGCGCCCTCTCAGCTCACTGACGCACACTGGATCGTACGACTGCGTGACGCCGGAATGCCGGTCGGGGAGATCGCCGAGATTATGGCCAACCGTGGTGATCCGACGCGTGTGCGCGCCATCATGTCCGCCCACGGCGACCGCTTGGATGCCGAGCGGGAACGGCTGGAACGCATGAGCGCCGCGTTTGAACATATCAACGCCTATCTCAAGGAGTCGACCATGGATATCGATGTCCGCCAGATTCACATGCCTGCCATGACCGTGGCAGTCCTGCGCCGCGTCCTGCCGTCCTACAACGACGAGGGCCGGCTGTGGCAGGAGATCGTGCCGCTCATGGAGCGCAGCGGCCTGGAACTGCCCAGTCATGACGAAGGGCTGGGTGGGGCGACCTACCTAGACCCGGAGTACAGGGAGACTGATGTAGAGCTCGAGGTTTGGATCAGAGTCCCGGAACCCTTCACACCGGTAGCGCCGTTGGAATGCCGTGAGGTGCCTGCGCGCGACGTCGTGGCCGCCACGCTACATGGCGGATATGACGGCATGCCGGAGGTCACCGCGGCGATCGGCAGTTACATCGCGGCCCACAACCTTCGCACGGGACCCATGCTCAACATCTACCGGGTCGGCCCGGCGCACAACCCCGACCCGTCCACCTGGGTTACGGATGCGTGCTTCCCGATCATCGAGGAGTGACCGCGCGCCCGTGTGCGACGTCTGCGGTGTTACCGGTTCTTCCGGTTTGGGTGTGTGGTGATTGCATCGGGGCCGAGGTGTCTGCTGCGCCGGTTGGACGTTAACAACGCTACTTAACGTTCTGCTGTATACCCCAGGAGCTTTCAGCAGACGGTTAACCGGCGTTGTTAACCCCGAAGTGGCGTTGCAGACGGTGAAGTGGCGCAGCCCAGGGCTGAGTGACATACGTTGCTGGGAGCAATTCCGCCGTAGGATCCCCGCCATGGACGAGCCGACCTACCTCACCGGCCGCGGCGCCGTCGCGCCCGGACAGATCGAGGGCATGTTCGTCTGCTGGCCGTCTCCTCCCTCCCCGCAGCAGCTGGTGGCGGTCATGGACGGCAGTTACCGGCGCGTCTGGGCGCTCGACGGCGACCGCGTCATCGGCTACATCAACGCCATCAGCGACGGCGTGCTCAACGCCTTCATCCCCTGGCTCGAGGTCCACCCCGACTACCAGGGCCGGGGGATCGGCGCGGAACTGGTGCGTCGACTGCTAGCCCAGCTCGGTGACATGTACGCCGTCGACCTGTGCTGCGATCCGGGAATGCTGCCGTACTACGAGAAGCTCGGCTTCGCGCGCCTGGCCGGCGCGGGCCTGCGCAACCCCCGCGCGATTATGAGCGGAGGAGCTTCAAAGACGCTCGCGGGTCTCTGAGACCGCTCGCCCACATCCCTGCCGCCCGGCAAGCGCCTGCGGCTCTACTCGGCGGACGGTCTGCGCCGCAGGCCCTTAAGCTCCGCGCGCCGTCGCTTGGCCGCCAGACGACGACGCTGGGAACCACGGGTGGGCTTGGTCGCCCGGCGTGGCACTGGCGGTGCGAGCGCACCCCGCAGCAACGCCGCCAGGCGCTCCCGCGCCGCCATCCGATTGCGGTACTGGGAGCGGTGCTCGGCCGCGGTAACCGTGAGCACCGTCCCGGTCAGGCGCTCGTTCAGGTTTTGTAGGGCCCGCTGGCGCTGCCGCTCGTCAAGCGCCGTCGTCGTCGCCAGGTCCAGGCTCAGCTGGACGCGGGAGTCGGCGGTGTTTACGCCTTGGCCGCCGGGGCCGGAGGCGTGCGTGAACTGCTCGCTCAGCTCCGCCGCCGGCACCGTCAGCCCCCGCGGGCAGCCGGGGCCGGGCGGGATCGACAGGTCCTTCATGCGAACAGTGTGCGCCGGGCCTACCCTGGGCGCATGCCTACGTCCCAGCCGGCATCGCCCGTGTTCACCGCCGCGGGCAGGCACACGCTGGCCCTGGTGGCCCGCGAGGCCCGCGCCGACGGCGTCCGCGAGGTCCTGGCGCCCCGCGTGCGCTGCACCGCCATGACCACCCCCTTCGAGCTCGAGGGCCTGCACGTCACTAACGTCGACTGCGCACCATCCGGCCTGCTCGACCCCGGCGCCCTCGCCGCCGCGCTCGCGGCCTGCAACCGGCAGCCACTGATCCTGCACGCCGAGACCTTCGGCAACCGGGCCGGCGACGAACTCCGCGCCGTGCTCGCCGCCGCCCGCTCGACCGGGGCGCGCATCGTCGTCGACGCCACCCACACGGCACTGGAACGCGCCGAAGAACTGCTGACAGACGCCGAGCCCGAGGCCGCTCGCCCTCACGACGCCGACTATCTGGTGGCGAGCCTGCGCAAGCTGCTGCCCATCCCGCTCGGCGGCGTGGTCCACGGGCTCGCGCGCCCGACGGCGCCGACCCGGGACGAACTGAACGCGGACCTGGCCGCCGTCGCCGCGATCGCCGAACGCCACCGGGATGTGCCCGTGCTCAAGGACGCCGTCGAGGACCTGCTCGACCTCGCCTGGGCTCCCGCCCCCATGCCGGGCCCTTACCGTGCCCGGCTCGCCGCCCCGGGGCTAGGCGCCGAGCTCACCCGGCGTCGCGCCCGCCTGGCGCGCCTGCACGCCGCCGTCGCCGATCTGGACGTCATCAACCCCGGGGCCGCCTACCCGCCGGTGATCGCCCATCCCCAAGCCGCCGCCATCCGCACGGCGCTCGCACGTGCCGGCTTCTCCCCGCCCCTGCACTGGCCCGGCGTCACCGATGGGCTCGTCGTGCTGCCCGACGATCCTCGGGCAGCAGCCATTGCACGCCGCGCGGCGGGACCGACGGCACTGCGCGAGGCGCTTGCAGCAGGCGAAGCGAGCGGCCCCGCGGAGCCCTTCGACTTCGATGCCTTCATCTCATCCAAAACACCGAAGACGGCATGACTGCCTACCGGCTGACGCCGGCTGCGCGCTGACCCCGGCCGCTAAACCCGCAGCACGCCGCGCCAGCCGCGCGCCCCGTAGTAGGAGTCGGCGCCGTTGTGGTAGACGAAGACCCGGCCGAAGCGCCGGTCGCCGAACAGTGCGCCTCCCAGTGCCCGGACATCCGCCGGCGTCGCCAGCCAGGTCGAGGTCTTCAAGTCGAACTCCCCCAGGCCCTGCAGGTGGTGGTAGTCCGCCTCGCTCATGAGCTCGACGCCGATCGCCGCCGCCTCACCCGCGGCGCTGCCCCGCGGCGGGTTCCGCTTGCGGGAGCGCAGGGCCTCGTCGTCCAGGCACAGGCTGCGCCGGCCGGCGGGCGTTTCGGCCGAACAGTCGTAGAAGACGAATTCGTCCGCCTGCGCGTCATAGGCGACGACGTCGGGCTCCCCGCCCGTGTCCTCCATGCGTCCGAGCGCGGTCAGCGCCTCGGGATGCGCGGCCAGGCGGGCGGCGACCGCGTCCCAGGAGATGCCCTCGTGTCGGTGCGGATGCGCCTCGAATCGGGCCCTGAGTACGTCGAGCATGTCGTCTCCTGCGTTTGTACTGCGCCAACGGCCTGACATTGTTCCCTATGCCTCGGTGGAGTGGCGAACGGTGCTGCGGGTACCGCTCCCCGACACGTCACACGGCGGCAACACGCCCGGTCTCTAGGATCGCCCCATAGCAAACACACCAGGAGGCAGCATGATCAGGGTAGCGATCAACGGATACGGCAACCTCGGGCGCGGCGCCGAGCAGGCCATCACCAAGAACGAGGACATGGAACTCGTCGTCGTCTTCACCCGGCGCGACCCGACCACGGTCACCACTCAGGGCGCGCCCGTCGCCCACGTTGATGACATGCCCGCCTGGGCGGACAAGGTCGACGTCTGCCTCAACTGCGGCGGCTCGGCCACCGACCTGATCGAACAGACCCCGGCCGCCGCCGCGTTGTTCAACACGGTCGACTCCTTCGACACCCACGCCCGCATCCCCGAGCACTTCGCCGCCGTCGACGCGGCCGCCAAGGCTTCCGGGCACGTCGCCCTGATCTCCACCGGCTGGGACCCGGGCCTGTTCTCCATGCTGCGGGTCCTGGGCGAGGCCGTCCTGCCAGACGGCGCCACCACCACCTTCTGGGGTCCCGGCGTCTCCCAGGGGCACTCCGACGCCCTGCGCCGCATCGACGGCGTCGTGGACGCCAAGCAGTACACCCGCCCGGTCGAGGCGACCGTCGCCGCGGTCAAGGCCGGTGACGACGTCGAGCTCACCACCCGCTCCATGCACACGCGCGAGTGCTACGTGGTGGCCGAGGAGGGAGCCGACCTGGCCCGCATCGAGCGGGAGATCAAGGAGATGCCCAACTACTTCGCCGACTACGACACCACCGTCAACTTCATCACGGCCGAGGAACTGGCCGCCGAGCACGCCGGCATCCCGCACGGCGGCACCGTGGTTCGCCGCGGACACACCTCCGACGGCGTCGCCGAGACCGTGAACTTCGAGCTGCAACTCGACTCCAACCCGGAGTTCACCGGCTCCGTCGTGGCCGCCATGGGGCGGGCGGTGGCGAGGCTGGCAGCCCGCGGCGAGTCCGGCGCGCGCACCGTCTTCGACGTGACGCTGGCGGACCTGTCCGCCAAGACCTCCGAGGACCTGCGCGCCCACTACCTGTGAAGCGCGACCGGAAGCGCGCGGCGGCCCGCCGACCGCTCACGCGAGCGGGGCGGCGTGACCGCCCGCGCCCACAGGCCGATAGCAATGACCGCTGCGAAAGTGTTCGATGTTCCTGGCCTCGGCGGTGTGACCGTCTGGGGTGAGAACGCGCCGCGCGCCTTCCTCTGCGTCCACGGGGCAGGCGGATCGCGGCGCGACGCCGAGGGATTCGCTTTGCGGGCCGCGCAGACCGGCTGGCAGGCGGTCGCCTGCGACCTGCCCGAGGGGCTGCTGCCCTGGGACTGCGTGCCCTATTTGCGTCACCTGGCGGCGCGGATGCGGAGCCGTTGGCCCGTGCTCGGGCTGCGTGCCACCAGTATCGGCGCCTGGCTGTCCCTGGTGGCGCTGTGTGATGAGCCCCTGGCGTTGGCGCTGTTCCAGTCTCCGCTGTTGGACATGGTCGGCATGATCGAGCGGATGCTGCGTCAGGCAGACGTCTCCCGTGAGGAACTGGCCGAACAGGGAGAAATCCGCACCGATTCGGGTGTGCTCTCGTGGCGATACCTGGTCTACGCGGAAAACAACAGCGGGCTCTCCTGGGACGTGCCGACGTCGGTCATTATGGGGGAGCGGGATGAACTGGTACCGCACAAGTCGGTAGAGGACTTCTGCCGCCGCTTCAGCGCCGACCTGACGGTTGTGTCAGGCGGCGCCCACTGGCTGCACGCGCCGCGGGAGTTGGCCGCCGTGGCTGCTTGGGAGGCGGACGTGCTTCGGGGTGAGCGGTGACGAGCAGGATGTCGGTGCTTGCTCCAGGCATACGTGTCGGCGGATAGTGCCATTGAATGAGCTTGATCCTGCGCTGCTCGACTGGCTCGATCGGACGCCAAGCACGCTGGTCTCCAGTGATCTGCTTGAGGTTGAGTTGCGTCGTATTGCGGTCCGAGAGAGTCTTAATCAGGACGACGTGACGCGGCTCCTTGAAGGAGTGTCGTTCGCGTCCCTCGACCGGGCGGTCTTCCGCAATGCGGGTTTATTGCCGATGCCATATCTGCGCACCCTGGATGCATTGCACCTTGAGGCTGCGATCAGGCTAAATGTAGATGCGGTACTCATGTACGACCACAGATTTGGCGAAGCTGCCAGAGCTCTGGGGCTGGCGGTCATCGCGCCCGGGGCGGCCGGTGCCGCATGAGCGTCTGAGTGGCCTGTCGCCGTAGCGGCACAACCTGAGCTCCCGCGCGAGACTCGCCTCCGCGGTGACCTGTAACTTCACCGTGTCGTACCTCCCATGCGGCTTGCGACTGAGCCGACGTAGGGTGAGCGCATGAGTAACCCCGTGTCTCCGGAGCCTCAGAACGGCATCCCGAGCGACTCCAACGCCCAGAGTGGCGCACCGGCCGGCTCCGATCCGGCATCCTCGGCCCAGGCGGGTGTGCCGCAGTCGCCCGCCTACCAGTCCGCTCAGGTACCGCAGCAGGCCTATGCGGCACCGCAGCAATCCGCCGCGCCGCCCTCCGCCCAACCGGGCTTCCAACAACAGGCCCAGGCGCAGTTCCAGAACCTGCTGGCCAAACCGAGCCCGCATTTCCCGACGAATGTGCGCAATATTCTCGGCGGCTTGTCCGCGGCCACCGTGGTTGTCACGCTCCTGGCCATGTTCACCCCGTTCGTATCCATTTCCGTGTGGGGTTACTCCAACTCGATGTCACTGGCTGGGAGCCGGGACGGAGCCTTCTTCTGGATCCTGCTCATTGGCACGATCGCCGCCACGGTTCTTGTCTTCCTGCAGGACAAGGTCGCCAAGGGGGTCATGTGGGTCATCCCGAGTGTTGCCATCGTCGGCGCTCTGATGGGGTTCGGTGAGGCGCTCGGTAACAACGAGGTCTTCGACTACGGAGCCTCACGCGGTTTCGGCTACTTCATGGTCTTGATTGACGCGCTCCTGTTCATCGCAATCGCCATCTACTCGATCATGTCCCTCGTCAAGAAGGAACCCGCCGCCGCTTCGGCGTTCCCCGCCTATGGGGGCCCGCAGCAGTTCCCGCAGGCCCATCAGGCTCAGCAGGGTTACCCGGCGCCTCAGCAGTGGCAGGCCAACCAGGCTCAGCCGCCCGCCGGTCCGCAGCCTTACGCTGCCCCGCAGCAGCAGTTCCCACAGGCCCATCAGGCTCAGCAGGGTTACCCGGCGCCTCAACAGCCGCAGGTACCGACTCCTCAGCCGCAGGCGCCGCAGGATTACTCGGCGTCACAGCAGCCGCAGCAGTCGGCTGGCCCGCAGAACCCGGATTCCGGGCAGTCGCAGGCCTAAGGTTCGCTGTCGGGCCTCGTGCCCGCGCGCGTTGGCGTGCGCCCCTCGCCGTATTCAGGCGAGGGGCGCGTCGTCGTTGTGGGGTCTGTTGGAGCCGTCCGCACGCTTCGACGCTACCTAGCGCCGCGGCAAAGCCCGCCACTTGCGCGGACGCGCGGCTGAGCACTCGTGGCGCTTCGCAATTCCACGGTCCGCGGATTGGTGGGCGCACGAGAATCGGTTAGCATCGATTCGATGTGAGTCGGCCTGCTTCGGCTCATGCAGACATGAGAGGAGGGGGCGTGCACGATACCTGGAACCCCTGGCACGGCTGCCGCCGCGTCTCCGAGGGCTGCGACAACTGCTTCATGATGTTCCAAGACGCCTCGCGAGGCGTCGACGGCGAGCTCATCCGCCGCGTCGGCGACGATGGTTTCCGCTATCCCCTCGCCGTCGACCGCACGGGTGCTTACAAGGTCCGCGCCGGCGAGATGCTGCGCGTGTGCATGACCAGCGACTTCTTCCTGCGCCAGGCCGACCCCTGGCGCGAGGAGGCCTGGGACATCATCCGCGCCCGCCCGGACGTGAAGTTCTTCCTGCTCACCAAGCGCCCCCACCGCGTCGCCCGCTGCCTGCCCAGTGACTGGGGTGACGGCTGGGACAACGTCATGCTCTCGGTGTCAATTGAGAACCAGCGCCGCACCGACCAGCGCCTGCCCGTGCTGCTCGACCTGCCCTTCACTCACAAGGGCGCCATGGCCGCGCCCCTGATCGGCCCCATCGAACTGGGCCGCTACCTGGCCGATGGCCAGATCGAGCAACTGATCGTGGGCGGCGAGAACTACGGCGGCGCCCGGCCGCTCGACGTCGACTGGGTCCGCTCCCTGCGCGCCCAGTGCGAACAGGCGGACGTGTCCATGACCTTCATCGAGACCGGCTCCACGCTGATCAAGGACGGGCGCACCTACCGGATGGGTACCAAGCGCAACCAGTCCGTGCAGGCCCACCGCTCCGGCCTGTCCTACACCGCGCAGGATCGCCGACCCTGGCACCTGCGTGCCCCGCTCGGCTGGGAGGTCCCCGCCGCCGAACTGCACGTGCCCCACTTCGACGGCGACTGCCTGAACTGCGGCTCCCGCCCCATCTGCAACGGCCTGTATCGGGGGCGCTGCGCCTGAGGCGCTTCGTTTCCCGGCGCCAAGCGCGCGACAGCCGGGGCAACCGCGGCTAGGCTCGGATCATGACGACGCTTCCCTGGTCCGCAGGACACTGGCTGAACCCGCCCGCCGCAGTCGAGGAGAGGGACGGAGACCTGCTGGTCACCGCCGTCGAGAAGTCGGATGCGTGGCGGCGCACCAGCTACGGCTTCATCGTCGACACCGCCCATGCCCTGCTGACCCCCTTCGAACAGAACACGGCGGTCGAGGTGGACATGACCGCCGCCTTCACCGAAAACTTCGACCAGGCCGGCGTCATGGTGCGCGTCGACGCCGAGAACTGGGTCAAGGCCGGGGTGGAGTTCTCAGACGGCACCTGCCAGCTGGGCGCCGTCGTCACGGCCGGCAACTCCGACTGGTCGGTGGCCCCCGTGCCCGACTGGCAGGGCAAGCGCGTGCGCATCCGCGTCAGCCGCAAGGGCGATGCGATCACCATGCGCGCCGGTCTGATCGCGCCCGACGGCACCGCCGCGCTGCGCATGGTGCGCCTGCTGCCGTTCCCGGAGGACGCCGTCGCCGAGGCCGGCCCATTCCTGTGTGCTCCCAGTCGGGCCGGGCTGACCGTGCCCTTCCACGCCTGGCGGGTCACGGACGCAGACGTCTCCCTTCACTGACTTTCCCTGGCGAAAGGGGATGTTCGCCTGCGGAAGGACGGGTCTTCACGCCGCAGAGGCCGTGAGGGTCTGTCGAGCGAACTCGGACCTATTGACTCCGGCTCGGGCGGTTGACGGAGTACCCGGCGAGCGCTTACGGTACAAGCGTTCGGGCGGGCCGGAGATGGTCGGTTATCGGACCGGCGGTTCGGGGTTCGAGTCCTCGTCGGCGCTTCGCCGGTAGCTCAAGGGTAGAGCGGTCGGCTCCGGTCATCGTGCCACGCCCGCTCGGACAGCCCGCCAGGTTCACGCCCGCTCGCGCACATGTGCCCGGGACCGATGACGTGGGGGCGTGGGAATCGGCGCGGTGGCAGGAACACGAGTTTGCGTCAGATACACGAGTTCCGGAGGTTTATGTGCCCAGCGCACGCGAAGCTCCAAAACTCGTGTCTTTGCAGAGAACTCGTGTACGAGCCGCGGCCCGGAGCCGGAGGGCTCTGAGGTGGTTCCGCGTGCTGGTAGGGGCCCGGTTCTGGCGGGCGGCGTGGTCGGACGGGTGCGTCACCTCACAAACATCACCGGTGGGGATGGATTGAGTTCCAGGTGTGTAGGGGTCTACACTCCTGCGAGTCGGCCACGGCCGATATGCGCGAACGGTGCGCCGGCGGGCCGGAAGGTCTTCGGTTATCGGTATTAGTTGGTTCGACCCCAACCCTCCTCGGAGGATCCGGAGGCCGAACACACGCCCGCCTCCGCCGTTCGTGCAGCCTGAATACGGGCGCACCCCCTGTGCTCGTGCGGGATGGCGGCGGGCCGAAGCCGGTCGGTTATCGCTCTCCAACAGCGCGGTTGACACCGCTTGTCCGGCGGGCAAGAACACGCCCGCCGCCACCCCGGCACATCTCATATCCCCGGAAGCAGGAAAGGAGAGGGAAGAAGAAATGGATTTCTTGAAGGACATCAGTACTCGGCGCACGCCGCAGCGTGAGTCGGCTCGAACCGGCCAGGTGCGTAACGCCGCCGGCGGCTACGGCTTCGCGCTCGATGACGCCGCCCGCCTGCGTCGCTTCCTGATCCTGGGGGTGGACGGCGGTACCTACTACACCGACGCCCGCACGCTGGCACTCGAGAACGCCGAGGTCCTGCACCGCATGGCGGTCGCCGACCCGCAGGGGCTGGTGAACACGATCATCGAGGTCTCCACCGCCGGTGCTGCGCCGAAGCAGAACCCGACGCTGTTCGCCCTGGCGTACGCCGCCTCCGTGTCGCAGGCCCGTGACGCCGCGCTCGCGGCGCTGCCGCGTGTGGCCCGCACCGGAACGCACCTGTTCACCTTCGCCACCTACGTTGAGCAGTTCCGTGGATGGGGGCGCGGCCTGCGCCGCGCCGTCGGCTCCTGGTACACGACCAAGACCGCCGAGCAGCTCGCCTACCAGGCGGTCAAGTACCGCCAGCGCGACGGCTGGACGCACCGCGACCTGCTGCGCCTGGCTCACCCGGCCGCCGCGGAGGCCGACATGCGCGCCACCCTCGACTGGATCGCCCACGGCACCGTAGGGGAGGAGGTGCCCTCCCTGATCGAGGGTTTCGTCAAGGCTCAGGAAGTGGATGCCGCTCGGGCCGACGCCGATGCCACCTGGGCGCGGATCGTCCGCGACTACCGCCTGACCTGGGAGATGCTGCCGGATGCGGCGCTGGCCCGGCCCGAAGTCTGGGATGCGCTGCTCGACGCCGGGGTGCCGCTGACCGCACTCATGCGCCAGCTGCCGCGCCTGACCCGACTGGGGCTGCTGCCCGCAATGGGCGGGCGCACCGATGAGGTCTGCGCGCAGTTGACCGACACCGAGCGCCTGCGTGCCGCCCGCGTGCACCCGGTATCCGCGCTGATCGCCCAGCGCACCTACGCCTCCGGGTTTTCCCGGCGCGGCAAGAGCGCCTGGACGCCGACGACGAAGGTCGCCGACGCGCTGGACGCCGCCTTCTACGCGGCCTTCGGTGCCGCGGAGAGTGCGGGGAAGCGCACCATGCTGGCCGTCGACGTGTCCGGCTCCATGGGTATGCCGATCTCCGGCATGGCCTTGACAGCCCGCGAGGCGGCGGCCGCGCTGGCGCTGGTGCAACTGGCCACCGAGCCGGGCTCCGCCGCCTTCGCCTTCTCCAACGCTCGCCCGGGATACTGGCAGCCGGCCGCCATGGCCCCGCTGGACATCAGCCCCCGCCGTCGTCTCGACGACGCGCTGAAGGTGGTGGACGCGATGCCCTTCGGTGGTACGGACTGCGCACTGCCCATGCTGTACGCCGCCGAGCACGACCTGGAAGTGGACACCTTCGTCATCTACACCGATAACGAGACCTGGGCCGGTGACATCCACCCGTTCCAGGCGCTGCGTCGCTACCGCGAGCACAGCGGCATCCCCGCCAGGCTCGTCGTGGTGGGAATGACCTCCACGGGCTTTTCCATCGCCGACCCGGACGATGCCGGCATGCTCGATGTCGTTGGCTTCGACACCGCGGTGCCGAGCCTGATCACGGAGTTCTCGCGGGGGCTCTCAGGTGGGCTCTGACCCGCTGCGCACAGTGCGCAACCGGAGGGCGGCCGTCCCAGACGGGGATGGCTGCCCTCCGGCACGCTCAATGGGAGTATCCGACCCGTTGGCGGCCCGGGCCGCCGAGTTGCACGCACAGGCCCTCGAGGCCGACGCCTTGGCCGCCCGCTACCGGGCCGAGCGGGACGAGCTCATCGACCAGCTCCGCGAGACCGAGCCGAAGCGCTGGTCCTACACCGCCCTCGCCCAGGCACTCGGCTGCAGCCGGGAACTGATCGCCCAGATCGTGCGTCGGCGGCGCTGAGTAGGACCTGCGGAGCGAACGTCTAGCAATTCGTGTCGTGAGGAACCGGTAGCCTGCTCGAGTCGGCTCCACCCCGCCCTGTGGAGCCGCCCTCCGGGGAGTGCTGGGCATACGCTCAAACGGCTCAGCGTCAAGAAGCGCAAGCTCAGCGCCGGCGGAGTCAAGAAGGCTCTGACCGATGCGTTGGCGGAGGTCGAGCAGGAGGACGGCGGGTGGTAGCACGGCGGGGCTGAGGGACTCGGAGGTTCGTGCTTCTGCGCGGCCCGCCATTGCGCTGAGTCGGTTCGAAACGTGTCGGACCCCGCCCGTATGGTGGGGGCATGGCCCGAGAGATCACGCCCGAGGATTGGCCGGCACGGATAGCCGACGCCGAGATCGCGGCCGTGGTCGGTGCGCCGGCCTTCGGCCGCGGACGCCACTACGCGGAGCAGGGGCGGGTAGCCAACCTCTCCCTCTCGGGCAATGGCGAGATTCTTGCCGCCGCGGTGCGCGGCGCGCAGGGGCGGATTTATCAGACCATGGTCTATGCCCGCATCGCCGGTGAGCGCGTGAACTGGTCTGGCACCTGCTCCTGCCCGGTGGGCGGGAACTGCAAGCACACGGCCGCCCTGGTGCTGACCGCCCGCCACCTGGCGCATGCAGCCTCCGCCCCGCCCGGCGACGCCGATTGGGAACGCCGCCTGGCCCAACTGCTGCACACGCGCCAGACCGCACGCCGGGCCGTCGCCATTGAGGTGGTAGACACCTCCGCTGCTCAGCACGGCGCCGGCTCCCGCCGCACTGGCCGCTTCGGATCCGGATCCGCCCGGCCGGGCCGCCTGCACCTGCGCCCGCTGATCGCCGGCAAGCGCGGCTGGGTCAAGCAGGGCATCTCCTGGCGCGGCCTCACGAACGGGGATCTGACCGGTGAGGTGGCTCCGGATGTACTGGCCGCCCTGACCGAGTTGGCGGTCATGGACCCCTACGGCGACTTCTACTACAGCAACTCCGTCATCGATCTGGGCGCGCTGCCGGCCCGCGTCTGGGATGCGCTGCGGCGCGCCGTCGCCGCCGGGGTGACGCTGACGACGGCCCAGCACGGCGGCAACCCGGTACGCATCCTGTCCGGCCTGCGCGCCGGCCTCGCAGTCACCCGTCAGCCCGACGGCACCGCCCTGATCGCCCCCGCATTGGACCTCGACGGCGTCGAGGGGCTCACCCTCGGCGAGGGACATACCGCTGAGAACCGGCCGCTGGGCAACCCCACCCACGCCTATGCGCTCACGGGTGCCGACGGCGCCCTCAACCTGATGCCGCTGGAGCCACCCCCGGATGAGGTGCTGGGGCGGGTACTGGCGCGCAACGAGCACCTCACCATTCCCGCCGCGGACGTGGACCGCTTCGAGCATGACCACCTGGGGAGGCTCGCCGCGGCCGTGCCCATCGTCGCCCTCGATCCCACCCTGACCGTGCCGGACCTGGGCACACCCGTCGCCGTGCTCCACGTGAGCATGGACGCCTCCAAACACCGCGCCGAGATCTCCTGGTCCATTCGCTACGAGACGGCGTCCGGCGCCAGTCGCGGCGAGGTCTCCATCGGCAGTCTGGCGGAACTCGTCATCGGGTCCGCGCCTCCGGACTGGGACCGCTCCACCGGCGCTGCACAGACGGGCTACGACGGCGCGGCCGCGGTGAGCGGCACGGGCTCTGGAAGCCAATCCCGGCAGGCCCCCTCGGCGCGCGACGCCCAGGCCGAGGACCGCCTGGCCCGCCGCATCATCGACGCCTGTACGCCGCTGGCCCCCACCCACGGCCCGCTGTGGCAGCCCGGCCGCTTCACCGGCATGGACACCGCCCGCCTCATCACCCTGGCCGTGCCCGCGCTGGAGGCGATCGACGGCGTCGTCGTCGAGGTGGACGGGCAGGTGCCCGACTACCGGGAGGCCGAGGACGTCCCGCTGATCACCACCGACGTCGAGGACGACGACGATCGGCCGGACTGGTTCTCCCTGCGGGTGCGCGTGAAGGTCGGTGACGAGGACGCGCCCATCGAGCGGCTGATGACAGCGGTCGCCACCGGCGCGGACGAGGTACTGCTCGACTCCGGCAAGTGGATCAACCTCGCCAACCGTCCCGAGATCGTGCGCCTGGCCCGGCTCATGGAGGAGGGCCGCGACCTGCGCGACCCGCGCTCCCGCAGCGCCGGCGACCTGTCGGTCACGCCCTTCCAGGCGGGCCTGTACGCCGAACTGGAGCAGCTGGGCGTTATCGGCGAGGCGACTCGGCGCTGGCGCGAAGGCGTCGAACGGCTCCTGGCGGTGACGGCCACGGTCGACGGCGCCGAGGGGGACGGCGTTGCCGGTGCCGCGGCGGGCGACGCCAACGGACAAAGCTCCGCCGGCATCGTGGATGCGCCGGCGCCCGCGGGACTGCAAGCCGAGCTGCGGCCCTACCAGCTGGAGGGCTACCGCTGGCTCGCCCTGCTGCAGTCCACCGGGCTCGGCGGCGTCCTCGCCGACGACATGGGGCTGGGAAAGACCGTCCAGGTGCTCGCCGTCGTCCAACGCGTGATGGAGCAGCGCAGGACGGGCGCCGGGGCGGCCCCGGACGGGACCGTGGCCGAGGCAGCCTCTCAGCGGCCCGGGATGCACGAGGACTGCCCGGTGCTGGTGGTCGCCCCCACGAGCGTCGTCGGCGCCTGGGCGGAACAGGCCGCCCGTTTCTGTCCCGAGCTAAGGGTGCGCACCGTCACCCGCACCCGCGGCAAGCGGGGGGAGGACCTGGAAGCAATCCGCTCCGGCGCCGACCTGGTGGTCACCAGCTACACCATCGCCCGGATCGAGGAGGAGGACTTCACCGCCGTCGACTGGGCGTGGGTAGTGCTCGATGAGGCCCAATTCGTCAAGAACCACAATGCGGTCACCTACAAGGCCGTGCGGCGCCTGCGCACGCCGTCGATGGTGGCGATCACCGGCACGCCGCTGGAGAACTCGCTGATGGACCTGTGGAGCCTGCTGTCCATCACCGCGCCCGGGCTGCTGCCCGGCCCGGACCGCTTCACCGAGCTGTACCGGCGGCCCATCGAGCATGGGGACGACGCCGCCCTGGCGGCGCTGCGCGCTCGTATCCACCCGTTCATGCTGCGCCGCACCAAGGAGGACGTCGCCGCCGACCTGCCCGCCAAGAACGAGCAGATCCTGGCGGTGGAATTGCCGCCGGCACACCGGCGTGCCTACGACCGGCGGCTCGCGCGTGAACGGCAGAAGGTACTGGGGCTGCTGGAGGAGGACACCGCCCAGTCTCGATTCACCGCCTTGAAATCACTGACGATCCTGCGGCAGATGGCGCTCGACCCGGCTCTGGTTGAGGGGCCCGACGCCGGAGGCTCCCAGGCAGGGAAGCGGGGCAGGGCCACGCACAAGCCCACGGCCAAGGTCGAGGTGCTTTTGGAGACGCTGCAGCCGGTGGTCGCGGAGGGACACCGCGCCCTGGTGTTCAGCCAGTTCACCCGCTACCTGAGTGGGGTGCGCGAGGTACTTGAGGCCGCCGGCATGCGCACCGCCTACCTTGACGGCACAACCACCAACCGGCAACAGGTCATCGACGCCTTCCGGGCCGGGGACGCCGACGTCTTCCTCATCTCGCTGAAGGCCGGTGGCTTCGGGCTGACGCTGACGGAGGCCGACTACGTGTTCCTGCTGGATCCGTGGTGGAACCCGCAGGCCGAGGAGCAGGCGGTGGATCGCACCCACCGCATCGGCCAGGACCGGCCCGTCATGGTCTACCGGCTCGTTTCCGCCGGGACTATCGAGGAGAAGGTCATGGACCTGAAGGAGAAGAAGGCCGAGCTCTTTGACCGCGTGGTGGAGGGCTCCGCCGACGACGCCGCGGGCGGGGTAGCCGACGGGCCTGTCGGCGGGGGAGCGGCTCACCCCGGTGCGGCGGCGAGCCGCGCCCGCCTGACCGCCCAGGAGGTTCGCGAACTCCTCGGCGGCGAGTAGCACTCTCCGCCCGCTCCTATTCGAGGTCGGCCAGCGGCCTCGGCTTCTCCGGGTGCCGACCCGTAGTTCAGGCTTCTTCCTCTCTCCTCGGCAGCCTCCATTACACGTTCAAGCGCGATGAGCCCGTCTTGTCGCAGTCCGTGTGGACGCAAATCAGGCGGCCGGTTCAGGCTTTTCCGCGGATGCTTTCAGGTGCTGTTCAATTTGCGGGTGCACGCGGCGTGCCTGCGCGCTTGCATGAATTTGTACGACTATTTCCAGCCTGCTTTCTGGTGCTTTTCAAGTGGCTCCTGGTGACGCCGGCTATAAAGAAAAGCTTGAAGAATGCTGGCAGGTGTAGCAATTGTTTCGGAAAGCTGGGAGGAATATCCGTGGTAAATTGCAAATGCGGCCTTATTGTCTGGTGTGTGTGGTAGCAAGCACGGCGTGGTGATATTCCTATGTCAATCGTTGCCAACCGAAAGGAGAATCCGACATGTCACGGCCAGTATTCGACGGTTCTTCCGCCCCGGATCCGGGCAGCAGTGAACTCAACCCGCTGTTCGCCCGCCCCGGCGAGGCCTATGACCTGCCGAAGTTCCGCTTCCCCAGCGGGGAGGCGCTGCCCGAGACCGCCTACCAGGTGGTCCACGACGAGGCGATGCTGGACGGCAACGCCCGGCTCAACCTCGCCACCTTCGTCGGCACCTGGATGGACGAACGCGCCAACCGCCTGTACCTGGAGGCGGCCGACAAGAACATGATCGACAAGGACGAGTACCCGCGCACCGCGGAGATTGAGACCCGCTGCTGGACCATGCTCGCGGACCTGTGGCACGCGCCGGACCCGCGCCGCGCCATCGGCACCTCGACCATCGGCTCCTCGGAGGCCTGCATGCTGGGCGGGTTGGCGCTCAAGCGCCGCTGGCGCAACGCCCGCCGCGCCGCCGGCAAGCCCACCGACCGGCCGAACCTGATCATGTCCAGCGCCGTGCAGGTGTGCTGGGAGAAGTTCTGCAACTACTTCGACGTCGAGCCCCGGTACGTGCCCATCACCGAGGAGCACAAGGTCCTGGACGGCTACCGGCTGGAGGACTACGTCGACGAGAACACCATCGGCGTCGTGGCCATCATGGGGGTGACCTACACCGGCATGTACGAGCCGGTCGCGAAGATCGCCCAGGCGTTGGATGCCATCCAAGAGCGCACCGGCCTGGACATCCCGATCCACGTCGACGGCGCCTCCGGGGCCATGATCGCCCCCTTCATCCAGCCGGAACTGGAGTGGGACTTCCGCATCGACCGGGTGGCCTCCATCTCCACCTCTGGCCACAAGTACGGTCTGGTCTACCCCGGCATCGGTTGGGTGGTGTGGCGCGAGGAGGCCGCCCTCCCCGAGGAGCTGATCTTCGAGGTCTCCTACCTCGGCGGGCAGATGCCCACCTTCGCGCTCAACTTCTCCCGCCCCGGCGCCCAGGTGCTGCTGCAGTACTACATGTTCCTGCGGCTCGGCTTCGACGGCTACCGCCGGGTGCAGTCCAACAGCCGCGACGTCGCCCGCTACCTGGCCGACCAGGTCGCCGCCATGGGGCCCTTCGAACTGTGGAACGACGGTTCGGACATCCCCGTGTTCGCGTGGCGGCTGCGCGCCGACCACGCCGACAAGTGGAACCTGTACGACCTGTCCGACCGGCTGCGCATGAAGGGCTGGCTGGTCCCCGCCTACCCGATGCCCGATGACCTCACCGACGTCACCGTGCAGCGGATCGTCGTCCGCAACGGGCTCAGCCACGACATGGCCGACGCCCTCCTGGAGGACATGCGCGCCGAGGTCGCCTACCTCGACCGGCTCGACGGGCCGCTGCCCCACGAGTCGAACCGCCCCACCGCCTTCCACCACTGAGGGGTCGAAATGTCCGTCAAAACCACCGGCAGTGCTGCCGGAACCTCCTTCCCCGACGACGGCGCTCGCGCCAGCACCGCTAACGCACCCGCCTCGTCTGGCACATCCGCCTTTCGCGGTGCCCGCTCCGGCCACCCACCCGCCGGGACGCTCGGGGACCTGCCCGCGCCCGCGCCCGGGGCTGCCGCTCCTGCCGCACCCGCCGCCGTCGGGCCGAGCCAGGACGCGGTCCGCCCGCCCGCCTCAATGAGCGTATTCAACCTGGCCATGCTCACGGTGGTGGCCGTGGCCTCGCTGCGCTCCCTGCCCGCCATGGCCGGCTACGGCCTGCCCTCGGTGGTGCTGTACATCATCCCGGCGGTGCTGTTCATGGTGCCGACGGCGCTGGTGGCCGCGGAGCTGGCCACCGGCTGGAAGGGCGGCGTGTTCATCTGGGTGCGCGAGGCCTTCGGGGAGCGCTGGGGCTTCGTGGCCATCTGGCTGCAATGGGTGCAGAACGTGGTCTGGTACCCCACTCAAATCGCCTTCATCGCCGTGAGCCTGTCCTACGTGCTGGGCCGTGGCACGCTGGCGAACAATGGCGTGTACGTGGCCGGTGTCATCATCGTCCTGTACTGGGTATCCACCCTCATCACCCTGGCCGGCGGCAACCTGTTCGCCAAGGTCGGTTCGTGGAGCGGCATCATCGGCACGCTCTTCCCGGCCGCGCTGCTGATCATCTTCGGCGCCGCCTGGCTGATCTCCGGCACGCCCTCCCAGACGGAGCTGACGACGTCGGCGATCCTGCCGCCCTGGACGGGCCTGGCCTCCATCGTGCTGATCGTGTCCAACGTGCTCGCCTACGCGGGCATGGAGGTCAACGCGGTGCATGCCAACGACCTGGCCGACCCCGGCCGCGGCTATCCGCGCACCGTCCTGATCTCGGCGGTGGTGATCCTGGCGATCTTTATCCTGCCGACCCTGGCGATCGCGGTCGCCGTGCCCAAGGCCAGCCTCGGAGTAGTCGACGGCATCAACCTGGCCTTCAAGACCTTCTTCGACCACTGGCACCTGGCCTGGGGCACACCGGTGATCTCGCTGCTGATCGCGCTGGGTGCCTTCGCCTCCGTTGTCACCTGGATCGCCGGCCCGTCCAAGGGTCTGCTCGCCGCCGCCCGCACCGGTCTGCTGCCTCCGGCGCTACAGCGGCGCAACGGCGCCGGCGTGCAGCGCTCGATCCTGCTGCTGCAGGGCGTCATCGTGACGATCCTGGCGCTGCTGTTCGTGGTGATCCCCAACGGCAACACCGCCTTCGTCACGCTGATCGACATGGCCGCCGCCCTGTACCTGATCATGTACATGATGCTGTTCGCCGCCGCCCTGCGCCTGCGCGCCACCCGCCCGCAGGTGCAGCGCACCTATCGCACACCCGCGATGGGGCTGGTGGCCGGCGTCGGCTTCGTGGCCTGTGCGGTTGCCTTCGTGCTGTCCTTCGTGCGTCCGTCCGGTTTCACCGGACTGAGCACCGTCGGCTACGCCCTGGTGGTGGGGCTGGTGATCGTGGGGCTGGGGGTGCCGCCGCTGATCTTCTACGCGCTGCGCCGGCCCAGCTGGCAGCTGGAGCCCGACCACGCCACCGGTGACGCCATCCTGGTCAACCCGCCGCATCCGCGCGCCGACTGGGCCGCGAGCGGGCCGCACACTCCCCGGCACGAGGTGCGGGCCGTCTCCCGGCACCCCGGAACTCACCCGCTGGGGCGGGCCTCGTAGCGGGAGCCCGGTAAGCGGCTCGGGATGAACCGCCCGGGTTGTCGGCCACTGCGTGGGCCCCGGCGTCGTCGTACAGGCGGCGCCGGGGCCCACGGGTGCATGATGGCTCCCATGCGCGTCACCGGCATCGACCACCTCGTACTCACCGTCGCCTCGGTCCCCGCCGCGGTCGACTTCTACACGCGCGTACTCGGCCTGGAGACCTTCACCTTCGACGGCGGCCGGGTCGCACTGCGGCTGGGGAGCCAGAAACTCAACCTGCGTCCCGCCGACGGGCGCCTCACCCCCGAGGCCGCCGCCCCCACCGTTGGCAGCGCCGACCTGTGCCTGGTCGTCGACGCACCGCTCGACGACGTCGTCGCGCACCTGGCCCGGACGGGAACCGAGATCGAGCTCGGCCCGGTCGCCCGCTCCGGAGCCCGGGGCCCCATGCACAGCGTCTACCTGCGCGACCCGGACGGCAACCTCGTGGAACTGGCTTCATACGACGGGCAGGCGGGTAGCCCGCCGACCGACCCCGCCGACGCAGAGGGAGAACGAGCATGACCGCGGCGCCGTCGGGCGTGACCATTCGCCCAGCCCGTCCCGACGACGAGGCGCGGGTTGCCCGCCTGCTGGCCCTGCGCGGGATCACCGTGGAGGAGGCGCTGGAACAGGCGCCGCGCATGATTGCCGCCCTACCGGTGCTGCTGCTGGCCTCCCTCCCCGCCGACGACGCCGAGCCCACCGGGGCCGGAGGCGCGGCCGCACGGTCGGCCGAGGTCGATGCGGTAGCCCACGCGGCCGAAGTTGATGACACGGCCGCCCCGGTCGCCCTGTCCGGTGCTTTCGTCCTGCCCGCAGACTTGGAGAATGACCGCCCGGAGCGCTGGATGGTTTCCGGTCTGATCGTCGATCCCGGCGCCCGCAGCCGCGGCATCGGCCGTGCCCTGCTGGCCGCGGTGGGCGCCGCCGTGCAGGAGATCGATCCGGCGGAGGACCTGTTCAGTGTTGTCGAGACCGCCAACCACGCCTCCGTCGCCGCTCACCTTGCCGCCGGCTTCCAGGAGGCCGCCCACGTGGACGGCTATGCGGGCCTCGTCTTCGACGGCGACGCCCTGCTGATGCGCCTGCCGGGCACGACGGTCTAAGCGACGGGGGCGGAGTCCGAGGGCAAGCCCCTTGGGCCGGGGGCTCAGTCCAGCAGGGGGAGCAGGTCCCGCAGGCTGGCGACGACCAGCGCTCCGGGAGCATCATCCGGCAGAGTCACCGACGTCCCCGGGCGCACCAGCAGCGCCGCGGGCATACCCGCCCCCCGGGCGGCCACCACGTCGATCGGTCGGTCGCCGACGCACAGCACCTCCGCCGGGTCGAGCCGGTGGCGCTCGGCCAGCAGCAGGTTCATGTCCGGGCTGGGCTTGCGGGCCACCCCGTCCGGGGCACAGACGATGTCATCCATCTTCAAGTGCAGCCCCTGCAGCAGGGCGGTGGCGGAGTCGCGGTCCCGGTGTGTGGCCAGCAGGTTCAACCCGCCCAGGGACCGCACGCGCGCCATCACTTCCCGCGCCCCGTCCATGACCGGCGCCGGTTGCGTGTGCCACCGCTCCTTCAGATCGTCGTATGCCTCTTCCAGCCCGTGGGGATCGAGGCGCTGCTCCTCGCTGAGCGTGGCGATCGCATGGGCGATGGAGTGACGGGTCAGTTCGGTCACGTGATGCAGGTGGGCGGGGTCGGCGTCGCCGAAGGCCGCCTCGCACAGCACCCGGTCGACCTCCGGGTAGGTGTCTACCAGGGTGCCGCCCATGTCCCAGATAATGTGACGCATGCAGCCATTGTCCCCGCAAAACGTCCCCGGTGCGGCCGATTCGCCCTCCCCATCCGCTCACGCCGACCACCCCATTCCCTGGGCCATGCAAATCGCCGTCCACTACGACAAGGTCCACCCGCCCCGCCGCATCGACGTTGCGGAGGCCAGCGCCCGCGCCGTCGTGGCCCTGCTAGCCGCCCCCGAGTCCGCCCCCGGCGGCCCCTGGCACGACGCCGTGGAGTACTGGCGCGACGGGCGCATCCGCAAGTTGGTGCGCCGCGCTCGCGGTCGACGCTGGGATGAGATTCAGGAGCTGCCGGGCGTCACCGTCGCCCAGGACGGACCGGCCGGCTGGGGGAGGGCCGAGGCGCGCGCGATCGTGCCCGGGCCCGTCCGCCCACTGCCGCCCGCGCTGGCCAAGACCCAGGTGGAGGGCACCCACTTCCCGCACGGGGGCGAGCTGCCTCCGCCGCCGGCCGCGATCACGGCCGCCGTCGCCAAGGACCCCGACGCCGCCCGCGGGATCGTGCTCACCAGTGACTCGGTGTCGCAGCAGGCCCTGGTGACGGTGGAGGTCACTCCGCTGGAGGAGATGACCAGTGGGAAGCTGTGCGCGCAGGTCGCCCACGCCGCCCAGCTCGCCTGGGAGAGCCCGCAGCTGCCCGCCGACCTGCGGGAGCGCTGGGCCGCGCAGGGCTACCGGGTACGCGTCGTCTTCCCGTCGGAGGCGTCTTGGCGGAACCGTCCGCGGCCGGTGTCGGTGGTGGATGCGGGTTTCACCGAGCTGGACGGGCCCACGGAGACCACGCGCGCCTGCTGGTGAACGGCGGGTAAGCGACGGGCACGGGCGGCGACGGCGGGCGGGCCTGCGGGCGCTCCCGTCCGCGCTTACGCGGGCGGGCTCAGGCGGCTTCGCCGGCGGGTTCGGGCGTGCCGCGGAACACCCACAGGCGCATCAGTGCGTACAGGTAGATCCCCTCGCAGCAGGCCGAGATCAGCCGCGCCAGCTCCGCGTTCACCCCCACCAGGTGCAGCAGGCTGGACAGGCCCAGAATGAAGATCACGTACTGGGAGACCAGGCCGACGGCGTAGCGCGACCCCTGTGAGACCAGCGAGCCGTGCGACTGGAAGTTCAGCCAGCGGTTGAGCAGCAGTGAGTACACGCCCGCGATCGCATAGCCCACGGTGACGGCCAGGGGGTAGAACCAGTGCAGTTGCTCGTAGAACAGCGTCAGGAAGCTGATGTCGATGACGAATCCGGAGCCGTTGATGAGCGCGTAGCCGATGAAGGTCACCGGCACTCGGCGGCGCAGGAACCCCGGCAGCAGCCGGTGAATGCGGTCGATGAGGTGCCGGAACACGCGCGGAGCACGCCGCGCCGGATCCTGCAGGCGAGCATCGAAACGACGACGGGCGGCGGCTGTGGCCCTCATGGCATCCGACGTCCGGGCCGCGGCAGAGGATTGACGCTGCTCCCGCACATTTCCGGACGTCGTAATGCTCGTCATGGTGATCCTTCCGGGCGCCGCCTCCGCCGCGCTCACAGGCTTGAGTTTTGTACCGCCGTCGACGCCTGGCAAGTCCGTACGGATGAACTCTAGATTCCGAAAGTATGAGGAAAACCTGGTGCCCCTCCTCCCGCAGGAGGAGAGCGCTGAGGCGGCCCCGGCCGGCTGCGTTCAACCTTGACCGAGGAGGCGACAGGGCGCCGTATTACCCGGTGGAGGCGACTCAGGCCACCGTGGTGCCGTCGAGCACGGCGACGATCTCCTGGCGCAGCAGGTCCCCGCCCGCGTCCGCCGGGTGGTGCACCGTGCGTATGCCGAGCGTCGCCGCCGCGGACACATTGGCCGCGCTGTCGTCCACGAACAGCGCCTCCTGCGGAGCCACGCCAACCAGGTCCAGCACCGTGCGGAAGTACTCGGCGCTGGGCTTGGCCACGCCGAGCGTGCAGGAGTAGGCATCCACGTCGCACAGACCGTCGTACCCGAGTACCGAGCGCATCCAGGCGCGACGCTCGTGCTGCTGGTTGGTGGCCAGCACCGTGGTGTAGCCGGCGGCCCGCAGCTCGCGGACCGCCTGCCAGGCGGCCGGGTCCGGCGTGGCCCGCCACCACAGGTCGAGCAGTTCTTCCACGCTCGCGCCGAGCCGTAACTCGTCTACCAGCCGCTCAAGCAGGGTGCGCAGATCCTCGTCTCCTCTCAGAGCGGGGCCCTCCTCGGCGAGCAGGCGACGGCAGAAGCGCTCCCCGCCGCCATTGGTCAGCGCCTGATCCCAGGGTGTGCCGATCAGCTGCAAAACGCCGTCGGCGTCGAGCAGCACGGCGCGTACCGGGCTGGTTCCGAGCGGGGGAATCTCGGGCGGGGCGGGTGAGGGGGCCGGCGTCATGAAGCGATCGTGGCGCATGATCGCCGGTTTGGCCAGCAGTCCGCCGGGGAGGGGCTGAAAGCGGGCAAGGATCGAGCCGGGCGCGGGTGGCCCAAGTGTGGTGGTGCCGGTGGTTGACGTCACGCATTTCTTCGACTAGAAAATAATCGCTGTGCAACAGCCCGGCCGCGCCGCGGCGGCCGGACCCGCGGGGAACAGCCCGCAATCCCAGCCGCAGATCCCACATAAGTCGAAGGAGACCCCGTGTCCCACTCTCGTACCGTCCACCTGCGCCGGGCCGGCACCTCACTGGTCCTGGACCTGATGCCCGACCGGCACCCGGTCGTGCGGCACTGGGGCGAGGACCTGGGCGAGCTCGATGGCGCGGCCCTCGCCGACGTCGGCATCGCCCAGAACACGGCCACCGGCTCCAACCAGACCTGGACCACCCCGGATCTTCCCGTGCTGCCGCTGCCACACCTGGGCTGGTCCGCGCGTCCCGCCGTTCTGCTGCACCGCGCCGACGGCTCGGCCTTCTCCGTCCACCCCGAGAACGTCACCCACACGGTCGAGACGGTCGCGGCCCCCGGCGGCCAGGCCGATCAGGTCACCTCCACCGCCACCGACCCGGTCCACAGCATCGTCCTGACCACCGTGTTGCGTCTGGAGCCATCCGGCCTGGTGCGCCTGCGCGCCGAGGTCGCCGACGCGGCCGGCCCCGACGCCGCACCCCTGGAGGTCGACGAACTCACCCCGCTCCTGCCGGTGCCCGCCGACGCCACCGAGCTGCTCGACTTCACCGGCCACCACGCCTTCGAACGGCAACCGGTGCGCACCCCCTTCACCCCCGGCACCCGCCTGCGCGAGTCCTGGGAGGGCCGCACCGGTCACGACGCCGTCACCTGGCTGGTCGCCGGCACCGCCGGCTTCGGCTGGCGCCGCGGCCGCGTCCACGCCGTACACCTCGCCTGGTCCGGCAACACCCGCGCCCTGGCCGCCCACCCCGCCCAGGGTTACCGGCTGCTGGGGGCCGGGGAGCTGCTCCACCCCGGTGAGATTGTGCTCGGCCCCGGCCAGAGCTACACCAGCCCGTGGGTGGTCGGCTCCTGGGGGGAGGGCCTGGACGCGCTCGCCGCCCGGGCGCACGCCCACGTGCGGGCCCTGCCCTCCTACCCGGCCCGCCCGCGACCGGTGCTGCTCAACATCTGGGAGGCCGTCTACTTCAACCACGATCTGGACAAGCTCAAGGCCCTGGCCGATGAGGCCGCCGCCATCGGCGTCGAGCGCTTCGTCGTCGACGACGGCTGGTTCGGTTCGCGCCGCGACGACACCTCCGGCCTGGGCGACTGGCAGGTCTCCCCGGAGGTCTGGCCCACCGGGCTGGAGCCGCTGGCGCAGCACGTGCGCGAGTTGGGCATGGAGCTGGGACTGTGGTTCGAGCCGGAGATGATCAACCGCGACTCCGAGCTGGCCCGCACCCATCCCGACTGGATCCTGTCCGACGGGGCCGGCGGCGCCGTCGAGCACCGCCACCAGCGGGTGCTGGACCTCACCGCCCCGGGCGCCTGGGACTACCTGTTCGGCGCCATCAGCGACCTGGTGGAGCGCCTGGACCTGGCCTACATCAAGTGGGACCACAACTCCACGGTGCTGGCCGCCGGGCACATGGCTCCCAATGCCGCACTCGGGACCCGCTACGGCGCCCCGGCCATCCACGAGCAGACCCTCGCCCTCTACCGGCTACTGGACGCCCTCCACGAGCGCTTCCCGAACCTGGAGATCGAGTCCTGCTGCGGCGGCGGGGGCCGCATCGACCTGGGGATCATCGAGCACACCCAGCGCGTGTGGACCTCCGACTGCAACGACGCCCACGACCGCGCCAACATCAACCGCGGCACCATGCTGCTGCTGCCGCCCGAACTGATCGGCACCCACGTCGGCTCCGGGCGCGACCACACCACACTGCGCAGCCTGGACATCTCCTTCCGCGCGGCCACCGCCCTGTGGGGACACATGGGCGTGGAGTGGGATCTGCTGAGCGCCACCGACGCCGACAAGCAGGGCCTGGCGGAGCTGATCGGCCTGCACAAGCGGCTGCGCCCCCTGCTGCACGCCGGCACGGTTGTCCACGCCGACGTCGACGAGGACGACGCCGTACGCATTCAGGGCGTCGTCGCCCCGGATCGCTCCGACGCCCTGTTCGGACTGACCAGCCTGGGACAGGCACTCACCTGGCCCGGCGCCCCCCGGCCCCTGCCCGGCCTGGACCCGCAGCGCACCTACCGGGTGCAGCTGGCTGCTCCCCTGTACGAGGGCCACACCTACGAGGCCGCCTGGACCCGCCCCGAGGGGGTGGTCCTGCCCGGCTCGTACCTGGTGAACACCGGCCTGTCATTGCCCGTCATCCATCCCGACCACACGCTGCTCGTGCGCGTCACCGCCGTCTGAGCCGCTCCGCGCCCAAGGGTGCGCCGCCCGACCCTGGCCGCGTCGTCGCACCGGAGCGATTGACCACCAACCCGTATTTCCCGATCCAAATCCCGCCAGGAACGGAGTATCGCCCATGTCCACAGCGACCGCCGCCGCCGGACCGGCGCTGCGCAGGAAACCGAAGGACGACCGCCTACTCGGCATCGCCTTCATCATTCCCGCCGGCATCGGCCTGGTCGCCTTCTACATCTGGCCCCTGATCCGGGGCATCTGGCTGTCCTTCACCGAGTACAACCTGCTGACCCCGGAACAGTTCATTGGCCTGAGCAACTACAAGCGCATGATCGGCGACTCCATCTTCTGGAACGCCGTCAAGGTGACGCTGGAGTACGTGCTGATCAACATCGGCCTGCAGACCATCCTCGCACTGGTGATCGCCGTGCTCATGCAGCGGCTGACCCAGTCGACGCTGGTGCGCTCGATCGTGCTGACCCCCTACCTGGTGTCCAACGTCGTCGTCGCCATGCTGTGGCTGTGGATCCTGGACAACACGCTGGGCATCTCCAACGAGATCATCTCCGCCATCACCGGGGAGAGCGTCAACTTCTTCTCCTCCGCCCTGGCCATCCCCACCATTGCCCTGATCAACGTATGGCGGCACGTGGGCTACACCGCCCTGCTGATCTTCGCCGGGCTGCAGTCAATCCCGGAGACGGTCTACGAGGCCGGCAAGATGGACGGCGCCAGCGAGTGGACCATGTTCTGGAAGATCACGGTGCCGCTGCTGCGCCCCATCCTGGCCCTCGTGCTGATCATGACGATGATCGGCTCCTTCCAGGTCTTCGACACCGTCTCGGTGACCACCCAGGGTGGGCCGGTCAACGCCAGCCGCGTGCTGCAGTACTACATCTACGACATGGCCTTCGGCCGCTTCCAGTTCGGCTACGCCTCCGCCATGGCGGTGGGGCTGCTCATCGTGTTGGCGGCCATCACCATCCTCCAGTACCGCATGACCCGTGCGGGCGAGACGGACCTGGACTGAGAGGAGAGCAAACATGAGCGCTTTGACCACAACCGCCCCCGACGCGAGCCCCGCAGCCGAGAACCGCCGCACCCGCAAGAACGGCATCTCCGTGGGGCGGGTGATCGCCTGGATCTTCATGGCCCTGATCATCGTCATTACGATCCTGCCCTTCTACTGGGTGCTGCGCACCGCCCTGTCCTCCAACGCCGGGATCACCTCCGACCCCACATCGATCCTGCCGGTGGACATCAACCTGCGCGGCTTCGCCCGCGTGTTCGGCATGCAGTCCACCGAGGAGGCCCTGGCCGACGGCGGCTCCGGCGCCTCCATGAACTTCTGGATCTACCTGCGCAACTCGGTGATCGTGGCCACGCTGGTCACCGCCGGCCAGGTGTTCTTCTCCGCCATGGCGGCATACTCCTTCGCCCGCCTGCGCTGGCGCGGCCGGGACGCGGTGTTCACCCTGTTCCTGGCGGCCCTGATGGTGCCCTCGATCTTCACGCTGCTGCCCAACTTCGTGCTGGTCAAGCAGATCGGACTCATCGACAACCTGCTGGGCGTGGCGTTGCCGACCATGTTCATGACGCCGTTCGCGGTGTTCTTCCTGCGCCAGTTCTTCATGAACATCCCCCGAGAGCTGGAGGAGGCCGCCCTGCTCGACGGCGCCTCCAAGATCCGGGTGTTCTTCCAGCTGATCCTGCCGATGGCCAGCGCCCCGATCTCCACCCTGGCGATCATCACCTACATCACCGCCTGGAACGACTACTTCTGGCCCCTGCTGGTGTCCTACACGGACTCCTCCCGCGTGCTTACCGTGGCCGTGGCTGTCTTCCGGTCCCAGGCGCCCACCTCCGGCACGGACTGGTCCGGACTCATGGCCGCCACGCTCGTTGCCGCCCTGCCGATGCTGCTGCTGTTCATGGTGGCCGCCAAGCGCATCGTCAACTCCATCGGCTTCACCGGAATCAAGTGAGGAACGCGAGATGAACAACAAGCTCCTACTCACCCGCCGAGGCCTGCTGACCGGCGCGCTCGCCGGTGCCGGGGCGCTCACCCTGGCGGCCTGCTCCGGCGGTGACAATCAGACGAAGTCCAACACGATCGACTACTGGCTGTGGGACGCGAGCCAGGAGCCCGCGTATCAGGCCTGCGCGGACCGCTTCAAGGAGAAGACGGGTATCACCGTCAACATCACCCAGATCGGCTGGGGCGACTACTGGACCAAGCTGACCGCCGGCTTCATCGCCGGCACCGGCCCGGACGCGTTCGTCGACCACATTGCCAAATTCGCCCAGTTCGTGGACCTCGATGTGCTCGTGCCGCTGGACGAGCAAACCGCGTGGTCCGACGTCGACGAGTCCGCCTTCCAGGAGGGACTGTTGGACCTGTGGAAGGGCGAGGACGGACACCAGTACGGCTGTCCCAAGGACTGGGACACCGTGGCGCTGTTCTACAACCAGGACATGCTCGCCGATGCCGGTATCTCCGAGGAGGAGATCCAGACCTGCGACTGGAACCTGGAGGACGGCGGCAGCTTCGAGCGGATCCTGGCGCGCCTCACCGTTGACCGCAACGGGGTGCGCGGTGACGAGGAGGGCTTCGACCCGAAGCATGTGGCCGTCTACGGGCTCGGCATTCAGGACTCGGGCTCCAATGACGGTCAGACCCAGTGGAGCCCCTTCACCGCCACGGTGGGGGATTGGTACTACACGGACCAGGAGACCTGGGGCACCCACTACCGCTACGACGAGGAGGACTTCCAGCGCACCCTGGACTGGTACTTCGGGCTGGTGGACAAGGGCTACCTGAACCCCAACGGGGCCTTCTCCGACGCCACCAGCACCGACATTCAGCTCGGTTCGGAGTCCATCGCCATGGCGATTCACGGGGCGTGGATGTTCAACACCTTCGCGGGTCTGGACATCAACGTGGGCATCGCCCCCACCCCGATCGGTCCCAACGGCAACCGCGCCTCCCTGTTCAACGGCCTGGGAGACTCGATCGTCAAGGACTCCGACAAGGTGGACCTGGCCTCCCAGTGGGTCGCCTTCCTGGGCACCGCAGAGGCTCAGGACATCGTCGCCTCCTACGGGATCGTCTTCCCCGCGATCGCCTCCTCCACTGAGAAGGCCATTGAGGTGTTCGAGGAGACCGGGCTGTCCACCGACGCCTTCACCGTGCACCTGGAGGAAGGCGGGCAGACCTTCTTCTTCCCGCTGACCTACTTCGGTGCCGACGTCAGCGCGATCATGAGTCCGGCGGTGGACGCGGTCTGGGTGGATCGGGTCCCGGCGTCGACGCTCACCGGCTACAACGAGCAGGTCAATCTGCTGTTCGAGACCTCCGCTCACAGCGAGTGAAGGTCCAAGCCGTATTCGTGGCGACATTCGCAGCCGCGCAGCGGTGAAGTCGGGTAGTGTGAGCCTGACATCAGCCCTCGTGCTGGTTCGCATCGGCGCAAAGGTGCAATCCCTGCATCCCGCGCGCTGATCCCGGTTCTCTCTAAGGAGTACATATGGCCCAGGTCACCGCCACAATCGCCTCCAAGGTCGGCCTCCACGCCCGCCCCGCCGCGACCTTCGTTAAGGCCGTCGCCGAGAAGGGTGTTCCCGTCACCATCGCCAAGGAGGGCGGCGCCCCCGTTGACGCCTCCTCCATCCTGGGCGTCATGACGCTCGGTGCCGGCTTCGGCGACGTAGTCACCCTCGCCTCCGACGCCGATGGCGCCGACGGCGCCCTGGAGGAGCTCAAGGCCCTCCTCGAGACCGACCTCGACGCCTGACGCACTAACCGCACAAGACGCGCCACCTGCGCCCGCCTCCCTGAGACGGGTTCGCAGGTGGCGCGTCCTTTGCAGCGGGACGGCGCTGCGGCGATGGCCCTCGGGACCCACAAGGTCCCGGGGGCTTCGCTCATTTCGCCGGTTCCGTACCGTCGACAGGGGATTGTCGGTGTGAGTGTGGGTTGTCGGCGTGAACGTGGTGCTTTAGGTCGGCGTGTCGTGGGGAGGTCGGGTTGTCGGCGCGGATGTGTGTGGTTGGGGCGTGTTGTGGTCTGCCGGCTGGTTCGTTCGGCCGGGGTTTTGTGTGGGTGGTGGTGTCCGGCCTCGGGACTGGGGTGGCTTTGCACGACCCTGGGTGACACTGCACGACCCTGGTGCGCTTTCCACGACCCCGGGGTGGTCGTGCAACAGGCACCAAGGTCGTGGAACGCGGCCCGAGGTCGTGCAAAACACGGCCTGTGTTGGTGCGAGGCGTGCTGAATCATGCCCCACTGTTAATTGGCTCCTACTTTTCCCCGCCAAGTCAACGAAGAACCCTGATCCTGCACACATGTTTGCGCCGATAACTCGCCATATCGATGTACCTCGGTGCCTATTCGGCCGGCCTGCCGCAGTGAGGTGAGAGAGGACGGTGGACCGAGCCGGTAGGGTGCGCCCATGACGATCATTGCTGCGGCGGACGGCTCCGCCCTGGGAAATCCCGGTCCGGCCGGTTGGGCCTGGTATGTGGGTGAGGACTGCTGGGCCGCGGGCGGCTGGGAGAACTCCACCAATAATCGCGGCGAGCTGACCGCCGTGCTAGAGCTGCTGCATGCGACGGCGCAGGCGGGCCTGGCAGGCGAGGAACTGCTCATCCAGGCCGACTCCCAGTACGTCATCAACTCCCTGACCAAGTGGATTCATGGCTGGAAGAAGCGCGGCTGGCGCAAGGGCGACGGTAAGCCGGTCCTCAACGACGACCTCATGAAGCAGTTGGACGCGGCCATGCGCGGACGCAAGGTGCGCTTCGAGTGGGTACGCGGGCATGTCGGCCACCCCCTGAACGAGGCCGCCGACCAACGCGCCCGCGCCGCCGCCACCGCCTATCAGCGGGGCGGCAGTGTGCCGACGGGCCCCGGCTGGACCCGGGTGGCTGGTGCTGCGACGGAGCCCAACATGGAGGAGGCAACCGAGAGGGAGCCGCCGCGGCGGATAGCGGAGTCGGACGATGCGAGTTCAGGGCGAGCACAGCAGGCGCCTGCGGCCACCGGCACCCTCTTCTGACCAAGAACTCACGGGACGGCTGAATATGAATCGTCCCGGGTTTGATGGAGGCAACGTACGCACGGAAGGATCACTGCCGGGAGCGTTCAGAGGAAGTGCCCCGACGAGCTGCGTGAGCGGGCCGCCCGGATGGCGGTGAAGGCCCGCAGTCCCCTTCTCCTGGTGCCAGGGCGGTGCGTGATGACGCTCTTAAGAACGAGAACCAGGCACGCCCCGCAAGGACAGCCGCCGTGTGCTGGGGGCCCGCAAGATGCCTGCGATGCTGAACTGGACCCAGGGGAGACTTGGCGGCATGGCCTGGGGCTGGCGGGGCCGCTCGTGGGACTGAGACGGGCCATGGGCCTGCAAGGCCACCTTGCCGCGCCGAATCGCCCAGGACGATCCGCTCAGCTCCCTAGGATCAGTGCCTGGCAGGCCACCCGTGAGCCCGTGCGTACCGACCTGGCCCAGGGGTGCCCTGAAAATGGGCATCTGGCAGCTGGCAGTGTGAGGGCGCGGACCTGAAGGGCCTGAGCCCGCCACTCCGACCGAGGCGCGCAGTTCCGGGCGATCCGAGTGCGGGCAGGCCCTATCGGGTTGTGGCGCTGTGGCCCCGGTGGACTCTAAGCGCGACTCGTATGACGACGCTCTGGCTGAGGCTTTGATACTGGCTGTACAAGGCGGAGCCGATCCGGTGTCCACCACTACCTTGATGAGCATGGTCCCTGGGCGGGTATCGACGACGCCCGTGTTCGCCACCGCCGAGTCGGGCCACTGGTCGGGCAACATCCGTCCCCACTTCGCCATCGACAAACGTGGCCCCCCGCCCAGCGCGAGCAGACCTACACCCCATTACCAGGCGCCAACATCACCGACACCGACGGCACCACCACCATCACTGGCACTGTCTCTCAGACCGAGAGCGTCGGTGAGCAGACCACCGTCGACCAATCCGAGCCGGCAACCACCGGCGTCAGACAAAACACTCTTCACAAAATCCCGGGGCTTGACATAACGGATCTAAGTTATCGGCGGGCGAAGCGCAGTGCGTTGCGATAGCTCGCGGGCTGCTGCGAAGATGTCAGATACCAGTGTTGGGCGAAGCTACGAGCGACCTAGGTGCAGAGCTGGAACAACAGGTCATTAATCACCTGTGGCGAGAAGAGTCGCCGTTATTGTTGTGCCTCATCGTGCATCCGTTTTGAGGCTGTGCGAGTCAATGTTACGTTTGGATGGATGGTCGCTTCGTCGGGCCGGCGACCGGCGGAACAGGAACGGAGTTGAGGTTTGAAACTAGATATCGAACGCTACGCCGCGCGATTCAAAATGCCCGTCGTGTTGTACGTCGACGTGTATCCGTATACTTGGAACGGAAACGAATTACGGTTCTTGTGCTTGAAGCGACGGCACGACGTCGCGTTAGCCGGTCAGTGGCAGGCGGTGTCCGGAAAGATGGCTGAAGGCAGGAGCATATCCGAGAGTTTCTTAGATCAGGTTATGAAGAAGACCGGGTTCGCTCCTACGACGATATTGCCTCTGCAGCGTGTGACAACCTACTACAGCGTGGAATGCGACCGCGTGATGATGGTTCCGGCAGCAGCTGCAAGAATTGACAGCAGTTCGATCGAGATCGATCGAACACTGCATTGCGAATACGCATGGAAATGCGTCGCCGACGCCGAGAGGCTGCTGCCGTTTCAAACTCAAAAGACAGCTGTCCGCGAGATCTCCGAATGTCTATTGGCGAATGGTGGAGGGGAAGCGGGTATTGTTTCAATTTGACGGGCCAATGTCGCCATCCACCGACGGTGCCCAAAGAAGAACTCTTACCCGACTCGTGCCAGTTTAGTGCCCGGGGCTTAGGCTGTTGAGGATTCGCTGTGCGGCCGCGGTGAGCTGGGGTTGGGCGGTGACCCGGTGGCCGCTGATGCTGGCAGTTACTTCTTGAAGGGGCTTCAGGCCGCGGACGAGTCTTTTATCGCTGATGCCGGTGGCGGCTTGTTTATGGCGGCGGGCGAACTTGGTGGCCTTGGTCGCCGATCCCCGGTGAACACCGCCCGGGCCCGGTTGGCCTGAGCGGTCAGCGTCAAGTTGTCCCGGGCGAGCCTCTTGGCGGAATACGCCCAGATGGCCCGCGATGAGCCCGGATGTGCCTGCGGGGCCCATGCAGGCTCATCACGCAGCTTCTCGTCTCTCTCGGTCGAGCGCGCGAGCCTGTGCGTGGGGTGAGCGCGTCGATGGCCTGTCCATCAGCCAGAGCGTCCCCGTGCCGGCGGAGGTGGGCGGCCAGGTCCGCCGGCGGCTTGGTCATCCGCGAGCCAACGATGAACCCCATGCCCGCCTGATAAAGGGCTTGAAGACTACTGGCTGGGAGCATGCCGGCGTCGGGGACCATGACCAGGTGCTCAATCCCGGACCCCTTCCGGAAGTCCTCGATCATGGGGATTATCGTGCTGGTTTCGGCCTTGTTGCCCTTCCAGCAGCCTATCTGTAGTGGGAGCGGCCCTATCCAGCAGCAATCCCACGATGATCTGCGGGTCCACCCTGCGCTCCGGTAGCCGATCTGCCCGAGGGAGTCCTCCTTCTCAGCCTCGTAGCACAGGGACGTGACGTCATACGAGCATGGGGACAAATCTCCGCCGGCATTCGTGACCCGCGCAACGGGCCGGAGTCCTGAACCGTGTCCTCCTGGAGGCCGGCCGGACATCCAGGTCGCTGATGCGGGGTACCTGCTCCTTGCTGGTGGGCTGCGCCAGGCGGGCCGTCACCATCTGCCTAAACCCTTCAGCCCCACCGTGGCCTCGCCCAGGCTCAGGCGCTCGTACGCCTCGGACAGTACATCCCACAACACCGCCGAGCGCTTAGCCTCCACCGCCGGCGGAACCACGGCCTGGGCGGAGTCAGCAGCCAGGGACTCAAGCTCAAGAGCCCGCTGGCCCGATCGGACGGCGATCATGTCCCGCCCCGCCCCCATCAGGGCGGTGAGTCCCGCCTAATCATGCGCTGAACCCGGATGCTCCACAGTCCGGCGCACACCGTGCGTCTTGGCCACGATCTGCACCGCCGTGGCGCCCGACACGGCGGATATACGGGTTCACGCCCCACCGCCCTTCAGGTCACCGGGTTGGTGCCCGACAGCCACCAACCCGACCACGCCACACCAACGAAAAACCCTGAGCATTACGCCGTGCCACCAAAACTGGCACGAGTCAGGTCTTCCCTGTTCCGAACGCCTGCTGGCGGATGGACGCGACCGAGTACGTCCTGTCAGGCGGCTAGCGCCACTTTCGACAAGGCCGTCGTCCGCTGCGGGGTGTCCCAGCGACTGCTTGTTGCCGCTCAGGTACCACGATCCAAGGCGAGCACGTCTCTCATGCCGGCAACAAGCGCCTCAAGAGAGCCATGTTCTCCTGCCCGCTGGAGGCGGGGCCGGATCCGTCAGATGAGTGTCATGGCCTGGCGGGCGATGGCCAGCTCCTCGTTGGTGGGGTAGACCAGCACGGCGATGGCCGAGTCCGGGGTGGACACCAGGCGTCCCTCGCCGGAGCGGACGGAGTTCTTGTCGGCGTCGATCCGCATGCCCATGAATTCCAGGCGCTCCACCAGTTCGGCGCGCAGGCGGTCGTCGTTCTCGCCGATGCCGGCGGTGAAGGTCAGCGCGTCCAGACCGCCCATGACGGCGGTGTAAGCGCCCACGTACTTGACCAGACGGTGCAGGTAGATGTCCATGGCGTCGCGGGCGTCCTGCTCGCCGGCGTCGATGCGCTTCCACACCTCGCGCATGTCGTTGTCACCGGCCAGGCCCTTCATACCGGACTCGCGGTTGAACAGGTAGTCGATCTCGTCCACGCTCATGCCGGCCACGCGGCCCAGGTGGAACACCGCCGCCGGGTCGATGTCACCGGTGCGCCCGCCCATGACCAGGCCCTCCAGGGGGGTCAGCCCCATGGAGGTGTCCACGGCGTGGCCGGCCACAACGGCGGAGGCGGAGGCGCCGTTGCCCAGGTGCAGCACGATCTGCTTGAGGTCGTCGCGCCCAAGCATGCGTGACACCTCACCGGAGACGAACTGGTGGCTGGTGCCGTGCGCGCCGTAGCGGCGGATCGAGTACTTGTCGGCGACCTCGCGCTTAAGGGCGTAGCGGGCGGCCTCCTCCGGCAGGTCCTGGAAGAAGGCGGTGTCGAATACGGCCACGTGCGGCACGTCGGACAGCAACTCCAGGCCCACCTCGATGCCCTTGAGGTGGGCGGGGTTGTGCAGCGGGCCCAGCGGCACCAGTTCGCTGATCTTGGCGATCACGTCCTCGTCCACCAGGGCCGGGCCGGAGAAGTAGCGACCGCCCTGGACCACGCGGTGGCCCACGGCCACGATGTTCGCCTCGGACAGGGTCGGGCCCTTCTCGTCGAACAGGCGCAGCACCTCGGACAGGCCGTAGCCGTGGTCGGGCACCGGCTCGTCCAGCTGGGTCTTCTCCCCGGCGTGCCGGTGAATGATCGTGCCGGTCTCCTCACCGATGCGCTCCACCAGGCCCGAGGCCAGGGACTGGCCGGAGTCGGGGTCGACGAGCTGGTACTTGATGGAGGAGGAGCCGGAGTTGATGACAAGGACGGTCCGGGTGGTCACAATGAGCCTTTCATACGGTCGGGTTCTGACGGACGGGGAAACGGGATGGGATCCGGCCGAAGCCGGCAGTGCCCCGGCGGGGTCGCCGGGGCACTGGGTCAGGCCTGGGCCTGGACGGCGGTGATGGCGACCGTGTTGACGATGTCCTCCACCAGCGCGCCGCGGGACAGGTCATTGACCGGCTTGTTCAGGCCCTGCAGCACCGGGCCGATGGCGACGGCGCCGGAGGAGCGCTGCACCGCCTTGTAGCCGATGTTGCCGCTGGACAGGTCGGGGAAGATGAACACGTTGGCGCGGCCGGCCACCTCCGAACCGGGGGCCTTCTTGGCGGCCACGGTCGGGTCGATGGCGGCGTCGTACTGGATGGGGCCCTCCACGGCGAGCTCGGGGGCCTTCGCACGCACGATCTCGGTGGCCTCGCGCACCTTGTCCACGTCGGCGCCCTTGCCGGAGGTACCGGTGGAGAAGGACAGCATGGCCACCCGGGGCTCCACCCCGAACTGGCGGGCGGTCTCTGCGGAGGAGATGGCGATATCGGCCAGCTGCTCGGCGGTCGGGTCGGGGTTGACGGCGCAGTCGCCGTACACCAGCACCCGGTCCTCCAGCAGCATCAGGAACACCGAGGACACGATGGAGGTGCCCGGCTTGGTCTTGATGATCTGGAAGGACGGCACGATCGTGTGGGCGGTGGTGTGGGCCGCTCCGGAGACCATGCCGTCGGCGTCGCCCATGTGCACCATCATGGTGCCGAAGTAGGACACGTCCTGCACCCGGTCGCGCGCCTGCTCCAGGGTGACGCCCTTCTTGGCGCGCAGGCGGGCGAACTCGACGGCGTACTTCTCCAGCAGCTCGGGGTCGGTGGTGGATACGACGCGGGCCGCGGAGATGTCCAGACCCAGTTCGGCGGCGCGTTCCCGCACCGTGGCCTCGTCACCCAGCAGGATCAGGTCGGCGATGCCGCGGCGGGCGATGACGTCCGCGGCACGCAGAATGCGGTCGTCGTCGGGCTCGGGCAGCACGATGGTCTTGCGGTCGCCGCGGGAGCGTTCGATCAGCTCCGCCTGGAACATGATGGGGGTGACCACCTCGCTGGGCTCCACCTCCAGGGCGGCCAGCAGGCCGTCGACGTCGGCCTCCTGCTCGAAGGTGGTCACGGCGACGTCGAGCTTGCGGGACGATGCCTTGCCCAGCTCACCCTTCAGGGGGCCGGCGACGGAGGCGGCCGCGAAGGTGTCCAGCGGCGAGGTCATAACCGGCAGCGGCAGGCGCAGGCCCTTGATCAGGCGCAGCGCGTGCGGGGCCACCTCGAAGCCGCCGTTGAGGACCAGGCCGGAAAGGTTCGGGAAGCCGGCGGAGGCCTGCGCGGCCGCCAGCGAGATCAGGGCGGCGGAGCGGTCGGCGGGGACGATCACCACCTGCCCCTCATCCAGGCGCTCCAGCACGTGGGAGACATCCATGGCGGCGATCAGTACGCCCTCAGCCTCGCGGTCGAGCAGGGCCTCGTCACCACTGATGAGAGTGCCGTCGATTGCGTTCATCACCTCGCGTACGGAGGGGGCGCTCAGCAGGGGCACCTCGGGCAGGGTCGTGGTGGTTACGCCCTCCAGGTCGGCCAGGGCGGCGGCCACATCGGCGCGCGTGTCCGCCGGGCACTTGTTGGCCACGACGGCGACGGTGCGGGCGTGGTTGTCGGCGATCTCGGCCATGGAGACCTCCACGCTGCCGCGCACATCGTCGGGGTCGCCCTGCCCGGAGACCACCAGCAGCACGGGCACGCCGATGTTCGCGGCTACGCGGGCGTTGAGCTCCAGCTCGGGATTCCCGACGACGTCGGAGAAGTCCGAGCCGTCGATGATGACGACGTCGTGGTCGCGCGCGACGGCCCGGTAGGCGTCCACGATGCGGGACAAGGACTCGTCGGGATCGGCGTGGAACTCATCCCAGGTGACGCCGATGCACTGCGCTGCCGGGGTGGTGGAGCCGCAGCGGCGCAGCAGCAGGTCGAGGAAGGGCTCGTTGTCACGGGAGGCGACGAAGGGGCGGAAGACACCCACCTTCGCCACGACTTTCGTCAGGGAGGCGACCAGGCCCAGGGCCACGGTCGATTTGCCGGTACCGGCGTTGGGGGAGGCGATGTAAATGCTGCGCGCCACGGTTTAGCTGTCCTTCTTGCGTCTCGACGTCGAGTGTCGGTGCGCCGCGGGCGGCCGTAGCGCATCGGACCTAAGTCTGCCCCAACCGGCGCGGTCTTGGGGGCCGCAGAGGCGGGCGGCTGGTGTTTATGTCCGACTTTTTGGTCACGTGGCGGGAGGGGAGGGGCCGGCGTGAGCGGGAGAGACGGGCCGGCGGCGGGTGGGAGGAGGGAACGAAGGCGCGGTCGGGGCCGGTGAGGGCTGCCGAGGTGCGAGGGCCGCGGGGCACAAGCCGAGGCAGCCTCCTCCCGCCCGCCGTTCCTACCCGGCCTGTGGCGGCCGAGGTCCGCGGCTACCGCCCGCCCAGGAGAGCGGGAGGGAACCGCGAGCCGCGTATGAAGCGGTCAGAAGCGGACCGTTGCTTAGAGCTTGGCGGCCGCCGCAAGCAGGTTCGTGGCCGAGAGCTGCAGGCCCTCGACGTTTCCGTACTCGGCGTCCTCGTGCTCGATGTTGACGTTCATGTCCGGGTTCACCGCGGCGATGGCGCGCAGGAACTCGGCCCAGTAGTCGGTGTCGTGCCCCAGGCCGAGGGCGACGAACCGCCAGGCCGGGTCCTGCGGCCAGGCGGTGCACCAGTAGCCGTAGGCCGTCGGGGTCTTGTCCTCCGCCTCGGCGGGGACATGGCCGAAGTCGGTGTCCAGCACACCGCGGTAGGCGACGCCGGGGAAGATCTTGGTGTCCTTGGCGTGGACGTGGCCGACCAGGCTCCCCAGCCGCTTGGTGGCGGCGATCGGGTCCATCTGCTGCCAGAACAGGTGCGAGGGGTCCATGTTCACCTTGATGTTGGTCGCCCCGGTCTCCTCTACCAGCCGTTCGAAGGCGGGGATGTTGAACACGAGGTTGCGCGGGTGCAACTCCAGGCAGACCTGTACGTCGTTGTCCCGGGCAAGGGCGTCGATCTCCTTGAAGAAGGGCACGACCACGCTCCACTGGTAGTCGAGGATCTCCATGTCGATGCCGTTCCACGGGTTGACGACCCAGGTGGGGTACTTCGCCGTCGGGTCGGTTCCGGGCGTGCCGGACATGGTGACGATCTCGCCGACGCCGAGCAGACCCGCCAGCTTGATGGCGCTGCGGATGTCCTCGGCGTGCTTGATGCCCTCGGCGGGCAGCGGCGACGTGGGGTTGCCGGAGGTGTTCAGGCCGGACAGGCGCATGCCGCGCTCGGCGAAGACGCCCAGGTAGTCGTCGCGTGCCGCCTTGGAGGCGAGAAGCGCGTCGACGGGGCAGTGAGGGGAGGGGATGAACCCGCCGACGTTGACCTCGGCGCCGGTCAGACCGGCCTCCTTGAGGACGTCGAGGGCGGCCTCCAACGGCCGGTCGGACAGGCAGGCGGTGTAAGCGCCGTAGTTGAGTGCCATGACTGGTTCTCCTTGTTGTGTGTTGGTTCTGGCGAATGGTCTTGTGCGGGTGGGCGCAGGCCGGGCGGGTCCGGCCTACTGGTTGAGGTGGCTGAGGTCCACAGCTGCGCCGCCGTTGGCGGCGGAGGTGGCGACGGCGTCGGCAATGCGCATCTCCCGGTAGCCGTCGGCGAAGGTGGCGCACGGGGGGAGGGCGCCATCGGTGACGCCGGCGACCTGCTGGAGGAAGGCGTAGGCCTGGTAGGTGAACTGCTCGATCTGGGTCAGGCCGACCCCGCCGAAGGCCATGGAGGAGCCGCGCTCGAAGTAGGGGAAGGCCGGGTTCACGAGCACCTGGCGGGCGCCGCCCAGGCCGGCGGGCGAGTTCACGTCGTCGAGCTTGATCTCGCCGCAGCGGGCCAAGTCCCAGGAGGCGCGGCCCTTGGTGCCCAGCACGTCCAGCATCATGGCGTTGGGCATGTTCCAAGCCACGCGTGAGCAGGAGAAGGTGCCCACCGCGCCGCTGGCGAAGTGGCCGGTGAAGGTGGCGACGTCGTCGTTGGTGACGTCGGCCAGCTCCACCTCCGAGGTGTCCAGGGCGGTGCTGCGGGTGACATGCCCCTTGGCGACGGGGCGCTGCTTGATGGAGGTCATCATGGCGCCGCCGGACACGGACACCAGCGGCCCGCAGATGGTTTCGGCGGTGTCGATGAGGTGGCTGCCGACGTCGCCCAGTGCGCCGGAGCCCATGGGGCCGGAGTAGCGCCAGGCCATCGGCGTGTTGGGGTCGACGCCGTAGTCGCACCAGTAACGGCCCTCGAAGTGGTTGACCTCCCCCAGGTGGCCCTCATGGACCAGCTTGGCGATCTCGGCGATGGCGGCGTTGCGGCGATAGGTGAAGCCGACGGCGGTGACGGTGCCGGCGGACTGCTCGGCCTCGGCCATGGCCCTGGCGGACTCCAGGGTGTCCGCCAGGGGTTTCTCGCACAGGACGTGCTTGCCGGCGCGGATCATGGCCTCGGCGATCTCGCGGTGCAGGGCGTTGCCCACCACGATGGAGACGATGTCGATGCTCGGGTCGTCGGCGATGTCGCGCCAGTCGGTGACGGCCTTCTCGTAGCCGTAGCGCTCGGCGGCGTCCTTGGCGAAGGGCTCGTAGGCGTCGGCGATGGCCGCCAGCCGAACCTTGGGCAGACCCAGGTCGTAGACGGTGCCGACCTGACGCCAGGCGTTGGCGTGGGTGGTGCCGGCCATGCCGGCGCCGATGACGGCCACTGACAGGGATGTATTGCTCATGGTGTGTCCTCGTTGACGGGTGGGTTGTTGCTGGTGGGCGTCCGTGACCTGCCGTGGGCACTGGAGGTGGCTGCCCGCTCAGTAATTCACGCGCGTGAATCAGCGTCTTCAGTATGTTTGTAGCGGGGTGGAGGAGTCAAGGGGTTGGGCCGATGAACTTCGAGTTCGTCCGGACAATCGCTGTCGGCCTGGTGTTGGCCGGGATCGGCGTGTCGACGTCTGCAAGCGGGCGGTCCGCGGCGCCGTCCCGGCTTCGGCGGGGCTCATAGAATGCTGGCCGGGTGCCGCCCGCCACGGTCGGCATCGGCGAGGGAGGCGTGGGAGAGGAGCCGCTGATGTCCGCCGACCGCGTACCGCGCGTAACCATAGCCATGGTCGCGGCCCGGTTAGGGCGCTCGGCCTCCACCGTCTCGGCGGCGCTGAACGGGGTGCCGGGCGTAGCCGCCGATACTCGGGAGGAGATCCTGAGGGTCGCCGACGAAATGGGCTATGAGGCTGATCCGCGCGCACGCCTGCTACGCCGCAGTCACTCCGGGCTCATCGGAGCGAGCTTCGCCGTCGGGCAGGCCTTCCAGGGGCTGATCGTGGACGGGCTGTATCTCGCTTGTGCCGCCCTTGACCACTCGCTGGCGCTCGCAGCCGTCACGCCGCACCGCGGCGGTTCGGAGGGGCTGCGCTCCCTGCTCGCCGACCACTGCGAGGGGCTGGTCCTGGTGGACCCGGCGATCCCCGAGGATGTGCTTGCCCGGGCGGCGAACCGCGTGCGCATCGTGGTCGTGTGCCGTACCACCGCCGTCGCGGGCATCGACGAGGTGCGGTCGCGCGACGAGCTTGGAATCGCCGCCCAGGTCGACCATCTGGTCGCACGCGGCAGACGCCGCATCGTCTACATCGACGGCGGCGACGAGTCCGCCTCGGCGGTCCGCACCGCCGCGTACCGCGCCGCCATGTCCGCTCACGGCCTGGCGGAGGCGGTGCGGGTGCTTCCCGGCGGTGCCGATGAGGATGCCGGCGCCGGCTGTGCCGCGGTGCTGGCCGAGGAGCCGACACTGCCCGATGCCGTCATGTGCTTCAACGACCACGCCGCGGTCGGGGCGCTGATGGAGCTGCGGCGGCGAGGGGTTCGGGTGCCCCGGGAGATCGCCGTCTGCGGCTACGACGGCATTCCCGTGGCCGCGTCCTCGGCCTTCTCCTTGACCACGGTTCGCCAGGACGCCGCGCTCATAGCCGAGACGGCGGTGCGGGCGCTCCTGCGGCGTGTGCATCCCGGGGCGGACGACGACGGGGCCTGGCTCCCGGACGGCGTTGTACGCGAGGCCCGCGCGCAGGGCGGGTGGTCCTACCTGGTTACCCCGGAGCTGGTCGAGCGCGACTCGACGGCGTGACCGGGCCGCATCCGCGATGATGCGGCCCGGTCACTCGGGCACGGGCGCGTGGGCCGGGTTGGATATCAGGCCAGGTGCACCGGGCTGCCGGTGTTGGCGGACTCGGTGGCGGCCTCGGCCAGGCGCAGTGCGGCAACGGCGTCGGCGATGCCGGTCGGGGGAGTCGTGCCTGCCTCGACCGCCTCGATGAAGGCTGACAGTTCCAACCGGTAGGCGTCCGCGTAGCGCTCCAGGAAGAAGTCCAGGTAGGGCTCCTGGGCGTCGGTGACCTCGGCGTTGGACAGGCGCACCGTGTGCGCGCGGACGTTCTCGGCGAACAGTGCGCCGTCCCGGCCGGAGGCCTCCAGGCGCTGGTCGTAGCCGGAGGCGCAGTGGCGGTTGTTGATGATCGTCGCGACGGCGCCGCTGGCGGCCTTGAGGGTGACGACGGCGGCGTCGAAGTCGCCGGTCGCCGCGATGGCCGGGTCCAGGTGCTGGCCGACGGCGTGGACCTCGACGATGTCGCCCAGGAAGAAGCGGGCGGTGTCGAAGTCGTGGATGGTCATGTCGCGGAAGATGCCGCCGGAGACCTTGATGTACTCCGCGGGCGGGGCCGCCGGGTCGCGGGAGATGATCGTCAGCTGCTCCAGTGCGCCGATCCTCCCCTCCTGGACCGCGGCGTGCACGGCGGCGAAGGATGGGTCGAAGCGCCGGTTGAAGCCGAACATGACCGGGGTGGTGATGGCGTCGAGCTCGGCGCGGGCCGCCTCCACGTCCTTCATGTCCAGGGCGATCGGCTTCTCGCACAGGACCGCCTTTCCGGCCTTTGCGGCGGCCAGCAGGTGGGGAATGTGTAGCGGTGTGGGTGAGCCGACGACGACGGCGTCGACCTCTGCATCCGCGAAGACCTCTTCGGCGTCCTTGCAGGAGCGGGCTCCGTACTGGGCTGCGAGCTTCTCGGCGGCGTCGCCGAAGGGATCGCACACCAGGGCGAGCCTGGCCTGGGGGTGGGCGGCGACGGTGCCGGCGTGGACGTGGCCGATGCGGCCGGCGCCGATGATGGCGATATTGAGCATCTCAGAGCATCCTTGTTCTTGAGTGGGCAGTGGAGGCTGTATTGGTCAATGGCCGGTGCGGGGTCAACCGGTCCGCATTTGACCGGACAATATGGTAGCGCGCGTTAGCGGTGGGCGCACTCGCGCGGCAGTGAAATTGTGAAACGGGGGTAAAGCAGTTCCGGGCACCCCTTGATCGCCGGGGCGCCCGGAACTTTAGGACTTATGGCTGGGGCATGATGACGTCGCGCACCAGGGCGTCCAAATCAGCGTCGGCTTGGAGGAAGCCGCGCAGCGTGCGGCGGGTGGCGCCGTAGGAGTCGAACTCCTCCGGCGTCATCCCGTCGGGCTCGTAGGCGCGTACGAAGTCGGGGATCGACATGAGGGTCTTCATGATCTCCGGGGCCACGGGCACCTCGATTCGCGGCTCAACCTTGTAGTCGGAGTCGTTGATGAGCTTCTGCCACTTGAAGGGCGGGGAGACCACCAGGTCGCCGCCGACCAACTCGGACCAGTGCATGACGTTGCGGAAGGCCGCAGACAGGACGCGAGCGCGCAGGCCGCGGGACTGGAACTCCTGGTAGGCGCGCTTGAGCGCGGCCACGCCGCCCCACTCCAGGTGGCCGGGGTCGATGAACAAGTTGTCCCGCTTGGCGACGATCTTGAGCCAGTCGTCGAGACGACCACCCATGATGGTTACGACCGGGCCCATGGTGGCGACGTCCTTGCCCTCGGCCTCGCGGCGCTTGAGTCCGCGCTCGATCGCCTCGCCGGCGGTGACGGCCTGCGGTACGGAGAAGGAGACGGTCACGTTGACGGACACGCCACGGTAGGTGGCGTCCTCGATGGCCTTGATGCCGGTGGCGGTGGCGGGGATCTTGACGATGATGTTATTGGCGAGCTTGGAGAACTCCTCGGCCTGGTCCGCCAGAGCCTTGGCGGAGCGGGCCAGGCGCGGGTCCGTCTGCATGGACAGGCGGCCGTTGCGGCCCTTGTGCTCCTCGAAGATCGGCTCCAGCAGCTTGGCGGCGTCAATGCTCAGCTCGCGCACCACCTGCCAGCCGATCTCGGACTCGCTGGCCTCGGGCATCTCCTCGGCGAGCTCGGCGATACGGGGGAGCCAGCGCTCCTTCTTCTGGTTGATGCAGGTGTAGGCGATCGTCGGGTTGCAGGTGGCGCCTACACCGCCGAAGGAGATGGACTGGCTCAGCTCGTCGGGGTCGGCCGAGTCGTTCCACAGGGCCGTGGGGGTGGTCCGGGAGGCCTCGAGAAGGGGGCCGGGGGTGTATTCGATGCTCATCGGCGTGCTCCTGGGTTTTGTGTGGGCCACCGGCATCCTCGGCAGCGTGGCCCGTTGGGGCAATTCAAACCCTCCGCCACGCCACTGTCAAGGGTTTGTACTGACAAATTTGGTTCGGCGGGGCGATGAAGTGTGGGGTGGGAGTGCCGATGCGTCGGTCAGCCGGTGAACAGGGAGGTCTCGAAGGAGTAGCGCGAGGCGCGGTAGATGTGGTCGCCGTATTCGATCACGCGGCCCGCGGCGTCGTAGGTGGTGCGTTTGGCCGTCAGTAGCGCGGCGCGACGACGCTCGTCCAGGGCGTCGGCCTCCTTGGTGGTGGCGTTGCGTGCGCCGATGACCTGTCGGGCGGTCGCGGGAACGATTCCGCGCGAGCGCAGCAGGTCGTACAGGCCCGCGTGCTCCAGCTCCTCGCGGGTCGGCGCGATGCTTGCCGGCAGCAGGTTCTCCATGAGCGCGATCGGCTCGCCGTCCGCGCTGCGCAGGCGGCGCATATGGGTGACCTCGGTGCCCGGTTCGACTTCCAGCTGCTCGGCCTCTTCTTCGGTTGCGGGATGCGTGGTGTACTCCAGCAGTTCGGTGGAGACCTTGTGGCCGGCGGCGGTCAGGTCGGACAGCAGGCTGGACAGCTCCATCGGGCGGCGCACGTGCGGGGAGGCGACCACTGTGCCGGCGCCGCGACGCCGTGAGACCAGTCCGCGGTCGGCCAGGGACTGCAGGGCTTGGCGCGCGGTCGGGCGTGATACCTGCAGGCGGCGCGCCATGGAGACCTCGTCCTCGATGCGGGTCCCCGGTGTCAGCTTGCCCTCAAGAATGAGTGCTCCGAGGGCCTCCGCTATCTGGGCGTACAGCGGAAGCTCACTGGAGCGATCGATGGTGATCTCTGGTTGGAAGGGCGTATCCGACATGCAGGCTCTCTGAAAGAGGTGAAGGTTGTGAACATGGTACGGCGCCGGGGTGGCGCGTGGAGTGGCAACGGGGAATCGACTTCAACTCGTTCGGGTCGCGGGTGTGTCCATGAGTCGGTGCAGGCGGGTGTGGGCATCTGTGGAGTCCGAGTCGATTTGTTCGGACAAACCCCTTGACTGTGGGGTGAGTCATGAGGCACGCTTCTCGCAGCGGGCCCTCGCGGGCGCCGGTTGTGCGCCCCGCCCCGATGATGTGGAAAGGGAGACACCATCATGACCGCTCCGTCGAGCACGCCGCCACTCGATGTCCTTACAATCGGACGCTGCGGAATCGACATCTACCCGCTTCAGGTCGGCGTCGGCCTGGAGGAGGTGGAGAGCTTCGGCAAGTTCCTGGGCGGAAGCCCAACCAACGTGGCCGTGGCCGCCGCGCGCTACCGCCACCGCTCCGCCGTGATCACCGGGGTGGGCGACGACCCTTTCGGGCGCTTCGTCTGCTCGGAGATGCGCAGACTCGGCGTCTACGACGACTACGTCGTCACCAAGGCCGACTTCAACACCCCGGTCACCTTCTGCGAGATCTTCCCGCCGGACAACTTCCCTCTGTACTTCTACCGTGAGCCCTCCGCGCCGGACCTGGAACTGACCGAGGACGACATCCCGGGCGACGCCGTCCGCGACGCCGCCATCTTTTGGATCTCCGCCACCGGACTGAGCAAGGAGCCCTCACGCAGTGCCCACCACACGGCCCTGGACCTGCGGGCGCGCAAGCGGCACACCATCATCGACCTCGACTACCGTGCCATGTTCTGGGACGACGAGGTCACCGCCCACCGCGAGGTCGCCGCGGTCCTGCCCAAGGTCACCGTGGCGATCGGCAACCGCGAGGAGTGCCGCGTAGCCGTTGGCGAGACCAATCCCGACAAGGCGGCCGACGCACTGCTGGACGCCGGCGTTGAACTGGCCATCGTCAAGCAGGGGCTGGAGGGGACGCTGGCCAAGACGCGCGACGAGCGCGTCGAGATCCCGGTGACACCCGTGGTCACCAAGAACGGCCTGGGTGCCGGGGACGCCTTCGGCGGGGCCGTCTGCCACGGGCTGCTGTCCGGCTGGTCGCTGGAGAAGACCATCTTCGCCGCCTCCACGGCGGGCGCGATCGTCTCCTCGCGGCTGGAGTGCTCCACGGCTATGCCCGCCGAGCCCGAGTTGCTCGCCCTCATGCGTACGCACCGCGAGCTCGTGCCCGCCCTCAAGGACCTGTGAGGAGGAACCATCATGTCCGATACTCCGTTGACCGATCAGATCGTCGCCGTCCGCACCCACGAGCCCGAGCGCATCGCCCAGGCGCTTGCAGACCGTCCCCGCGGCACGCTGCCCGACGGCGACGGCAAGCTCATGATCATCGCCTGCGACCACCCCGCCCGCGGGGCGCTCGCCGCCGGTACCGACCCCACGGCCATGGCCTCGCGCGAGCAGCTACTCGCCCGCTGCGTGACCGCCCTGTCGCGGCCGGGCGTGAACGGCTTCCTCGGCACTGCCGACCTGATTGAGGACCTGGCCCTGCTGGGCGCCCTGGACGGCAAGCTCGTCTACGGGTCCATGAACCGCGGCGGTCTGGCCGGCGCCTCCTTCGAGATGGACGACCGCTTCACCGGATACGACGCCGCCGGCGTGGTGGCTGCGGGTCTGGACGGCGGCAAGATGCTGCTGCGCGTCAACTACTCCGACGCCGGCACCGCCGCTACGCTCGCCGCCTGCGCCAAGGCCGTCGATGCTCTGGCCGAGCGCCACGTCATGGCGATGGTCGAGCCCTTCATCTCGCGCTGGGAGTCCGGCCGGGTGGTCAACGACCTCAGCCCCGACGCCGTGATGACCTCCATGGCCATCGCCTCCGGGCTGGGGCGCACCTCCGCCTACACCTGGCTCAAGCTGCCGGCAGTGGATGACATGGAGCGCGTCATGGAGGCCTCCACCCTGCCCGCCCTGATCCTGGGCGGCGCCGTCGCCGCCGACGCCGACGCGGCTCGGAAGTCCTGGGCGCGCGCCCTCGCCCTGCCCACCGTCAAGGGGCTGGTCATCGGCCGGTCCCTCCTGTTCCCCCCGGACGGCGACGTAGCCGCCGCCGTAGACAACACCGTAGGACTCCTCGCATGAACAACACCGCCCTCACCACCGCTGACATCTACGTGCCCGCCGGCACCTCCGGCCACGACACCCTCACCGTCGACGTCGACCCCGCCCGTGCCGGCTGGACCTACTCCGGGCTGCGCGTATGCGTGCTCGCCCCGGAGCGCTCCACCACGTTGGAAACCGGCGAAAGCGAACTGCTGGTGCTGCCCCTGGAGGGAGCCGCCACCGTCCTGGTGGATGGTCGGAGCTATGAGCTCGCCGGCCGGACCGGCGTGTTCGAGGAAGTCACCGACTACCTGTATGTGCCGCGCGGCAAGACCTTCACCCTCACCTCCCACGGGCGTGGACGCTTCGCCCTGCCCGCCGCCGTGGCCTCCCGGGACCTGCCGGTGGCCTACTACGGCCGCGACCAGGTGCGCACCGATCTGCGCGGCGCGGGAGACTGCTCCCGCCAAGTGAACAACTACGCGCTGAACAACGGCGTGGAGACATCGCACCTGCTGTGCTGCGAGGTGCTCACCCCCGGGGGCAACTGGTCCTCCTACCCGGCTCACAAGCACGAGGTCGCCTCCGCCGACGAGCGCGAACTGGAGGAGATCTACTACTTCGAGATCCGCACCGCTCCGGACGGCACCCCCGGCTTCGGGCTGCACCGCACCTACTCCTCCAGTCCGGATCGCCCCATCGACCTGTGCACCGAGGTGCACCAGGGTGACGTCGCCCTGGTGCCCTACGGCTACCACGGGCCGTGCGTGGCCGCACCCGGCTACGACATGTACTACCTCAACGTTATGGCCGGCCCGGCCGAGGATCTGGTCTGGCTCGCCCCCGACGACCCCGCCCACCACTGGATCCGCGGCACCTGGGAGGACCAGGAGGTCGACCCGCGGCTGCCCATGACCCACTGAGCCGTTCGTCGGCACCCCATTGTTGAAATTCTCAAGACAACCCAAGAACGTCCAAGTCGACACAGAAGAGAAGACAGACACATGAGCAACGAAGCCTATGCAGGCACCATCCGCCTGACCGTCGCCCAGGCGACCATCCGTTTCCTGTCCAACCAGTACTCCGAGCGCGACGGTGTCGAGCAGCGGCTGATCGCCGGGGCCTTCGGAATCTTCGGACACGGCAATGTCGCCGGCATCGGCCAGGCACTCTTGCAGAACGAGGTGGCCCCCCTGGAGGGCGAGGAGCCGATGCCCTACATCATGCCCCGCAACGAGCAGGGCCAGGTGCACGCCGCGGCCGCCTACGCCAAGACGAAGAACCGGCTGCAGACTTACATGTGCACCGCCTCCATCGGCCCCGGCTCGCTCAACATGGTCACCGGTGCGGCCCTGGCCACCACCAACCGCCTGCCCGTGCTGCTGTTCCCCTCCGACCAGTTCGCCACCCGTGTGCCCGACCCGGTGCTCCAGCAGCTGGAGGATCCCACCACCCTGGACATCACGGTTAACGACGCGTTCCGGCCCGTGTCCCGGTTCTTCGACCGCATCAACCGCCCCGAGCAACTGATCCCCTCGCTGCTGAACGCCATGCGCGTGCTCACCGACCCGGCCGACACCGGCGCCGTCACCATTGCCATGCCCCAGGACGTGCAGGCCGAGGCGCACGACTGGCCGATCGAGTTCTTCCGCAAGCGCGTGTGGCACGTGCGCCGCCCCGTGCCCGAGCCGGCCGCCCTGGAGCGCGCCGTCGCGCTCATCCGCGGCGCCAAGCGGCCGCTGTTGATCGCCGGCGGTGGGGCCATCTACTCCGAGGCCTCAGAGCAGCTGCGCGCCTTCGCCACCGCCACTGGCATCCCGGTGGCCGACACCCAGGCCGGCAAGGGCGCGATCAACTTCGACCACCCCTGCGCCGTCGGCGGCGTGGGCTCCACCGGTGGCGACTCCGGAAACCACCTGGCGGACAAGGCCGATCTGATCATCGGTGTGGGCACCCGCTACTCCGACTTCACGACTGCCTCAAAGACTCAGTTCAAGAACCCCGAAGTCAAGTTCGTCAACGTCAACGTCGCCGCCTTCGACGCCGCCAAGGAGAGCGCCGAGATGGTCGTGGCCGACGCCCGCGAGGCGCTCGTGGCCCTGACCGACGCCCTGGCCGACTACCACGTGGAGCCGGCCTACACCGAGGAGATCGCCCGCGAGCGGGAGGCCTGGTTCGCCGCCACCGACAAGTGCTACCACCTGGGCCACGAACCCCTGCCCGCCCAGACCGAGGTCTTCGGCGCCCTCAACGAGCTGCTCGGGGACGAGGACGTGGTCATCAACGCCGCCGGCTCCATGCCCGGTGACCTCCAGGCCCTGTGGCAGGCCAAGACCCCCATCCAGTACCACGTCGAGTACGCCTTCTCCTGCATGGGCTACGAGATCCCGGCCGCCCTGGGCGTCAAGCTCGCCCGGCCGGACAGCGAGGTCGTCTCCATCGTCGGCGACGGCACCTACCAGATGCTCCCCATGGAGCTGGCCACCGTGGCCCAGGAGGGCATCAAGGTCATCTACGTGCTGCTGCAGAACTACGGCTTCGCCTCCATCGGCTCCCTTTCCGAGTCGCACGGCTCCCAGCGCTTCGGCACCAAGTACCGCCAGCGCGGGCGGGGCGGCCACCTGCAGGACGAGGACAAGATCGCCGGCGTCGACATCGCCGCGAACGCCGAGTCCTGGGGCCTGAAGGTCTACCGGGTCAGCACGATCGCGGAGTTCAAGGAGGCCTACGCGCAGGCGCATGCCGGCGAGGAAGCGGCGATGATCCACATCGAGACCGACCTGTACGGCCCGAACCCGCCCGCCTCCTCGTGGTGGGACGTGGTGGTCTCCAGCGTCTCCAACCTGGAGTCCACGCAGAAGGCCTACGCGCAGTACGTCGAGGACCGCAAGCCGCAGCGCCACTACCTGTGAACGGCGGCCCCAGTATCGGAAGAACACCTGAACAAGATCCCAAGGAGTCAGTGATGACACAGAGCACGTCAGCGTCCGGCCTGCGGACCATTACGCACTGGGTTGACGGCAAGCCCTATGAGGGCAGCCCGATCGGCCGCTTCCCGGTGGAGAACCCGGGCACCGGCGAGGTCGAGGCCGAGCTGCTGCAGGCCTCCGACGCCGACCTGGACTACGCCGTCGAGGTGGCGACCCGGGCGCAGAAGGAGTGGGCCAAGTACTCACTTGCCAAGCGCACCGCCGTCATGTTCCGCATGCGCGATCTGGTCCTGGAGCACCAGGATGAGATGGCCAGGATGATCGTGGCCGAGCACGGCAAGAACTACTCCGACGCCATTGGGGAGATCCAGCGCGGCCGGGAGACCCTCGACTTCGCCACCGCGATCAACCTCGCCCTGAAGGGGGAGTACTCCTTCGACATCTCCACGGGCGTGGACATTCATACCCTGCGTCAGCCGGTCGGCGTGGTCGCGGGCATCTGTCCCTTCAACTTCCCGGCCATGGTGCCCATGTGGATGCACCCGATCGCCATCGCCACCGGCAATGCCTTCATCCTCAAGCCGGCCTCCATGACGCCGTCGGCGGCGCTGCTGACGGCCGAGCTGTACAAGGAGGCCGGCCTGCCCGACGGCGTGTTCAACGTGGTCTCCGGTAACCGGAAGATGGTCACCAAGGTGCTGGAGCACCCGGGTATCAACGCGATCTCCTTCGTGGGCTCTACGCCGGTGGCCCATATCGTGCAGGACACCGGTGTCACTCACGGCAAGCGGGTGCAGGCGCTCGGCGGAGCCAACAACCACGCCATCGTCATGCCCGACGCCGATCTTGACTTCGCCGCGCAGCACATCTCCGCCGCCGCCTTCGGCGCCGCCGGTGAGCGCTGCATGGCCCTGCCGGTCGTCGTCGCCGTAGGGGGGATCGGTCCTGACCTGGCGCAGCGGGTCAAGGCCCATGCCGAGAAGATCAAGGTCGGCTACGGCATGGACGAGGGCGTGGAGATGGGGCCGGTGATCGACACCAAGTCCAAGGAGAACATCATCGGCCTGATCAATGAGGGCGAGTCCAAGGGCGGCGACGTCGTCCTGGACGGGCGGGGCCTGGTGGTCCCCGGCCACGAGAACGGGCACTTCTTGGGCCCCACCATCGTTGACAACGTGCCGCTGGACTCCGAGCTGTACCGGCAGGAGGTGTTCGGCCCGGTGCTGTCGATCGTGCACGCGGACAGCTATGACGAGGCCATCCGGATCGTCAACTCCTCGCCATACGGCAACGGATCGGCGATCTTCACCAACGACGGCGGAGTGGCCCGGCGCTTCCAACTGGACGTCGAGGCCGGCATGGTGGGCATCAACGTGCCCATCCCCACTCCGGTTGCGTACTACTCCTTCGGCGGGTGGAAGGAGTCCCTGCTCGGGGACACCCACATCCATGGTCCGGAGGGCGTGAAGTTCTACACCAGGGCCAAGGCGATCACCTCCCGCTGGCCCAGTGAGAAGACCTACGCCGCCACCATGTCCTTCCAGCGCGAGGAGTAGCCCACGAACGCGGGGCGCGGTCCCTGTGCGTGCGCCCCCGCAGCGGCCTGCTGCTGCGGGGGCGCGCCGTTTGCCCGCCGGTTCGCGGGGTGGTGGCGCGATCCCGCATTCCATGAAATTTGTCCGTACAAACCTCTGGTGTTTTGGGGTTGGACTCGTTACACTCGTAATTGTCCGAAACGATTCGGGCGGCCGGGCCGGGTCCCAGCCCCGGCCCGCGAAATCGATCAGAACTCTCAGGAGCGACAATGACGTCAACCGCCTCAAAGGCTGTCAACACCAACGATCCGAAGTACTCCAAGCTCACCATCGGCGTCTGCCCCGACCAGTGGGGCGTGTGGTTCGCCGACGACCCGAAGCAGATGGATCCGCGCCAGGCCTGGCAGGAGATGGCCGAGGCGGGCTTCGAAGTCATCGAGACCGGGCCGTGGGGCTATTTCCCCACCGACCCCAAGGAGCTGCAGAAGTGGTGCGACGAGTACGGCATGCGGGTCGTCGCCGGAACCGGCTGGGGCATCCTGCACAAGGCCGAGGCCTGGCCCGAGACGCTGCGTCACTTCCGTGAGATCGCCGAGACCCATGCCGCCGTCGGCGCCGAGTACATGGTCCACCTGCCCCCGCTGTACCGCGATGACAAGACCTGGGAGTGGACCGACGACCGCGTCCTGTCCGACGACGCCTGGAAGCTGTACGTGGAGCACGCCAACGCCCTGGGGCAGATGCTGCTGGACGAGTACGGCCTGAAGATGGTGCTGCACCCCCACGGCGACTCGCACATCGAGACCCCCGAGGAGATCGCCCGCATCTTCGACGCGACGGATCCCAAGTACGTCAACCTGTGCCTGGACTCCGGCCACGTGGTCTACGGAGGCGGCGACCCCGTCGAGCTGTGCAAGAAGTACCCCGAGCGCATCACCTACGTGCACATCAAGGCCTTCGACGAGGACATCACCCGGGAGGCCCATGAGAAGGACTGGCCCTTCGGTGAGGCCGTCACCAAGGGGGCCTCGGTCTGCCCGCCCGCCGGCCTGCCGGAGATGCACGCCTTCGTGGACGCGCTCGCCGAGCTCGACAAGCCGATCTACTGCATCTGCGAGCAGGACTGCTACCCCTGCGAGCCGTCCTTCCCCAAGCCCAACGCCATCAACATGCGCAAGTACCTGGCCGAGTGCGGCCTGGGTCTGGCCTGACCACCATCCGGCGGCCCCACCGGGGACGCACCACAGAACCATCAATACATCCACACGATTCTCAAGGAAGAGAGCAATCATGACCGTTCGTATTGGTCTCATCGGCGCCGGCGGCATGGGCCGCGCCCACCTCGCCCGCATCACGAACGAGCTGTCCGGAGGCAAGATCGTCGCCGTGGCGGACATCAACCACGACGCCGCCGTCTCCGCCGCCGAGCCCTACGGCGCCAAGGCCTACGACACCTCCGACGAGCTGATCAATGACCCCGAGGTCGACGCCGTCGTCATCGCCACCTTCGGCAAGGTCCACGCCCCCGACGTCATCAAGTGCATCGAGGCCGGCAAGTACGTCCTGTGCGAGAAGCCCCTGGCCACCACCGCCGAGGACTGCATCAAGATCATGGAGGCCGAGCAGAAGGCCGGCAAGAAGCTGGTCACCGTCGGCTTCATGCGCCGCTTCGACGCCGCCTACAACGAGATGAAGGCGGTGCTGGAGGCGGGCGAGAACGGCCAGGCGCTGCTGGTCCACAACCGCCACCGCAACCCCTCCGTCCCGGAGTCCTACACCTCGCGCATGGCCATCGACGACACCGCGATCCACGAGATCGACACCATGCGCTGGCTGCTGGGGGAGGAGATCGTCAAGGTGCGCGTCGAGCGCCCGAAGTCCACCACCCATCGCTTCGAGCACCTGATCGACCCGGTCGTGGTGGTCATGTACACCGAGTCCGGCGTGCGCATCGACGACGAGGTCAACGTCAACCTCCAGTGGGCCTACTCCATCGAGTGCGAGCTCGTGCTCGAGACCGCGGCGGTGCGCCTGGGTGACCAGGAGAAGATCCACATCCGCGACGCCCACGGCAACCGCAACGCCATGTGCCAGTCGCACATCGATCGCTTCCAGGGGGCCTTCAACCGGGAGTTCCAGGAGTGGATCAACGCCGTCGCCCGCGACGAGCACACCGGCTCGACCTCCTGGGACGGCTACGCCGCCACCTCCGTCGTCGACGCCGCCGTCGCCTCCCTGGAGGACGAGACCTCCCCGCTGGTGGACGTCACTCTCATCGACAGGCCAGACTTCTACGCCTGACGACAGCCGGGAAGACCGACGGAAAGGAGAGGCCTAATGGTCGATATCGCACTAGACCCGAACATGTATTACCTGACCATGTCCACAGCGGACACGCTGCACAAGGCCGCGGAGCTCGGGTTCAAGTACGTGGAGCTCTCGCCGAACAACGAGTTCCACCTCTGGCACCACTACCCCAAGGCCGACCGGGCCTTCATCGCCGAGCTCAAGCAGGCGGAGAAGGCCTCGGGCGTCAAGGTCCGCACGCTGAACCCCGTGTTCAACTGGTCCTCGCCCGATGAGGTCGAACGGCAGGCGCAGGTGCGCAACTGGCGGCGCCTGCTGGAACTGGCCGACGCCCTGGACGTGCGCGACATCGTCTCGGAGTTCTCCGGCGACCGCAATCGCGCCAGCCGCTCCGAGCAGCAGTGGTACAAGTCCATCGAGGAACTGATCCCGCACTTCGAGAAGTACGGCATCCGGCTCAACATGGAGGCGCACCCCTACGACTTCGTGGAGCTGCACGATCGGGCCCTCGAACTCGTCCGCAGCGTGGACAAGGACTGGCTCGGTTACGAGTACTGCTGCCCGCACACCTTCCACCTGTCCGACGGCGTCGGCGACGCCGACCGGATGATCCGGACCGCCGCGGCCGCCGGCAAGCTCCGGGAGGTGCACGTCTCCGACGGCTTCAACCACCGCATCAACGATGGCAACCGGTACATCATCAACCCCCCGGGTGCCGACGTCACCGTCCACCAGCACAATGCGATCGGCAACGGCGAGGTCCCCTGGGAGCAGGTCTTCGCGACGCTGCGCGAGGTGAAGTTCGACGGCATCATGTCCGTGTGCATCTTCGGCTGGCACGAGTGGGCCGACGAATACAACAAGGCCGCGCTGGAGCGTTTGACTCAGGAACTCGGCGCCTGATCCACCGGGCCGGCCGCTTCCTGCGCCGCGAGGCGGCCGGCCCGCTCCCTCCCCTCCGCCGTCTCGATGGACGGTGGTGGGCCCCAGACTTTTCTCGGCGCGTCCCCTCACCTGCCGAAGGCGGCAGGACCCTAAAGGAGATCACTATGTCCTCAACCCCACTCGCGGCCAGTGACTACAGCCGCGAGAAGATCCAGGAGCTGGTCGACCAGACCCCGCCGTCGGGCAAGAAGCGCTCGCTCGGCGCGATCGCTGTCGTCGCGACCCTGGGATCCCTGCTCTTCGGCTACGACACCGGCGTCATATCCGGTGCCCTGCCGTACATGCACCTGCCACACGCGGCGGACGGCCTGGCCCTGACAACGACGGAGGAGGGTTGGATCGGCGGGCTGCTGTGCATCGGCGCGGCCCTGGGTGCCTCGCTCGGTGGCAAGCTCTCCGACAAGTACGGGCGGCGGCACAACATCACCATGTTGGCGATAATCTTCCTGATCGGCGCCCTGGGCTGCACCCTCTCCCCGAACATCTGGATCCTGTACGGCTTCCGCATCATCCTCGGCTTCGCCGTCGGCGGCGCCTCGGCCACGGTCCCGGTGTTCCTCGGTGAGACCGCCCCCAAGCGGATCCGCGGCACCCTGGTGGCCGTGGACCAGATGATGATCGTCTTCGGTCAGTTCCTCGCCTACTCCATGAATGCCATCCTGGCGCAGGTCCGCGGCGGCCCGGAGATCACGGTGGCGGGCGATGTCGTCAACTCGGCCGGTGAGACGGTCGCCCAGGCGGGAGAGACCGTCGCCTGGGAGAGCGTGCAGAACCTGGCCAATGTCGTGGCGACGTCCGGCAACGGCACGACCTGGCGCTACATGCTGGTGCTGGCCTCGATCCCGGCCGTCGCCCTGTGGATCGGCATCCGGCTCATGCCGGAGTCGTCGCGCTGGTATGTGGCCAACCTGCGCATTCCGGAGGCCATCGGTTCCCTCAAACGGGTGCGCAATGAGGAAAAGGACGGTCCCATCGCCGACGAGATCGACGAGATGCTTCAGATCCAGCGCAAGGAGGCCAATCAGGAGAAGTGGAGGCTGTCCCAGATCTGGAACACCAAGTGGACGCGTCACCTGCTCATCATCGGCATCATCCTGGGGCTGGCCGACCAACTGACCGGCATCAACACCGCCATGTACTACACCCCGAAGGTGCTCGCCGCCGCCGGGTTGCCCATGAGCGACGCCATTTCGCTGAACGTGGTCTCGGGCGGCGTGTCCTTCATCGGCTCGGCCGTGGGCCTGTGGCTGGTCACCAAGTTCGCCCGCCGCCACGTCGGCATCTACCAGGAGACCAGCATCGTGATCTCCCTGGGCCTGTTGGCCGCGGTGTTCTACTTCCTGATCCAGCCCTACCAGAACGCCGACGGCGACATCGTCGGCGCCCCGACCTTTGCACCCTTCCTGGTACTGATCATCGTCAGCCTCTTCGTGTTCGCCAAGCAGTCCGGCACGGTCACCTGGGTGCTGGTCGCGGAGATCTTCCCCAGCAAGATTCGCGGCACCGCGATGGGCCTGGCGGTCGGCGCCCTGTGGATCGCCAACGCCATCGTCTCGATCGTCTTCCCGATCATGATGGAGAGGCTCGGCGGCGCGGGCACCTACCTGGTGTTCTGCCTGATCAACGTGCTCTCGCTGCTCTTCTACATCAAGTTCGTGCCCGAGACGAAGTACGACTCCCTGGAGGAGCTGGAGGAGCGCTTTGAGCGGGAGTACAGCTGAGTCGCCCTCCCCTCACCGAGATCGGTTGATCTTACGTATCGAGGTCGGTTGATCTTACGTACCGAGGTCGGTTGACGTTACCGTCGGCCGACCTCGACACGTGTGTGCCGGGTGCGCGGTCCGGGGCAAGCCCGGGCCGACGAGTCAGCCGGTGGAGGAGGTGCGGATGACCAGTCGGCCGGCGGCCCGGATGTCCTCAGGCGGGGGCGGGGCGTCGGGACGACGGGCGAGGGCGGCGGCGCGCTCGACGACGAGCCGCACCGCCGCCTGAGCCATCTCCTGATCGGGCTGATTCAGGCTGGTGAGGGCGAACTCCGCCCGCCGGGCCAGGTAGGTGTTGTCGTAGGAGGCCAGCGGGACGCGGCCCCCGCCCTCGTGTCCCAGCTCCCGCAGCACGGCGACGGCGTCGATGGCGAGCATGTCATTGTGGGCGATCAGGCCCATCTGCGGGGTGCCGACGCTCAGCAGGCGCCGGATGGCGGCGCCGGCGTCGTCGGTGCTCGCCTCCTCGGTGGTCAGCGTGAGTCCCACCTTGTGGGCGGCCCGGGCCAGGGCGCGCTCGCGGGCCAGGCGGGAGGCGTCGTCGCCGATCCTGGGGGCCACGTACCCCAGGGAGTTGACTCCCTGGGCGTCCAGGTGGGAGACGATCTGCTCGGCGGCGAGCTGCTCGTCGATGTGGACGGCGTCGACGTGCCCGCCGGGCGTGCGCCGACCGATCAAACATGTCGGAGCCTCGTCTCCCAGCGCCACCAGCTGCTCATCCGTCAGCCACGGGGATACCAGGATCATGCCGAGTACCCGCACGCCCAGCAGGGAGTTGATCGCCCGGTGCAGGCGCTCCTGGTCCTGGGCGCCGACGGTGACGAAGACGGTGAGCCCCTGTGCGGCGGCGGCGTCGTCGAGTGAGCGCGAGACCTGCTCGAAGAAGGCGTTGCGGAGGTTGGGCAGTACCAGGCCGATCGTGGACGAGCGCTGGCGCGCCAGCGCGGACGCCGCCGTATTGATGCGGTAGCCGAGAGTCGCGGCCACCTGCATGATGTGCGCGCGGGTCTCGTCGGCAACCTTGGGGGAGCCGCTCAGTGCCAGGGAGACAAGGCTGCGTGAGACTCCGGCAGCTGCGGCGACGTCGGACTGGGTGACGTCGTGACCGCTGGCAGGCATGGCTTTCCCTCCTGTCCGCGCACGAGTGCGGACAGGAGGGACTCTAGCCGACATGGGGTGCGCTGCCGGGGCGCGACTCGGACACCCGCGGCTGTGATGCCGCCCGATTCACGTCGTTTGTTAGGACAAAGTACGTGTGTCTGTGTTACGCTGCAACCAGGCCACGCGCCGGGGGCGCGATCGTCGCGTCCGCTTCGAGAGAGACACCCACATGACGAGCAACGAAGCAGTCCAGAACACCAACATCCCGGAAACCATGCGCGCCGCAGTGCTGCGCGACCCCGCGGTCGGCCTCAAGGTCGAGACCATCCGCACCCCCCACCCCAAGAACGGGGAGGTCCTGATCAAGGTCGCCGCCTGCGGCCTGTGCCACTCCGACCTGCACGTGATCGGCGGCGCCATCGCCTTCCCCAAGCCCGCCGTCCTCGGCCACGAGGTCACCGGCACCATCGTCGAGGTCGGCCCCGGCAACGAGCACACCGGGCTCAAGGTCGGTCAGAACGTCGCCGGCGGCTTCCTCATGCCCTGCGGCCAGTGCGAGGCCTGTGCCTCCGGCCATGACGAGTTGTGCGGCCCCTTCTTCAACCTCAACCGTCTGAAGGGTCTCCTGTATGACGGCACCACCCGCCTGGCCACACTCGAGGGGGACCCCATCTACATGTACTCCATGGGTGGACTGGCCGAGTATGCGGTCATCCCCTCCACCTCCGTCACTCCGGTGCCCGACACCCTGGACCTGGTCCCCGGTGCCATTCTCGGCTGCGCCGCCATGACCGGCTACGGCGCCGTGCGCCGCGGCGCCGACTTGCGCTTCGGGGAGACCGTCGCCGTCGTCGCCACCGGTGGCGTGGGCACCAACATCGTTCAGATCGCCCGCGCCTTCGGCGCCAGCCAGGTCATCGCCATTGACGTCGCCGACGACAAGCTCGCCCCCATGCCCGGCTACGGCGCCACCGCGGTGATCAACTCCGTGACCCAGGACGCCCGCGAGGAGGTCCTGAAGCTCACCGGCGGCAAGGGCGTCGACGTCGCATTCGAGGCGCTCGGTATCCCCGCCACTTGGAAGACCGCCCTGGACGTTCTCGCCGACGGTGGCCGCATGGTCCCGATCGGGCTCGGCGCCGGCGTGCAGACCGCCGAGGTTGAGATCAACCGCACCGTGCGCCGCTCCCAGAAGATCCTCGGCTCCTACGGCGCTCGCACCCGCCAGGACCTGCCCGCCGTGGTGGACCTGGCCGCCCGCGGCGTCATCAACTACAAGGACGTCGTCTCCCGCCGCTTCCCGCTTCAGGAGGCCGGTGCCGGCTACGAGGCCCTGCGCAACCGCCAGATCCAGGGCCGTGCCGTGGTGGACATGAGTCTGTGAGGCCGATGCGCTGAGGCGCACTTAACGACGCGGCGCAGGCCGAGTCGTCGGGAGCTGCCGCGAGGCCCCGGGGCTGATTGCCTCGGGGCCTCGCAGTGTGGATCGGCGGACGCGACGTCGAGTGGGGGTCAGAGGGGCAGTAGCGTGGACTCGATGTAGGCGCGGGCCTTGGCGCCGTACTCGTGCGGGTTGGCGATGGCCGGGTCCTGCTCGGCCTCTACCAGGATCCAGTCCCGGTAGCCGTGGTCGATCAGGAACTTGTAGGGCTCGGTGAAGTCGATCATGCCGTCGCCGGGGACGGTGAACATGCCCGCCAGGAAGGAGTCCAGGAAGGAGCGCTCAAGGCGCTTGGACTCCTCCAGCTTCTCCGGGCGCACGTCCTTGAAGTGCACGTGTGCCACGCGGTCGATGGTGGCCTCGAGCAGGCCCATGACGTCGCCGTCGCCGACGAAGGCGTGGCCGGTGTCGAACAGCAGGGAGACCTTGTCCGGGTCGGTCAGCTCCATGAGCTTGATGGTCTCCGCCTTGGTCTGGACCACGGTGCCCAGGTGGTGGTGGTAGACAAGTGTGAGCCCATGCTCATGCGCGATCTCGCCCAGGCGGTTCAGGCCCGCGGCGAGCACTGGCCACTGCTCGTCGGTGAGGACGGGCTTGTTGGTGAAGATGCACACGTCGCGTTGGCCCTGTACGGAGCCTGTCTGCTCGGAGACAACCACTCGGCTGGCGCCGAGGTACTGCAGGTACTCGCAGGTCGTGGTGAACTCCGGGATGACGGCGTCAATGCCGTCGCGCACGATGAAGGAGGAGAACCACTGGGCGACGATCTGGATGCCGCGGGCGTCGGCCCGCTCCTTGGCGACCTCCTTGGCCGGGAACCAGCCGGCCACCTCGGTGCCGCGGAAGCCCAGGTCGGCCAGGTCCAGCAGCATGTCCTCCAGGGTGTTGAAGGCGCCGACCTCCTTGATGTCGTCGTTGCGCCAGGCGATGGGGTGCATGCCCCAGGTGATGCCGTGTGGGTCGTTGATGGCGGTGGTGGGGTCGAGACGGAAGCTCATGAGTGATCTCCTTTGATTTGCTTGGGTTGGATCCGTCGTGATTGCGGGGCGGGCGCCGGTGGGAGCGCGACGCCTGTCCGTATAATTGTAAGGACAAAATGCTGTGGTGGTCAGGGGCTGGGCCACTGCTTGAGGACGCTGCTGTGGGAGGCGCGGTTCCGCCGTCGTCGCGGTCGTCGACGGCGGGCCGGGGCTCACGAGTAGCGTGCCTCCATGTCGCGCTCGATCTGCTCCAGGGAGCGCCCCTGGGTCTCGGGCATGATCTTGAACAGCACCACGGCCACCGCCAGGTTGAGCGCGCCGTAGAAGGTGTAGGTCAGCCCGCCGCCCAGGTGCTCCATCATGCTGGGGAAGGTCCAGGTGATGATGGCGTTGGCGATCCACATGCAGAAGATGGCGGTCCCGTTCATGACGCCGCGCACGTTCGCGGGGAAGATCTCACCCATCATGGTCCATACCACGGTGCCGTTGGAGGACTGGACGATCAGCATGAACACGGCCATCAGCCCGAGCACGAGGAAGGCGGCCCAGGCGGGCGGGGTGGTGCCGTCGGCCATGTGAGGGGCGATCAGGAACTGGAAGGTGGCGGCGATGCCCAGCAGACAGATGCCCACGCCGGTGACGTCGGCGATGAGGATCTGGCGACGGCGGAACTGCCCGATCAGCCAGATGCCGATGGCGGAGCCGACCACGCTCATCACGCCGTTCGCCACCTGGGCGGTGATGGAGGCGGAGGTGGACATGCCGGCGTACTCCAGGACCTTCGGCGCGTAGTACATGATCGTGTTCACGCCGGTGGTCTGGTTGATGATGGCCAGGAAGATGCCGACCCCCATGAGCTTGCGCAGCCACGGGGTGGCCCACACGTAGCCCATCCCCTTGGCCCGTGCGGCCTCCGCCAGCTCGTGACGGCGGGACTCGGCCATCTCCATGAGCTCGTCGGTGATGGGGCCGTCCTTGTCCTCATTGCGCACCCGCTTGAGGGCGCCGATGGCGTCGTACAGGCGCTCCTTGGTGATGTACCAGCGCGACGACTCGGGCATGAGGCGGATGCCGATCCACAGGGCCACAGCGGGAATCGAGCACAGCACCAGCATGTAGCGCCAGGTCATGCCGTTGCCGGAGGCGATGACCAACTGGTCCAGGAAGGCGTGGTATTCGGCGCTGGACAGCGCCCCGCCCTGGGACGCCTGGAGGGCGGTGATGTCGTCGTAGACGTAGGTGCCCGGCGCGACGGTTCCCGAGGGGTCGGCGGTGATGGTCAGCTGTGGGCCACCACGAGTGGTGGAGATGATGGCGTTCATCGTGAAGGCGAGCAACTGACCGGTGACGATCATGAGCTGGTCGATGGCGACGATGGAGCCGCGGATGCGCTTCGGTGCGGTTTCCGACAGGTACACCGGCACGGTCGCGGAGGCTCCGCCGACGGCCAGGCCCAGGATGAAGCGGAAGGGATACATGATCCATACGTTGGGGGAGAGCGTTGTCCCCAGGGCTCCGATCAGGAAGATCGCCGCTAGCAGGGTGATGTTATGGCGGCGCCCGTAGCGGTCGGAGAGGCGGCCGCCGAACAGGGCGCCGAAGGCCGCGCCGATCAGGAGGGTGCCGCCTACCGCGCCCTCCTCCAGGCTGGTCAGCTGCAGGCCGTCGGCGGCGTGCGGCATGTACATGTAGGGAAGGGCGCCGGAGATGACGCCGGTGTCGTAGCCGAACAGCAGTGAGCCGATGGTGGCGACGGCGGCAACGGCGACGATGCCGCGGTGCTTGCCTGACGGCGGGGTGGCGTCCACCGCCTGCTGCATCTGGGCGCGGTTGATGGTCTGCAGGGTTGGGGGAGCGGTCGTGCTCATGGGTGGCTCCTTGAAAGCTAGGGGGGCGGGACGGGTCAGGCGTCGAAGGTGGTGCGGCCCTCGACGCGGGCGACGTCGTGCCACTGGCCGTCGGCGGCGGAGGCAACGACGGCGGCGTCGACCTCCGCGGCGCACCAGGCGTCGGCGGCGGAGGGGGCGTGTTGCTCGCCGGTCAGTACGGAGCGGATGAACTGGGCGGCCTCGATGGACTTCAGGTCGTCAAAGCCCATGGAGGTGCCGATGGCGGGCTGATAGCGGTGCCATTCGCCCCAGGCGGGGCCGGCCATGGCGCGGCGGTAGCCGTGGGTGGGGCCGCCGTCGACGCCCAGGCACACCTCGAGCTCGTTGAGTCGCTCGAAGTTCCAGCGGGCCGAGCCTTCGGTGCCGTAGACCTCCACCACGTACTCGGCGCGCGGGCCCACGCTCACGCGCGAGGACTCCATTGTGGCGACGACGCCGCCCTCGAAGCGGGCGAGCATTCCCACGTAGTCCTCGTTGCCCACCTCGCCGACCTCATCGCCGATCTCGAAGCTGGAGTGGCCGATGCCCATTTTGGTGGGTATGGGGCGCTCCTTGATGAAGGTGTCGGTCAGGGCCGTGACCGAGGCGATGCGACCGATCAGGTACTGCGCCAGGTCCGCCCCGTGGCTCATCAGGTCGGGGACGACGCCGGCACCCGCCTTCTCTCGGGAGGCGCGCCAGGTGAGCGGGCTGCGAGGCGAGGAGTTGTAGTCGGCGATGAACCAGACGCGGGCATTGGTGATGCGCCCGAGTTCTCCGGAGCGGATGAGCTCGCGCATGTACTCGATGGCCGGCACGTGCCGGTAGTTGAAGCCGACGCCGGTCATCAGCCCGGCGGCCTCGGCGGCGCGGGCGATGTTCTCTGACTGCGCGGCCGAGGTGCCCATGGGCTTCTCGATCCAGAAGGGCTTGCCGGCCTCTACGGCGGCCAGGGCGATCTCCTCGTGGAGGAAGTTCGGGGAGGCGATGGAGACGACCTCAACCTCCGGGTCGGCCAATAGCTCGCGGTAGTCCGCGTAGGCGCGCTCGAAGCCCAGGTCTTCGACCGCCGCCCGCTGCGCCTCCTCGATCGGGTCGGCGGCGGCCACGAGGCGGGCCTCGACCTCCAGCTCGGGGAAGCGCTCGGACAGTGCGCGGTAGCTGCGGGCGTGCAGGCGACCCATCCAGCCCAGAGAGATGACTCCGACTCCGAGCTTGCGTTTCGTGCTCATGCTTGGCTCCTTCGCCGACCGCCGTGGTCGGCTTGATGGTGTATTGCAGAGGGGCGTAACCAGGCTGGTAACGCGCGTCAGCGGTGACGTGTCGGCGAGTCTATGGTCTGAGCGTTTGTCCTGTCAAGCACCTGTACTGGGGCTTGACGACGGGGCTCAGAGTCGAGCGGTGGAGGAGCGTTCTACGAGGCGCGCGGGGACTGCTCGATAGAAGTCGGAGGCGTCCCCGGGTGTTAGCAGTGCTTCGAGGGCTCCTGCCGCCAGCATGTCCGGATTCTGGTCGATGCTCGTGATGCGCAGCTCGGCGCGTTCCGCCAGTGAGGTGTTGTCGTAGGACGAGATTCCGAGCCGCCGGGGGATGTCCAGGCCCAGGCTCAGTCCGGCGGCGACGGCGTCAACCGCCAGTAGGTCGTTGTAGGTGATCAGTCCGAGTGGCCCCGTCCCGGCCGTCAGCGCGTGCGATATGGCCTGTCGTACCCCCGCCTCGGCGTCGACCTCTATGAAGTCCACTCCGGCCAGCGCGGCCGCGGTGCGACACTCCTTAACGCGTTCGTCCAGAATCGTCTCCCGCAGGCGTACGGCGGGGGAGAGGAAGGCGATGCGCTCATACCCCTGGGAGGCGAGATGGGCGACGGTCAGGCGGGCGGCGTCGGCCTCGTCGAGGCGGACCGTGGCGATACCGGCCGACTCCGGCAGGGTGCGGTCGATGACGCACAGGCGTACGCGCTGTCCCAGATCCTGCAGCTCCTCGACCGTCATGGAGGTGCCGGGGAGGATGAGGCCGGCCGGGCGCAGGGACAGTACGTCGTCTATGGTGGAGCTCTCCAGCTCGTCGACCAGGTCGGACACCAGGGCGACGAGGGTGTAGCCGGCCTGTCGGGCCCGGCGGCGCAGGGCGCGCAGCAGCAGGTCGAAGAATGGATTGTCCAGGTAGGGGACGACGACGGCCAGGCGCTGGGAATGTCGGGCAGCCAGCTCCGCGGCTGCGGAATTGGGGTGGTAATCGAGTCGGGCGGCAGCATCCAGAATGCGCCGACGCGTCTGATCCGACATGCGGCCCTCGCCTTTGAGAGCCAGGGAGACGAGTCCTCGGGACACGCCGGCTGCGGCGGCGACGTCCTGCTGGGTAGCGGGCGCTCGTGCCGGACGTGGGGTGGGGGACACGGTGACTCCTAAGCGGCCCGGAGCGTGTGGGCTCGTACGGCATCAGGATAGATGACGGTTCCGAAGCTGGTCCGTTGCCGAGCGCCGGTCGGTGAGACTGTGAGGTGAGGGGTCGATCTGTGCTGGAAATCGGACGGTGTCGGCGGAAGGTGCGGCCGCTTGCCGGAGCGTGACGCGCTTATCAGCGGTTTGTATTTACAAACCGGCGGGAAGGTTTCTAATGTACTGCTTGCCGGCCACCGCGGCCGGTACCGACCGCCAGGTCGGGCACACCGCTGTGCGGGCCGCCCGACCGGTTCCGCACCGGAACCGGAAGGAAAGCCAATATGAACGCTCCCGTCATCGACGCCGTCGCCGTCACCACCCCGGAGTCCACCGCCTCCACCCAGGACGAGGCCAAGGCCGCCGACCTGCTCACGTTCCGGATCGGCCTGCTGATCATCGGCGCGGTGCTCATGGTCATGACCATCGTGGGACTCGTGACCGCGTCGGCGCCCCTGCTGATTGCCGCCGGCCTGTTCACCGTCGTCACCACGTTCGTCGGCGTGTACACCGGCGTGAACCTGCTGGCCGAGTGAATCACTGACCTGCAAAGGAGGACGGGCCGCGGAGTCCACTCCTCCCGAGCTGCGCGGGCAACGCGGACCGCGCAGCAGGCGAGCCACCAGAATCTCGGCCGCATTGGTCATCCGCGAGCAAATCGCCGAGCGCCGACCTGATCATCCAAATGGTCGGCGCTTTTCGCTGCCTCAGCGCAGCGCCTCGAGTGCCCACGGCAACGCCGCCACGGACACCACCAGGCTGAGAACCTGACAGCTGAGTACGGCGCCGACCGCCGCGGGGAAGGGGGTGAGCGCCAACAGCAGCGCCGGAACCAGCACGGAAATCAACTGCACCAGGGGCCTGAGCGTGGCGGCGGCTCGCCGTTGTGAACGCAGCAGCCACGGCGGGACGAGCGGGTCGATGCTGCCGGTGCAGGCCGGCGCCACCGCCAGGAACTGGCAGGCCACAAGCAGCACGTCCACGCCGATCAGTAGTGCCATCAGACCGACGCCATGGGCGGTGTCGGCCAGCGCCAGCAGCGTGATGCCGCAGGCGGATGCTCCGGTACCCGCAAGAATCCACGCGTAGGGGAAGTGGTCGCCGTGGCGCCCGGTGCCGAGCAGGCCGACCAGCACCCAGGCGGCGGCCAGCGCTGCGGCTATGGCGGGCC
>NZ_LK995542.1:21561-86376 GCF_900002405.1 Actinomyces succiniciruminis | reverse complement strand
TTCCCCGCCAGCAGGACCGGGCCCAGGCACAGCGCGGCCAGTCCGAGTGGCAGTGCTTGCGCAATCTCAAGCATGAGGCCGGCGACGACGGTGCGTCGCACCCGCGGAATCGACAGGTCGCCCCGGCCGATCGGGTGCTGCTCGCCCAAGGTGCCGGTGTCCATCATCACCCAGTCGATGCCGACGGCTGCCTCCAGGTCCCCCATCATGCGGCGTAGCGCGGTGTAGGCGGCCTCGATGCGGCCTTGGGTCACGTACCAGTGCGGGGTCTCCGGGAGCGTGAGGGCGATCAGGAGGCAAGTCAGGCCGGCCAGCAGCGTGACCATCCAGGCGGCGGCGACCCCCTGCCCGGTGCCGAGCAGCGTGGCCAGCACGCCGGCCAGGAGAGCCAGGCCCGCTCCCGCCGGGGCGATAGCGCGCACGCGCGGCATCAGGCGGCGGTGTCCGTGCTCGGCCAGTTCGTGGGCCAGTTTCGGCACCACGATGGCGTCCCCGCCCATTCCCAGGCCGACGACGCCGACGCTCACAACTGCCAGCAGCCGGCCGCCGCAGGCGGCGCCCAGGCAGCCGATGCTGGTCAAACCGGCGCAGACGAGTACTGCCGGGCGGCGCCCGCTCGCGTGCGAGACGCAGTCCAGGACGGGCGCGCCGATCAGGGACCCCAGTGGCAGCGCCGCCAGCAGGAGCAGGGGCGCCCATAGCGCCTCGGCGTCGGCGGAGCCGTGGGCGGTGAGCGCGGCCCGGGCCTCGGCGTCGGCGGCCAAGGACACGCCGACCGCGCCCCAGGCGGCGCCGGAGGCCAGGCCGGAGCTGACAAGTAGGCCCCGCAGGCGCCGTTGCGCCGGGGTGCGTGGTGCGGTCGCCATCAATCGCCTTCCAGCCGGGATGGGTCGCACGTCGGGCGGCGATGCTCGGCATGCGACCATGGGCCCCGTCGGGCGGGGCGCACATCCCTTAGGATGCCTTTGTGCTGACAATGTTGTCCACTCCGACATGGATCATCCTCATCGTCGCCGCCGCCGCGATCGGCCTGGCCAAGACCGCGCTCCCCGGCGCGGCCACACTTGCGGTGGCCCTGTTCGCCACCGTACTGCCCGCCAAGGAGTCCACCGGCACCATGCTGGTGCTGCTGCTCGTGGGTGACGTGCTGGCGATCAGCATGTACCGGCGCGACGCCGACTGGGACACGCTGCGCCGACTGGTACCGGGAGTACTCGCGGGAGTCGTGCTGGGCGCGCTCTTTCTGCGGGTGGCCTCCGATGAGGTCACCAAGAGGTTCATCGGCGTGCTGCTGCTGGCACTGATTGCGGTCACCCTGGTGCTCATGCGGTTGCCGCGGCCGCCGCAGATTCAGGGGCGCGCCGGCCGAGCCGTCTACGGCACCCTGGCCGGCTTCACCACCATGGCCGCCAACGCCGGCGGGCCGGTCACCAGCATGTACTTCCTGGCCTCGCGTTTCCCGGTGGCGACCTTCCTGGGGACCACGGCGTGGTTCTACTTCATTGTCAACCTGGTCAAGCTGCCCTTCTCGATCGGTTTGGGCATCATTCGGCCCGACACGCTGTGGATGGACCTGGCGCTGGCACCGGTTGTGGTGGTCGCGGCGCTAGGAGGGCGCTGGCTGGCCGGGCGCATGGACAACAAGATCTTCGATCCACTGGTGACTGTGCTGACGGTGCTGTCCGCCGCCTACCTGCTGGTGTGAGTCCAGGCGCGCCGGCCGGCGGAGGGAGCGGGACGCGCAGACGCCGTCGAGAGCCCGGGAGATTGTGGCGCTCGCGGACGCCGTCGTCGTCGCACCGGCGGATCCCGCTATCCTGTGCCGGTGACGACATCTCCCCATGGTGCCACCGGGGAGGAGGGCCGGATCGGCCCCGTCCTCGTGGTGGACTTCGGTGCCCAGTACGCCCAGCTGATCGCCCGCCGTGTGCGCGAGGCGAGCGTGTACTCCGAGATCGTGCCCCACAGCATGCCGGTGGCGGACATGCTCGCCAAGCAGCCGACCGCCATCATCCTGTCCGGCGGGCCCGCCTCCGTGTACGCCGACGGCGCCCCGAGCGTGGACCCGGCCCTGTTCGACGCGGGTGTGCCGGTGCTGGGCATCTGCTACGGCTTCCAGACGATGGCTCAGGCCCTCGGCGGCACCGTCGGGCGCACCGGCACCCGCGAGTACGGGCACACCGACGCCGACGTCGACCCCGACTCCTGCCTGTTCGCCGGCACCCCCGTCCGGCAGGCGGTGTGGATGAGCCACGGCGACGCCGTGCAGGCCGCCCCGGCCGGATTCACCGTCACCGCCTCCACCTCGCAGACGCCCGTGGCCGCCTTCGAGGACCCCGCCCGGCGCCTGTACGGGCTGCAGTGGCACCCCGAGGTCATGCACTCGCAGTTCGGCCAGCAGGCGCTGGCCAACTTCCTCCGCGACGGCGCCGGCATCCCCGCCACCTGGACGCCGGGCAACATCATCGACGAGCAGGTCGAGCGCATCCGCGAGCGGGTGGGCGACGCCCACGTCATCTGCGGCCTGTCCGGCGGCGTCGACTCCTCCGTGGCGGCGGCCCTGGTGCACCGGGCCATCGGGGACCAGCTGACCTGCATCTTCGTGGACCACGGCCTGCTGCGCGCCGGCGAGCGCGAGCAGGTGGAGCGCGACTACGCCCGGGGCATGGGCATCCGCGTGATCACCGTGGACGAGTCCGAGCGCTTCCTGACCGCACTCGCGGGCGTCACCGAGCCGGAGGCCAAGCGCAAGATCATCGGCCGGGAGTTCATCCGCTCCTTCGAGGCCGCCCAGCGGCGCGTGATCGCGGAGGTCGGCGCCGCCGGCGGCGAGATCAAGTTCCTGGTGCAGGGCACGCTGTACCCGGACGTGGTGGAGTCCGGCGGCGGTGAGGGCGCCGCCAACATCAAGAGCCACCACAATGTGGGTGGGCTGCCCGAGGATCTGGACTTCGAGCTGATCGAGCCGCTGCGGGCGCTGTTCAAGGACGAGGTGCGTGCGATCGGGCGGGAGTTGGGCGTGCCCGAGGGGATCGTGGCCCGCCAGCCCTTCCCCGGGCCGGGTCTGGGCATTCGCGTGATTGGCGAGGTGACGCGAGAGAACCTGCGGATCCTGCGGGCCGCGGACGGCATCGCCCGCGAGGAGTTGACGGCGGCCGGGCTGGACGAGGAGATCTGGCAGTGCCCGGTGGTGCTGCTGGCCGATGTGCGCTCGGTGGGCGTGCAGGGCGACGGGCGCACCTACGGGCATCCGGTGGTGCTGCGGCCGGTGAGCAGTGAGGACGCGATGACGGCGGACTGGACGCGGCTGCCCTACGACGTGCTGGCCCGCATCTCCACGCGCATCACCAACGCCGTTCCCGAGGTCAACCGCGTGGTGCTGGACGTGACCAGCAAGCCCCCCGCCACCATCGAGTGGGAGTAGCGGGCGACGTCACCCTGTTAGCCAGGGAGAGCTCCTTGAGGAGACGATGACATGGCAGAGGTTTCGCGGCAGCTCGCCGTTGCCTTGGGCCTGGAATAGGCGCAACCTAAAGAGGGTCTTCCGGTTTGGTGCGTGGGAGCTCACGTGCAGGGCTGTGGCCGGGGCGGAAGTGTCAATTTTGATGACAAACACTCTCGATGTCAGCGAGAGCCGACCCGGCACCCGCATGATTCCAACGTTTTGTTCGCTGCCGCCAACGCCCCCGGACTCGTTTGTCATCGATTTTGACATCCTGGGTGCCCGCTCGTCGGGAGCGGTGGTTTCTTCCGCGCCGCCCTGGGGGATGGCAGTAGAGTCGGGCGCGAACCAGCGCACGCGACGATGAAGGAGACCGCCTTGGACTTCACCTCCAACCAGCGCCCCGCCGACATGGAGCGCATCACCACCCCCGAACTGGCGGACGCCTTCATCGCCGAGGCCGTCGACGCCGTGCGCGCGCAGGTCGGCGACGGCAAGGTGCTGCTCGCCCTGTCCGGCGGCGTCGACTCCTCCGTCGTCGCCGCTCTGCTCATCAAGGCGATCGGCAAGCAGCTGATCAGCGTTCACGTCAACCACGGCCTCATGCGCAAGGGCGAATCCGAGCAGGTGATCGAGGTCTTCCGGGACGGGCTGGACGCCAACCTCGTCTACGTCGACGCCACGGACCGGTTCCTGAACCTGCTGGCGGGCGTGGCCGAGCCCGAGGCCAAGCGCAAGCTCATCGGCGCCGAGTTCATCAACGTGTTCGCCGAGGAGGCGGCGAAGCTGGAGGGTGTCGGCTTCCTGGGGCAGGGCACCATCTACCCCGACATCCTCGAGTCCGCCGACGGCGTCAAGGCCCACCACAACGTCGGCGGCCTGCCCGAGGACATGGACTTCGAACTGGTCGAGCCCGTCAAGCTCCTGTACAAGGACGAGGTGCGCGTGGTCGGCCGCCGGCTCGGCCTGCCGGAGTCCATGGTGGAGCGCCAGCCCTTCCCCGGCCCGGGGCTGGGGGTGCGCTGCCTGGGCGCCATCACCCGCGACCGGCTGGAGGCGCTGCGCGAGGCCGACGCCGTCGTCCGCGAGGAGATCGAGGCCGCCGGCCAGGACGTCTGGCAGTACTTCTGCGTGGTGCCGGACATGCGCGCCACCGGCGTGCGCGACGGCAGGCGCGCCTTCGACTGGCCCGTCATCATCCGCTGCGTCAACACCGTCGACGCCATGACCGCCGAGGTTCCCGAGCTCGACTGGGCGCTGCTGCGGCGGATCACCGCCCGTATCCTGGCGGAGGTCCCCGGCGTGTGCCGTGTGGCCTACGACCTCACCCCCAAGCCCGTCGGCACCATCGAGTGGGAGTAGTCGGCAGCTGCTATTCCTTGCCGAAGTTCTCGGGCCTCATCTCAGCGAGGCGGCGATCGATGTCGGCCAGCTCCGCGGCGGTGAGCACAATGTCCGCGGCGGCGAGGTTCTCGCGCATGCGGTCGGGGTTGGTGGTGCCGGCCACGGGGATGAGGTTGGGGCCCTTGGCCAGCAGCCACGCCAGGCAGATCTGAGCCCAGGTGGCGTCATGGGCATTCGCGTACTCGTCGAGCAGCGCATACAGGGGCGCCGCCTGCGCCACGCCCCTGGCGGAGAACTGCGTCATCATGCGACGGTAGTCGTCGCCCTCGCGGAAGAGGCGGTTGGGGTCGGTGCGCGCGGACAGGAATCCCTTCATCAAGGGGGTGAACACGGTGAAGGCGATGCCCAGCTCCTGCGTCACGGGAATCATGGCCTCGTGCTCGCGGCGGGACATGTTGATCACGTTCTGGATGGCGACGACGGGCGTTACGGCGTGTGCGCGGCGCAGGTACTCATCGCCGGTCTCGGAGATTCCCCAGTTGAGCACCTTTCCCTCGGCGATGAGCTCGGCCATGGTCTGGGCCACGGCCTCCGGCTCGGTGTTGGGATCGATGCGGGCCTGATACACCAGGTCGAGGTGGTCGAATCCCAGCTGGCGGAGCGATTTCTCCACCGTGGCGCGAATGGCCGCAGCGGAGGAGTCGAGGGTGAGGCTGTGATCGGCGTTGATGGTCACTCCGAACTTGGTGGCCACGACCACCTGCTCGCGATACGGGGCCAAGGCCGTGCCCACGACCTCCTCGTTGATCGAGGACTTGCCCGACCGGGTGGTGCCGGTGTAGGTAGTGGCCGTGTCGAAGTAGGTGTAGCCGGCCTCGACCGCTTCGCGTACGGTGCGCACGCCGTCGTCGAACTCCATCGCGTACCCGTGCGCATGGCTGATGCCCATACAGCCATAGCCGATTGGTGCGACCTCGAACCCGCTTCCGCCGAGACTGCGCTTGCTCGTCATGCCTCTCCTCCGTGTCGGCCGGGTGCGCGTCAGGTATCGACGTCCTCGGCGTCCTGCAATACGTGTATTGCTCGGATCTTTGATCCGTGTCCAACGCCTATATCTTATAGTTATGCATGTATGACATGTATGGAAGGCTCGGTTGTGAGTTCCTGAGGGTGTGCGAACAGGACTCGCCGCAGGTGCCTTGCAAGGGCGGTATTTTGCCCTAAAATCACGCGTCGTGACGATCGACGACGATGCTGTACTGATTCGGCCACTGCGCCCCGAGGAGACGCCCCTGCTGGAGGACTTCCTGCTGGAGGCCGTATACGTGCCCGAGTACTTCACCGGGCAGGTGCCGCGCAGCGTCATTTACGACGACCCCATGTGCCGCGCCCACTTCGAGGGCTTCGGAACGCTGCCGGATGACCGGGCGCTGGTTGCGGAAGTTGACGGTCGCGTGGTCGGTGCCTGCTGGGTGCGCACCACCGACTGCTACGGCCGTTTGGACGACTCGACGCCGGCATTCGCGATCTCCCTTTACCGGGAGTACCGGGGCCGGGGAATCGGCACCCGAATGCTGCGGTGCATGCTCGAACAGCTGCGGGAGGCCGGCTACGCGCGTGCCTCGCTCGGCGTCGTCAAGGCCAACCGGGCCGTGCACCTGTATGAGCGGCTGGGCTTCCGGATCGTGGGCGACGGCAGCGACGAGACCGAATGGCTCATGGTGCGTGAGCTCCAAGACGCGCCAGCCGCGGCAGGCTGATCCCCTACAGTCGGGGCGCAACGCGGCACTGCCCCGTGAATGCAGGCAGCCGGAGGAGGAACGGTATGAGTCACGCTGAACTCGCCTACTGAAGGGAGCCCGCATGAAGCTCGACAAGCGCGTCGTCGGCCTGTTCGCGGGCGTCCTCGCCTGCGCCCTGGTATGGGTCGCCCCGCTGGACGGGCTCGCGCCCATCTCCGCCGCCGGCCAGCACTGCCTGGCCCTCACCCTCATGACCGTGGTGTGGTGGGCGACGGGCGTGGCCCAGCCCGCCTACGTCTCGGCCGTCTACCTGGCCCTGCTCATCCTCACCGGCACGGCCGACACGGGCACGGTGTTCGCGTCATGGACCAAGATGCAGATGTGGATGGTGATCGGCGCCTACCTGATCGCGGCCGCCGTGAAGGACTCCGGCCTGGGCGAGCGCATCGCCTACTGGTTCGCGCTGAAGTTCGTGCGCGGCTGGAGCTCACTCGTGGTCAGCATCTTCGCGCTCACCTTCATCCTGTCGCTGCTCATCCCGCACCCCTTCCCGCGCGCCTTCATGATCCTGGCGGTCATGCTCGTCATCTGCGACGCCGCCAAGATGTCCCGAGCGGACAAAAACAAGGTGGGTTTCCTCGTGTTTGCGGCGGCCGCGCCCGGCTCCATGTTCTTCCTCACCGGGGACGCGACCCTCAACCCGCTGGTGGCCTCTTACGCCGCCGACGGCTGCTCCTTCATCCAGTGGTTCGTCTACATGTCGGTGCCGATGCTCGTTGCCACCCTGGCCACGTTGGGCCTGGGCCTGGTGCTGTTCCGGCCCGAGATGCAGATGTGTATCGACTTCGACGAGGTGCGCACCAAGCGGGCCGCCCTCGGGCCGGTCAGCACCAAGGAGAAGCGCACAGTCATCTGGCTGGTCATCGCCATCGCCCTGTGGCTGACCGAATCCGTGACCGGGCTAAACATCGGCTTCGTCACCCTGCTGGTGGGCGCCGTCCTGGCGTTGCCCGTGATCGGCGAGGTGATCACCCCGGCGACGTGGAACTCCGTACCCATCAACACCCTGGTGTTCCTCACCGCCGCCATGGGCATCGGCACGGTTGGCGAGGCCACCGGCATGAACGCCTGGATCGCAAGCGTGGTGCTCCCCGCCTCCGTCCCCGATAACGCGCTGGTGCTGGCCCTGCTGATCGCCGGCATCACGGTGATCATCCACATGTTCATGGGCTCGGTCATGGCCGTGCTCGGCATCTGCGTGCCGGCGTTCATTGCCTTCACCGCCGGCTCGGGCGTGAGCGACATCGCGGTGGCCATGATGGTCTTCTCCGCCATCAACATCCACTACATCCTGCCGTTCCACAACCTGCCGATCCTCGTGGGTGAGGGCGAGGACAACGCGGGCTACGGCGCCAAGGAGGCCGTGCGGCTGGGGACCCCGCTCACGGTGGTCGTGTTCGTCGTCGTTGTCGTGGAGGCGATCTGGTTCCACCTGTTGGGACTCATGTGAAAGCGAAGAGCATTCCAATCCGAGATCGCGGTGAGCGGGGCGCGCTGCGAATCCGGAGCCTCGTGCGGGCGCGCCCACGGGACGCCGACCGGGCAGATTGTCCAAAACCGGCACGAACGCTCCTGAAAAGGTCGTCCAGGGGATCCGCATCGTTGGAATCATGCGGCTCGGCTGGTTGCTTCGCAGACGTTTGTGCCGGATTCGGACATTCCACCAGGGAGGAACCAAATGCAGGCAGCCGTCCTGATCCGCTGACCGGCGGCCGGGTGGGGTGGCACGAGCACTCCCAAGCGACGACGGCGGCCGGCCGCTTATGGGGGCGCCATCGACCGCCGTCGTCGGGACTGCGTACCGGTTCGGGCGCTCGGTGTCAGCCGCCCAGCGTGAAGCGGCCGGCGTTGATGGCGGCGATCACGCCACCGTCGATCAGTAGGTCCGTGCCGGTGATGAAGGCCGCCTGCTCACCGAGCAGGAAGGCGCCGGCCGCGGCGATCTCATCGGAGGTGCCCACACGGCGGGCGGGGGAGGCGTCGATCATCGCCTGGTAGCCCTCTCCGGCGGCCCGGAACTCGTCGTAGGCCAGCGGGGTGACGATGATGCCGGGGCTGATCGTGTTGATGCGGGCGCCCCGATCGCCCCAGGAGGTGGCCGCCGCCGTGCGCACCCGCAGATGGTCGGCACGCTTGGAGACCATGTAGGCGACGCCGGAGCTGGCTACGGCGTCGTGCTTGAGGAAGTCGAGTTCGGCGAGTTCCTCTGTGGGTGTCAGTGCCAGCTGACGCTCGACCTCGTCACTCAGCCGCATCATGTAGCCGGTCTGGCTGGAGATGACCAGGCCGGCGCCGCCGCGCGCGATGACGTTGGCGAAGACGTCGATCGCCATGGCGGTGGCCACCAGGTCCAGGGCCACGATGTGCTCGGGCGAGGACTGGTTGGGGGAGGCGCCGGCCGTGTCGATGAAGTACCGGACCTCGCCCAGGGAGGCGGCCTTGGCGGCGAAGGCCTCGACGCTGGCCCGGTCCAGAGCGTCCACCTGCTGGGTGGCCACCTCGTATCCGGAGGCGGCCAGGTCGTGGGCGACGGTCTGAAGGTTCTCGGTGGAGATGTCGCCGAGCAGAATCTGCTTGCCGTTGGCGATGCGGCGGACGATGGCGGTGCCCATGGCACCGGCACCGAGCAGCGCGATGACGGGGCGGTTCTCATTGCGGTCGAAGATCATTGTGGGGTTCCTTTCAAGAAGTTGGCGGGCGGGCTGCTGGGCGCAGAGCGCTCAGTCGGCGGGGGCCCAGGCGCCGAGGTTCTTCTCCTGGTCGGCCAGGGAGACGTTGTAGAAGCGGCTGCCGTTGGCGAGTGCGGCCACGCGCTCCATCTCCGGCTCGGTCAGGGCGAAGTCAAAGATGTCCATGTTGGCGGCAATGTGCTCGGGGTTGGTGGACTTGGGGAAGATGATGTTCCCCTTCTGGATGTGCCAGCGCAGGATCACCTGGGCGGGCGTCTTGCCGTACTTGGTGCCGAGCTCGGCGAAGAGCGGCTCGTCGAGCAGGCCGGCGTCGCCGTGGCCGAGCGGGTACCAGCTCTCGATGAGCGTGCCATAGGGGGCCATGCGCTCGCGCAGCTCGTCCTTCGGGTAGTAGGGGTGGCACTCCACCTGGTTGACCGACGGCTTGATGGTGGCTGCTGCCATCAGGTCCTCTAGGTTGGCGGACTCGAAGTTGGAGATTCCGATGGACCGCACCTTGCCGGCCGCGACGGCGCGCTCCATGTCCTTCCAGGCGCCCTTGTAGTCGCCGAACTGCTGATGGAGCAGCAGCAGGTCGATGTAGTCGGTGTCCAGGCGCGCAAGCATCTTGTCAATGGCCGCCGCGGTGGCACCCTCGCCGTACTCGCTGGGCCACAGCTTGGTGGTGATCCATATGTCTGAGCGGTCGATGCCGCTGGCCTTGACCGCGCGGCCCACGGAGCGCTCGTTCTGGTAGGCGTGCGCGGTGTCGATGTGGCGGTAGCCCAGCCGCAGGGCCTCGGCGACGGCGGTCTCGGTGGGTTCGCCGTCGGGCACGAGGTACACGCCCATGCCGAACTGGGGGATGCGGTTGCCGTCGTTGAGGGTGAGGTAGGTCTGGTGCTTCAGGCTCGATGCGGGGGCCATGCGGGAGTCCTCTCTGCTCGTCGGTTGGTTCGTACTCAACCTAGGAGCGCGCGGGCGCGGCGTCGATGGTCTCTTTCGGTACGAATGGGTGGATAAGCAACTCGGAAGGCAACTTGGTGCCGTTAACTGCTGCGGCCCGGTCTCGGGGCGAGCAGCGGTATGCGGCCGAGGAGTAGAGCGTCCCCTCTGGTGATGCGACTCGACTGGCCCTACCTGCTCGTCGTGACGCCAAAACTCCGACTGGAATGACGCCATATGCCTGGTTGAAACGACGCCAACTGCCCGGTTAGAATGAAGTCAACTCCAGGATTGGAGTGGGTTTCGCGCTGGATCGCAGGAGGAAGTCGATGGCGGACGTGAGCTACCGGCATCGTGTCGTTGACCCGCTTATCAGCGAGATCCTGGGCTACTCAGGTGGTCTTCTCATCGAAGGCGTGCGTGCCTGCGGCAAGACCATGACCGGACGGCAGCATGCCGCATCCGAGGTCGCTCTGGACTCGGGCCTGCCGCAGATACGCGCTGCGCTTGACCTTGATCCTGCGCTGCTGCTGGAGGGGGATTCTCCCAGGCTGATCGACGAGTGGCAGCTTGCGCCAGACCTGTGGAACGCGGTACGGCGGGAGGTTGACGCCAGGCAACGCCCCGGACAGTTCATACTCACCGGTTCCTCGGTTCCCGCCGAGGATGCTACGCGGCACTCTGGTGCCCACCGGATCTCCAGGGTGCGTCTGCGTCCGATGACTCTGTTCGAGCGCGGCCTGGGTGCAGGGAACGTTTCGTTGACGGCACTGTTCGACGGCGAGGAGCCGCCACCCGCGCTTGACTCCGGCACGAGCGTCCGGGAGGCGCTGGATGCGCTGGTTCACGGCGGCTGGCCGGGCGACGTCGATGCCACCACCGCGCAGGCACAGCGGCATCTGCGCGACTATGTGGAGGACGTCGTCAACATCGATATGGGGCGGCTCGATGGGGAGCCGCGCCGCGATCCGATCAGGTTGCGAGCGCTTCTGCGCTCGCTTGCGCGCCATATCGCCACCGAGGCTTCGTTCACCACCATCGCGAAGGACGTGACGACTCAGACGCTTAGCGCGGAGACGGCAGCGAGCTACATCAATGCCCTTAGGCGGCTCTTCGTTGTCGAGGAGCAGCCTGCGTGGGCCCCGCACTTGCGCTCACGCTACGCCGTGCGTACCTCGTCCAAGCTCCATTTCGTGGATCCTGCCCTGGCCGCAGCCATCACCGGGACCTCGGCGGAGCGCCTGATGCAGGACTTGGAGACCACCGGGTTGTGGTTCGAGTCGCAAGTTGTGCAGCATCTGCGCACCTTCGTCGAGTTGCGGGGCGGGCATGTCTACCACTATCGGGACAAGTCGGGAAAGGAGGCCGACGCCGTCGTCGAGTTCGACGACGGACGTTGGGCTGCTTTTGAAGTCAAATTGGGACAACGGCAGATAGCGAAGGCCCAGAACTCCCTAGCCGCGTTCGTGGCGGACATCGACACGCGACGTACGCCCGCGCCGGTCTTCACCGCCGTCGTGACCGCCGACGGGCCCACCATGAAGCTGGCAGACGGCGTCCTCACCTTTCCCCTGAGCGCCCTGCACCCGTGAGCAGCTATTGGGGAAGCGGGGGGGATGCAACAACTCGTTGCTCGACGGGGCAGGTCGGCTGTGCTGTTCTTATGTGGCGGCATCACCGGGAGCCGCGGAACAGGAGAACGACATGGCAATCGGAGAAGTCATCGCCGAGGTTAGGGCGTCGCGGGGGATGACGCAGGACGAACTGGCGCAGCGGGTCATGGTGACCCGGCAGGCGATCTCGCGCTGGGAGACCGGCGCCACCACGCCTGGCATCGACATGTGCAAGCTGCTGGCCACCGCGCTGGACGTGCCGGTCACCCGCCTCCTCGAGGCGCCGCCCGGGCCGCACTGCCAGAGCTGCGGCATGCCCATTCCGAAGGAGGAGCAGCACGGCAACGAGATCGACGGGACCAAGTCCGAGGACTACTGCGCCTGGTGCTACCAGGACGGCGCCTTCGTCGGCCCGGAGACCCTGGAAGAACTGATCGAGTACAGCGCCCCGTACATGTCCGAAGGCGTGCACATCACCGAGGACGAGGCCATCTCCTACATGAGCGCGGTGCTGCCGCATCTGCGGCGTTGGCAGGAGTGACAAGGCGCGAAACTGCATGTGTTGGGGTGCGGTGGCAGCGGCAGGCTCGTTCGCCAGGGCCTGCTGGGGCGCACGCCCCAGGGCGGAGGCAGAAATGTCCAGATTCGGCAGAAACGCCGTCGATGCCAGTGCAGCCTGATGCGGCATCCGCATGATTTCAACGTTTCGCTCGCGTTTGCTGACGTGTCTGGCGCCGTTCGTGCCGTTTTTGGACATTCCGCTACGGCCTGCGCCGGGATCGGTCCGTCGGAACCGGCTGCTGCGATGCGCTCGCACCTGAACACCGTCCGCCTTTCCCGGCCGACGCACTCTCGAACCGGAGGAGCCGCCAACGGTGTCCTCGACTTCGCGCGGTATGTACACGGCAGCGCTCCTCTCCTGGAAGAAGCCGCTCATGACCCACAAGGTCGGTCGAATTCGGGAACGCTATTCCCGGATTTCGCCGCTCGTCGCTGCCGTCCGGCGTACGGCGCGTTGGTCTGGCCCGGTCGGGCCGTGATGTGACTCCTCGCGTTTGACGGTGTGGTGCCATGCGGCCGTGGGCTGGGGTCTGTCCGAGCCGCCGGGGTCTGCGATATCGGGCCGCCGCGAGGGGCACTGTCAGAACCTGGCGGTGCGGGCACCGCTCGGGGCACGCTAAGGCCAGGGCGACGGCGCCGCCCCGCGCCCGAACGCGCAACCGACTCACGTACCCAAGGAGACTCTGACATGGAGTACACCAAGCTCGGAACCACGGACATCACCATCCCCCGCCTTTGCATCGGCGGCATGAGCTTCGGGGAGGTCTTCCCCGACTCCCACCAGTGGTCCATCGACCAGAGCGCCACCCAGGAGGTGATCGCCCGGGCACTGGAGCTGGGCGTGAACTTCATCGACACCGCCAACGCCTACGCCCGCGGCACCAGCGAGGAGTTCATCGGACAGTCGCTGAAGAACCTCGGCGTCAAGCGGGAGGACGTGGTGCTGGCCTCCAAGGTGTACTTCAACGAGGGACACCTCTCCCGGGAGGCGATCAACCGGGAGATCGAGGGCTCACTGAAGCGCCTGGGCACCGACTACCTGGATCTGTACATCATCCACCGCTTCGACTACGACACCCCGATCGAGGAGACCATGGAGGCGTTGGACGGCCTGGTGAAGGCGGGCAAGGTCCGGGCACTGGGCGCCTCGGCCATGTACGGCTACCAGCTGCACAACCTGCAGCTGGCCGCGGATGCGAACGGCTGGACCCGCTTCGCCTCCATGCAGAACCACTACAACCTGCTCTACCGCGAGGACGAGCGCGAGCTGATCCCCGTGTGCCAGCAGTACGGCATGTCCCTGACCCCCTACAGCCCGCTGGCCTCCGGTCACCTGACCCGCCGCACCTGGGACTCCGACTCCGTGCGCTCGACCACCGACAAGGTCATGAGCAGCAAGTACGACCGCGACCGTGAGATCGACATGCCCATCATCGAGCGCGTGGCCGAGACCGCGGACAAGCACGGCGTGCCCATGGCGGATGTGGCGCTCGCCTGGCACTGGGCTCGGGGCGTGGCTGCGCCGCTCGTCGGCTGCTCGCGGCCCAGCCGGGTCGACGACGCCGTGCGCGCCCTGGACCTGAAGCTCACCGCCGAGGAGATCGCCTACCTGGAGGAGCCCTACCAGCCCCACGAGTTGGTCGGCCCGCTCGCCCGCCCCGGCGACAAGCCGCTCGCTGGCACCAGCGTGAGCAAGTAACCGAATCACGATCAGAATCGCTCCGCCCCGGCAGTGGCTGATGCTCTCGCCGGGGCGGAGTCACGCCTCGCACGTCGACTGCACACCCGCGGCGGAGGACTGTCGAAGGCGGGAAAGACTGCGACAGGGCTGGACGGGCGCGCGCCTGCCCAGTAACGTCGGGCCCATGAGGAAGTAGCGATGCCCCACGGGCGCACGGAATCAGACTCAACCCATGAGGCCGTGCCCGGGGTGCAGCGTCGCTGACCTCCATACCGATTCGTCGTCGGCCTGAGCCCCCGCACCGACCGGATGAATGCCGGACCCGCCTCGACGGACGCGGCATCCTCCGCGCAAGTACGGCCTCGTCTGACAGTCCTCGTTGCGAAACTGCGAACAGCCTGCACCGCCGCACGGCCTCCTACCCCCAGGAGGCCCGCATGCAGCTCACCCTGTCCGATATCCACCACACCTACCCCGGCGCCGCCTCTCCGGCGCTGGCCGGCGTAACCGCCACCTTCCCGGCCGGCTGGACCGGCGTCGTCGGCGACAACGGCTGCGGCAAGACCACCCTCGCCCGCATCGCCTGCGGGGAGCTGAAGCCCGACGCCGGCGCAGTGGCTCCGCGGCTGGTGGCCCACTACTGTGCTCAGGACGCCGCCGCGCCACCGCCAGCACTGATGGACTTCGCCTGCGCCTATGACGAGGTTGCCATGCGGTTGCGCCGCGACCTCGGCGTCGCCGACGAGTGGGCCTGGCGCTACGACACGCTCTCGGGCGGACAGCGCAAGCTGGTCCAGGTCGCCTGTGCGCTGTGGGAGCAGCCGGACCTGCTGGTGGTTGACGAGCCGACCAACCATGCCGACGCCGCGGCCCGCGCGGCGATCCGTGCCGCCCTGGCGCATTTCAACGGCGTCGGCGTACTCATCTCCCACGACCGGGCCCTGCTGGACGCCCTGTGCGCTCAGTGCCTGTTCATGAACGCCGGTACCGCCGTCATGCGGCCGGGCGGTTACACGCAGGGCTTCGCCCAGGCCGAGCTGGAGCGGGAGGGCGCCGTCCAGCGCCGTGAGGCGGCCAAGCGGGAGCAGCGGCGCCTGGCCCGAGAGACCCAACGACGCCGCGAGGAGGCTTCCCGCACCGCCTCCCGCCGCTCCGCCCGCAACATCGCCAAGCACGACAACGACGCACGCTTCCGCCGACGCTTAGCGGTGGTGACCGGACAGGACGGCAAGACGGGCCGGCTCGCATCTCGCATGGAGGCCCGGCTCGACCGCGCGAACGCCCAGGTGGAGGCCATGCACATCGACAAGCGCTACGACGCCGACCTGTGGGTCGACTCCGCCCCGAGTCGCCGTCCGGTGCTGCTGCGCACACAGCCGCTCGCCCTGCCCCTGGGGGAGGCCACAACCCTGCGCACGCCGGCGCTGCACCTGGACAGTCGCGACCACGTGGCACTGGTGGGTGACAACGGCACCGGCAAGACCACGCTCGTCCGCGCCCTGCTGGCGCGGCTGCCGGAGGATACGGCGCGGCTGTATGTGCCCCAAGAACCCGACCGGGCGGCGCGGGAAGCGACGCTGGCGCGCCTGGCCGGGCTGGACACTGAGCGCCGCGGCCGCGTGCTGTCGATCGTGGCCAGGCTCAACTCCTCGCCGGAGCGGGTTCTGGCGGGGGAGGAGGTCAGCCCCGGCGAGATGCGCAAACTCATGCTCGCCCTCGGCGTCCTCGACCGGCCGGAGCTCATCGTCATGGACGAGCCCACCAACCACCTGGACATCGGCTCCATTAGGGCGCTGGAGGGGATGCTCGCGCCATTCCCGGGGGCGCTGCTGCTCGTCTCCCACGACGCCGCCCTGGTGGAGGCGACCACCACCATAACCTGGCGGATCGGCAGGGAGAGCGCGGAAGAACTGCGGCTGGCCTTGGAGTAATCGGCGACTCGCCGGGGAAACGGGAGAGTCATTGGGACGCAGTCGCGAAGCCAACCCGGCTCAGTGAATCAGCGACCCTGGGGATACTACGTGTGGCGGCCGGACGGGGAGTATGCCCCGCCCGGCCACCACGTCGTTCGGTTCTCTCAGTCGTACAGGAGCACCGAGATGTCCTCATCATCGATGTTGGAGGAGTCATACCAGTGGGAGCCGGTGTCCACGTCCGCAACGCTATCACTATGCGCTGCCTGCACGGTGAGGGTGACCGCCTGGTATCCCATCTGGTAGGGGTCCTGAGTCACCGAGCCGAGGAAGGCCCCGGAACGCACCGCGTCCTTCTGCGAAGTGCCGGCGTCGAAGCCCACCACCAGCAGGTCCTTGTAGCGGCCGGAGTCACGGTCCAACTGGGAGGCGTCAGCGGTGGCGCTGATGACGCCATTGACGGCGTGGTCCAACGCCGCTGTCCGGAAGCGTCGACCGCACCGGCGAGGCCGTCGAGCTTCTCCAACTCGGTCACGAGGGTGGCGGTGAAGCCGTCCACACGCTGGACGATCGAGCCGGATGATCGACTCGATCTCCCCACATCCTGAGGTGCCCGGAATACGCGCCCGCCTACTGCGGATCTTTCAGGAAGATGCGCACCTTGGCCGAGAAGCGACTGCTCAGGAAGGCGAAGTAGCCGGCCTGCAGGGCGAGCAGCGGGATGAGGATGATCAGGAAGCGCCCGTACAGGAGCCGGGAGGCGATCCGTGCCATCACCAGGTAGTTCATGGCGAAGCCCGTGTTGACGACCGCCAGCAGCACCGGAACGGTGAACAGTACCAGCAGTTGCCTGCGCTGCACGCGCAGAATCTCCCGCAGCGACATGCCCATGCGGTGCAGGTTCCGTGTGATCGGCAGGTTGTCTCGCACGCTGGAAACCAGCCGGAAGTAGATCAGGCTGGCCGAGGCGGCCATGAAGACCGCGGAGAACAGCACGCCCACGTAGGTGAAGATCTGGTGGCTGAACTCGTCGGCGTCGATCTCATCAATGCGCGGGATGAACAGGAAGTTCTCGCCATCAGCCATCCCGACGCCGATCGTATTGCGCACGGTGGTGGAGAAGGCGCGGGCGCCGGAGTCATATTGTGCGTCGTCGAAGTCGAACAGGTGGGCACGCATGGAGGTCGTGTGCGGTTGCTGGGAGATCTCCTGCAGCGTCTGGTCGGCGACCACGTAACAGTCAATGTTGCGCGGATTGTCGAGCAGCCGGGTGCCGGCGCCTACCACCTCGAGCTCGCCGACGCCATCCACGCCGACCGTACTCCCGGTTGTTTCGCTCGCCCCACTGATGTCGAGCGCCTGGCCGGCCGCCAGGTCGGGGTGCTCTCCGGTCACCCGGCCGTACTCCTCCTCGGATACGAACTTGGTGTCCACCAGACCCACATCGTCTCCTTCTCCCAGGAGGATGAAGTCCAGCGTGTACTGCTGATGATCGATGCCGTTGCCGTCCAGCTCCCGCTCAATGAGCGCGAGGTCCCCTGCCTCCCGATCGCTGTCGCCGAAGGCGTAGTAGGTGGCGGCGAACGGAGTGCTGTCCGCAACATCGGTGCGGACGGACATGGTCAGGGAGATGGATGCGGTGACGGCGCAGAAGGCCGCGGTGAGCAGCATGGTGGAGATGAACATGGAGGTCACCCCGCTCTTCAGGCGGTACAGCAGCCCCGAGACCCACAGCGCGTTGCCGCCGCGCAGGTAGCGGCGTGAGTGCTTCTGTATACCGGTGATGGCCAGGAAGGCGAACTGGCTCAGAATCAAGAATGTGCCCACCATGAAGCACCCGATCAGCACGTAGTTCAGCGTCTTCTCCAGTACGTGGTCGATCAGCGCCGGGGCGGATCCTGCATAGCGCGGGTAGAAGGTCAACGCGTATCCGAGTAGCAGCACCACCGCCCCGACAACGGCCAGCGGGCCGGAGAAGCGCACGCCCTTGGCCTCGTGCCCCGGGGAGGAGAGCAGCTCGAGTATGGGGCGCCGGGACAGGCCGCGAACCAGGAGCAGGGTGACCAGCATGAACACCACCGCGAATCCGATCGCCGTATCGCGAATCGGTGCCAGGGGCGTCTTCCAGGTTATGTTGGACAGACGGACGATGCGCGCCATGATCAGCACCGACAGATGGCCGAAGGCCGTCCCCACGAGCATGCCGACCACAATGGCGCTGGCCCCGATCAGGGAGTTCTCCGCCAGCAGCATGCGCCGCAACTGGCGGCGCGACATGCCCATTGCCCGCAGTGTGCCGAAGGTGCGTCGGCGCCGATACACGAAGGAGTAGATCGAAAGCGACAGGAACATGACCGCGAACACGAGCACGATCACCGAGGCCATCCCCATGAACAACTGGATGCTACTGCCGTCCTGATCCAGCTCGGGGTGGTCGGCGTTGACGGCGAAGATGAAGAAGATCGTGACGGTGAAGACGCTGCTCAACCAGTAGGCGATGTAGGTCTCCGTATCGCGCAGAACATTGTGCTTCGCGAACTGCCAGAGGGTCATCGTCCCTCACCGCCGATGAGCTTGAGGACGTTCAGGATCTCATCGTAGAAGGCCAGTCGGTCGTCCTCCCGATACAGCTCGGAGTGCACGGCGCCGTCCTTGATGAACACCACCCGTTTGCACCAGCTCGCCGTGCGTGCATCATGGGTGACCACGATGGTGGATACCCCTTGGCGCTCGTTGAGATCGGAGAAGATACGCATGACGTCCTGCGCGGCCGCGGAGTCGAGATTCCCGGTCGGCTCGTCCGCGAGCAGCAGCTGCGGTCCGTGAATGATCGCCCGCCCGATGGCTGCCCGCTGCGCCTGACCGCCCGAAACCTCATGCACCCGGTGGGCCAGGACATCCCCGATGCCGAGCTGCTCCGCCACCGCCCGGGAGCGGCGTCGCATGCGGGCGGGGCTCTCATCCGCTGCCAGCATGAGCGGCAGCATGATGTTCTCCTGAATGGTCAGCGTGTCCACCAGGTTGAAGTCTTGAAACACGAACCCCAGCCGTGTCCGCCGGAAGACTGCGGCCTCCTCCTCGCTCAGGTCGGCCGGATTCTGACCTCCTACGCGTACGGTGCCCGAGGTGGCCGGCAGGATTCCCGCCACCAGATTCAGGACCGTGGACTTGCCACTGCCCGAGGGCCCCATGATTGCCACCAGTTCGCCTGCGCCTATGCGCAGCGAGAGCTGATTGACGGCCTTGACTCTGACCGTGTCCCCGTAAATCTTGCTCACGCCCTCCAGCGACACCACGGCCGGTCCGGGCTCGTGTGTCACGGTGTTTCGCATTGCCGTTTCAGTCATTGCTTGCCCCTTCCGTGTGTTCGGCAACTGCCGTTAAAGCTATTGCCCGTACGGGGCGCGAACCATCGAAGCGGGTGACGGTGGGTGACAATCGCTGTCACCTGCGGTGTGGTCAGGCAACCGCGGCTGTGCTTGTGCCGAAGCGCACGGTGACGGTGGTTCCATCATCGACGGCCGAGGTGATCTGCAGCGAGTGTCCGAGGCGTTCGAGCACCTGCTTGACCAGGTACAGGCCCACCCCGGAGGACTGCGAGCCCGCTCGACCATTTGAACCGGTGTAGTACAGGTCGCATACGCGTGGCAGGTCGCGGGGACGTATGCCGCAGCCGGTATCAATGACACTCAGCTACGCTCCCTCCGGTCGGGCGCCGATGCGTACCTCCACCGAGGATCCCGGTTCGGAGAACTTAACGGCGTTGTGGATCAGCTGGTCCGCGACGAAGCCGATCCACTTGCGATCCGTGTTCACCACGACGTCCTCACCGGTGCAGGCGACGCTCACTTCGCTCTGCAGGAACAGCCGCTGATTCTGTTGCATGACCGCACGTGCCAGATCATTCAGGTGCACCTGCTCGGTCACCAGATCGTTCTCGAAGCGCTCGATCCGGGCCAGACTCAGCACCAGATCCAACTGCCGCTGCAACCGGTCGAGCTCACAAAGAACAGGGAAGGGATCACGGCTCCCCTCGCCGTCCTGCACCAGCAGACGGATGACACTGAGCGGCGTCTTCATCTGGTGCACCCACTGGACGATGTGGGTGCGCCACTGCTCGGTCGCCGCCTGCTGCTCCGTGAGCAGCCCCAGGTAGCGCTGATAACTGGCGTTGCCGTGTTGGATGATGGCATTGACGAGCGGATCGGTGGACTCCTGTCCGAGCAGCTCCTCCAGGACCCGGCCCGGGGAACCGAGCCAGCGATACAGCCGCCGACGTCGGAAATACCGCACCGTAAGGGTCGCTACCAGCAGAAAACCGGACAGGCACAAGAAGTAGGTCATGCCGCCGGTGGTGTTGAATCCGCCGACACCTTGGTAAAGCGGTAGCAGCCCTCCCACAACCAGGACGAATAGCATCACGATGCCCAGGTGCTCGCGCAGAAACAGTCTCACGTGGTGCCTCCGCCACGCTCATCCGCGCCGACGACGAGCCGGTATCCGTATCCGCGCACGGCTCTGAGCTCAACTTCGACACGGTGTCCTGAGAGGCGGCCGCGTAGCCGGCGAATATTGACGGTGAGGGTGTTGTCCTCCACGTAGGCGGCGTCCTCCCAGGCGGAGGCGACTAGCCGATCGCGTGAGGCCGCATCGGGATGCGCCTGCATCAGAGCCTGCAGCAGTTTCGCCTCCGTGAGTGACAGCTCGACCTCCTGGCCGCCGATGGCCGCCAGCTGCCGCCCGGGGAACAGTATTAAATCCCGCACCGTGAGCGCGTCCTCGGCATCCGCGGAACTCAAATCCCCGTAGGCGCGTCGAATCACACCACCGACCTTGGCCAGCAGCAGCTCCGGGTCGAAGGGTTTGGTCAGATAGTCGTCTGCGCCCGCTTCGATGCCTCGGACCTGGTCGCCGGTGGCGTCCCGGGCGGACACGATGATGATAGGGATTTTGGAGACCTCCCTGATGCGGCGACACCAGTAGAAACCGTCGTAGCGCGGCAGGTTCACGTCCAACAGGACGACGTCCGGATCGACGCGCTCGACCTCGTGCAGCAGGTTTCCGAAGTTGGATGCCGCGGTGCAGTCGTACTGGTAGCGCTCTAACAGGCCGATGATGCCGCGTGCCAGCGCCGCATCATCCTCCGCCACCAGAACTCTGTACACGTGCTCAGCTCCTTCTTGGTGTTCTCGAGGTCGACCGCGGCCGCACTGACAGGCTAGTGGATGGTGCGAGCGTGTCGTCGTCGGCCAGCGAGGCGCGCAGCCGTTCCAGGAAGCGCTCCGCCATGGGGGATTGGGCCTGCTGCCGCCGCCAGATGAGGTACATCCGCGACTCGAGTGCCGGCTCCAGCGGGCGGAAGGCCAGTCCGCTGGAGGGGCTGGTGTCCACCAGGCGGTCGAAGGTGAGCAGGTAGCCCAGGCCCTCGCGGGCGAAGACCGCGCCGTTGTAGGGCAGGCGGAAGGTGCCCTCAAGTTGCAGCTCGCCCATGCGGCTGCCGGCCCAGGCCGGGATGTCCCGTGCCCAGGACTGCTCCGAGCAGAAGAGCGGTAGTCCCGCCAGGTCGTCCACGGTGACGGCCTTCTTGCCGGCCAGGGCGTCGTCGTGCCGCAGCACCACGCCCCACCTGTCCGCCACGGGCAGGGGCAGCGTCTCGTACCGGCTGAAGCGCTCGCCGTCGGGCTCCTCGACGATCGCCGCGAAGTCGAGCAGGCCCCGGTCCAGCTTCTCGGTGACCTGCTCGGTGTCGCCGCTGGTGACGTGGTAGCGCAGCCCGGGGCACTCCTGCTTGAGCAGCTTGAGCTGGCGGGCGAGCAGACCCACCTGGTAGGACTCGGCCAGCCCCAGGTACAGGTCGCCTCCGGTGACGTCGCCCAGGGTAAGGAAGTCGGCCTCTATGCGGTCTGCCAGGCCGATTAGATCCTCGGCCCGTTCGCGCAGCAGTCGGCCCTCCTCGGTGAGTTCGATGCTGAAGGAGTGCCTGACGAACAGCTTGTGCCCCAACTCCCGCTCCAGCGCCTTCATCTGCTTCGAAAGCGTCGGCTGCGAGACGTGCAGCTGTGCGGCGGCTCGGGTCATGTTCTCCTCCCGGGCCACGGCGGCGAAGTACCGCAGTGTGCGTATCTCCATGTCGAACAAGATATGCCAAGACGGCATGTCAGGCATGACAAACGGTCATTAGCGTCATGTTGCCCGAGTGGTTAATTTAGATGCCGGAGGCGCTACGCACCGTAACGGGGCGCCACGCACAGCCACAGATACAGAGAACGGAGCATCAGGAAATGAGCACCGAGAACCTCGAACTGACCCAGGAGTGGGACAAGGTCTTCCCCCAGTCCGACGCCGTGGACCATGAGAAGGTCACCTTCCACACGCGCTTCGGCATCACCCTGGCCGCCGACCTGTACAAGCCGAAGGACGCCGACGGCAAGCTGCCCGCGCTGGCCGTGAGCGGACCCTTCGGCGCCGTCAAGGAGCAGTCCAGTGGCCTGTACGCCCAGACCATGGCCGAGCGCGGCTTCCTCACGATCGCCTTCGACCCCAGCTTCACCGGCGAGTCCGGCGGCACGCCCCGCTACATGAACTCCCCGGACATCAACATCGAGGACTTCCAGGCCGCCGTCGACTTCCTGTCCGTGCGCGACGACGTCGAACCCGAACGCGTCGGCATCATCGGCGTCTGCGGCTGGGGCGGCATGGCGCTGGCTGCCGCGGCCGCCGACCCGCGGATCAAGGCCACCGTGGTCTCCACCATGTACGACATGAGCCGGGTGGCAGCGAACGGCTACTTCGACTCCGCCAACTCCGCCGAGGCCCGCAACCAGACGCGCGCATCCGTGGCCGCCCAGCGCACCGCCGACTACCGCTCCGGCACCTACGGCCTGGCCGGCGGGGTAGTGGACCCGCTGCCCGAGGATGCTCCCGGCTTCGTCAAGGACTACTACGCCTACTACAAGACGCCTCGCGGCTACCACCCCCGCTCCCTGAACTCCAACGACGGGTGGACGGTTATCGGTGGCTCCTCACTGATGAACGCGACCCTGCTCGGCTACATCGAGGAGATCGAGAACGCCGTCATGATCGTCCACGGGGAGGCGGCCCACTCCTACTACATGGGTAAGGACGCCTTCGCCCGCCTGCAGGGCGACAACAAGGAATTCGTCTCCATCCCCGGCGCCTCCCACACCGACCTGTACGACGGCGGCGAGAACGGCGCCATCCCGTGGGAGAAGATCACCGAGTTCCTGCGCACCAACCTCGGCTGAGTCGCATCTTCGCGCAGCTCTGAGCACTCCGGGGTGGGCCGCCGTGTGGCGGCCCACCCCGCTGGCTTGGCCTCGGCCTCCGACGGCTTTGAGGAGCTTGTCCCGGGTGACGTGCCGAGAGGAAAAGTGGTTCTTCCGGTTTGGGGGTGTGGTGGTTGTCTCGGGCTGCGGCAGGAGTGCTGCCGATGTCCTGGGACATGGCATGGGGTGGGGTGGGTGGCGTGGGGTGTCTGGTGCGCCGGCTGGGCGTTAACAACGCCACTTAACGCTCTGCTGTATACCCCAGGGGCCTTCAGCAGACGGTTAACTGGCGTTGTTAACCCCGAAGTGGCGTAGCAGACGGCGAAGCGGCGCAGTAGACCGGGAAGTGGCGCAGCAGACGGCCCCGCTCCCGGGCGCCGGAGCTATCGGCAGCCAAGTGCAGCCAGGCCTGGCATGACGAGCCGGCGCCGTGGAGGTATAACCCGCGTCCTCGAGCACTCCGCCTGGCCGCGGCGAGGGCGTCCCTACCGGGCCGAGGACGTCCTCGCCAGCCCGAACACGACCCCGCCGGCCCGACGACGTCCCCGCCAACCCGACGACGTCCCCGCCAACCCGACGACGTCCTCGGCGGCCCGAAAACGTCCTTGTACGCCCGGCAACGACCTGCGCTGGCCGAACACGCCACTATCAGCCCGAGTACGACCCTGCCAGCCCCACACCGACCTCACCACCTCAACCACAACCACCGCGAACACCACAACCCGGGCCAAAGCCACCACGCCGGAAGCACCGCACCCTCAAACCGGAAGAGCCGGAAAAGTGTCCATTCGGGCCACTTTGACGGTGGCGGATCGGGCGTTCGTTGCGGGGGCCCGCATGGTTACGCCGTTTTGCCTCGGTCTCATTGTGAAACGGGCGCTTCGCGTTTGGGGGTGTGGGTGGAGCCGGGAGGAGGTTCGTCGGCGTGCTTTGCGCTGGCGTGGTCTGCTACGCCGGTTCGGTGCTTACTTACTACGCCGGTTAGGTGTCTGCTGAAGGGTTCTGGGCCCTTCAGCGCAGGTCAAACTGGCGTAGCAGAGGCCGAAGGGGCGTACCCAACGACCGCGCGCTGACCTTGACCCCACTCGCTCTACGCCCGCGACACCGCCCCGAGGACATCCCCGCCGGCCACAAGTCCTCGTCAGCCTCAGAACGTCCGCGCAGGCCCCACGACATCGCTGCTCGGACGCCCGAGCACGACCTCACGCGCCCGAGCACGACCACCTAGCCGGGCCGGTGCACGCCGAATAGCGCACCCGACCACGACCACCCGCGGGCCCGAACCACCACACCCATAAACCGCAGCGCCCGTGAGCATCCGATGGTGCTCCCAGCTGTCACAGATTGCACCACTTTGCTGGGACGTGCCGGGAACTTGGTCGAGAGAACCGCATGATTTCAACGATCTGCATCAGGCGACTCGCGTCCGGGCAGGTAAAGTGGTGCAATCAGTGACAGCTGGGCGGCGGTCACCGTGGTGAACCGGCAGGCCCACCGGTTTCCTCACCCGGAGACACGCCGGCCGCCACATCCACAAGCACGACGAGCCGGTCCGGATGCCCTGGCGGGGTTGCTAGAGGACACGCCCCGGCCCTCGAGGACGCCTCCCGGGAGAGCGTCCTCGGCGGCCCGACGACGTCCCCGCCGACCCGAGCACGACCGCATCACCCCGACCACCACCCCACACCACAGCCCCGGCCGGACCCCACACCCGCAAACCGGAAGCACCTGTTTACTACGCCGGTTGGGTGTCTGCTGAAGGGGTCTGGGCCCTTCAGCGGAGGCCAAACTGGCGTAGCAGACGCCGAAGGGGCGTACCCAACGACCGCGCCCTGGCCTCGATCCCACTCGCTCCACGCCCGTGACACCGCCCCGAGGACATCCCCGCCGCCGGTGACGTCGTCGTCAGCCTCAGAACGTCCGCGCAGGACCCACGACCTCGCTTCCCGCACGCCCGAGCACGACCTCATCGTCCCGAACACGACCACCAAGTCGGACCCGTCCGCGCCGAACACGACCACCCGCGAGCCCGAACCACCACACCCACAAACGCGAAGAGCCGTGAAACTATGGGCTGGTTGCGGTGAAAGTGGGCACCGATGGACATTTCTGCCGATGACTCGATGTCTGGTTAGACCGCCGCACGTGCCCGTGAGCGGCCGACACCCAGCCCGATCGCTCCGATGGCGACGGCGAACAGGGCGCATATCCCGCAGTACCCGAGCAGCGGCGTGAGCACCTGGGCGGAGGTCGAGCCGGCGTTGAAGGCGCCACCGGTGGCCAGGGTAGCCCAATATCCGGGTGTGAGCCGCGCGACCGAGATCACGGCGTCGGGCAGCATGTCCAGGGGGGCCCACGCGCCCGCTAGGACGGAGAATGCCATGCCGCCGATGACTGCGATGGCGTTCGCGGCGTTCTCCCCCAGTCGCAGTTGCCCCACGAGGAAGCCCATGGCTACTCCATTCAGGGTATACGCGGCCAGCGCGAGACCGATCACCCCCAGCCGTGGTGCCGCATCCACGATGCGATCGGCGGCGAAGACCGCAGTGCCCAGGCAGAAGAACCACAACCATGCCACCAGACCCACTAGAAGACATGCTCCCAGCAGCCCCAGGCCGCGTGAGCGGCCGGTCACGGGCGCGGAAGACACGCGGGAGTGCACGGGAGGTCGGTTGAGGGAGGCCATGAGCACCGCAATCGCTACCACGCAGAAGGCCGTCAGCGGGAACAGTGAGAACAGCGTATACAGCTTCAAGGACTCCGGCAGAGGGAGTGCGTCTTGGGTGATGAGCCGAGCGGCGGAGCCGCCGCGCATTGAACCTTTTGCCAGGGTCACGGCCCGCTCCACGGACTGTTCGGCGGACTGGGGGCCGGTGGCATCCGTGTTCAGGGCATGCAGATAGTCGTAGACCTGGTTCAGGTACGAGTTGGTGTGCACGTTCATGAGTGAGCCCATGTAGGACCGGTAGCTGACGACGGTCTCCACGGCGGGCGGCTGGGTTCCGTCCTGGGCCGCGGCCTGTAGCTCCTCGCCGAAGCCGGCGGGGATGATCAGGATGTACTGGATGCGGTCCTTGGCGGTGGCGTCCTGGAGTGCCTGTTTGGTGTCTTCCAGCGGCTGGGTGTTGCCGACGGAGCCCACGTATTCGGCCAGTGCCCGGGATACCGCGGAGTCGTCGCGGTCGATCACGGCAACATCCGCCGTCACCTGGGTGACGCCGGCGTCGGTCGCGTTGCCGGAGCCGGTCCCGACGAAGACAGCGCCCGCGCTCATGAGCACCAGGTAGATCAGGATGTAGAGGCGGTGCGCCACCAGAATCCGCAGCGAGGTCTTAAAGGTACTCATGGTTCGTCCTCCGCATCCGGATCATGGCGATCATGAAGAACACGACGGTCATGCCCGCAAGCGCGGCGCAGCTGCGAGTAAATGGCTCCAGGGAGTCGTAGTACAGCAGCCCGTAGAAGCACCGGGTCGCCTGCCACAGCGGGTTGAGCTGAGACAGCAGCGGAGCGCTGAGTTCGACGGCATTGGCCAGTCGCTGTGAGGCGGTGCCGTACAGCCCGCAGAACAGGGCCAGCAGGCAGCTGATTGCCGACACTCCGCCCGGCGGCATCCGCGGGAAGGTTCCCAGGACCGAGCCGGCGGCGCAGGCCATGAGGCTGGAGACCCCAATGGCCACCAGGCACAGCGCCGTGTAGGGGCCGAAGTCCACACCCACCACGAATCGCATGAATATGAATGCCAGTACCAGGCAGGCCCAGGTGCATGCCCAGGCCGCGGAAAGCGTCCCCAGGAGCAGTCTCCAGCGCGGCAGTGCCCCCAGGTTGCGGCGCGCCGCCAGAGGCCCTGAAGGGGCGGTGATCTCCCGGATGGCGACTACCGCGATCGTCATACCCATGCCGCTGGTGAAGGCGAGCAGCGCGAAGTAATACGGCACCTCGGGCTTTCCGGGCACGCGGGTGACCTGGACCTCGGTGGTGAATGCGTGGCGGTCCTGTACTGCGGCGGCGGCATCCGCAGGCGGTGCTCCCGCGGCGATCAGCGAGGTGATCTCGTCGCGGCTGTGCACGTAGGTGTCCAGCATGGCGCGCAGTACCGGGGTGGTGGACAGGTCATTGCCTTCCGGGGACAGGTGCAGCACGGGCGTGCCGCTCTGGACCGCGATGTAGCCGACCACCGCGCCGTCGCGAACGGCCGCCTCGGCCTGCTCCGCGGTGTCGTAGGCCACGGGATCGAGCAGCCGCAGTTCGGCGTCGTCGGCGGAGACGGTGTCAAGGGCGCCGCCCAATCCCGCCTCGGCCGCGTAGGCATCATCATGAACGATCCCGATCCGGATGGGGTCGACGGCGTAACCCGCCTCCAGCCCGGAGAACATCATCATGAACATCAGGGACAGTGCGATCGGCATACCGAGTGTCCACAACAGCAGGATCCTGTCGCGCAGGAGTCGGAGCACCTGGTAACGGAAGACGGTGGGCATATCAGGCCGCCTCATCGCGCAGCGCCCGGCCGGTGATCTCCAGGAACACGTCGTTCAGGGTCGGCGGCTCGGAGGTCACCCGGCCACAAGTCACGTCCACCGCCGCCAGTGCCGCCAGCACGTCGGCTAGGTTGTGCGCCCCCGGCGCGCACTCGACGACCAGCTCGGGCGGCTCGTAGGTGACGGTGCGGACGTGCTCCGCTCGACGCACCTGCTCCAGCTCGCGCTCGCCGAGCTCGGCGGGGGAGACGACCTCCACGCGGATGCGCTCACCGGTGCCGATCATCGCCTTGAGCTCGCTGGCGGTGCCGCCGGCGATCTGCCTGCCCCGGTCCATGATGATGATCCGCGTGCAAAGCTGCTCCACCTCCTCCATGTAGTGACTGGTGTAGACGATGGTGGCGCCGCGGGTGTTGAGGTGTTTGATCCCGTCGAGGATGGCGCTGCGGCTCTGCGGGTCGACGGCCACGGTGGGTTCATCCAGGATGATTAGATCGGGGCGGTGCACGATGCCGCAGGCGATGTTCAGGCGGCGCAGCAGCCCGCCGGAGAGCTTCTTGGGGCGGAACCTGGCGAACCGCCCCAGGTCCACGAAGTCGATCGCCTCCTGCACCAGCTCGCGACGGCGGGCGCGATCGGAGACGTACAGGGCGCAGAAGGCGTCGATGTTCTCCCGGACTGTGAGCTCCTCGAAGACGGCCACCTCCTGCGGCACCACCCCGATTCGCCGCTTGAGCTCGTAGGCGGTGGCCGACATCGGCTCGCCGAATACGCGGATCTCGCCCCGGTTGTAGGTAAGCAGCTGCAGTATGCAATTGATCGCCGTGGTCTTACCCGAGCCGTTCGGGCCGAGCAGCCCGAGGATCTCGCCCGAGGCGACCTCCAGCGACAGCCCGTCCACGGCTACCAGCTCCCCGTAGCGCTTGACCAGGTCATCAACGACCACCGCCATGTCGGACACGTCGTCTCCTTTCGCCCGTCGATCGGGTTCGGGGCCATGGTTGCGCGAGGCGGCACGGTGCCGGAAGTGCCTGCTGTCATGAGGTGGCGGCCCGGTCGTGACAAATGTCAGGGGCTGTCACCGTCCGCGCACTCGCCGCGCCGCCGTGGCTGATAATCGGTGCGTGAGGGAGCTGACGGACAGGACCGTGGTGCTGGCGGCCTGCGTCCCCCTGGTGCTGGTGTTCGGGATGCCCACGCCGACGACGATCGTGTGGTTCCTGGTTGCCGTCACCTGCAGTGGGACCTGTGCCGCCTGGGGGCGGTGGCCGGCCGTGGGTGCCCTGCCGGCCGCCTACCTGCTGGCGGGATGCGCGGACTCTGCGGCCGCCGTGGGAGTGCCACTGGCCGTCTATGAGCTGGTGGGGGCGGTCTCGGATCGGGGCCGTTGGGCATGGGGCGGCGCGGTGATCTGTGTGGCACCCCTGGTGTTGGCGCTGCGGCGCGATTCTGGGGCCGTTGTGTCGGTGGCGGCGGCCCTGGCGGCGGTGGCCGCCCTGCTGGCGGTGCGCACCGGGCAGGTGGACCGTGCCCGCAGCGCCTTGCACGCCGTTCGGGACGATCTACAGCATCGGGTTACCGCGCTGCAGGAGACGCAGGCTCGGCTGGAGCAGGCTCAGGAGTACGAGACGCGTGCCGCGGCCTTGTCGGAGCGCACTCGGATTGCCCGGGAGATTCACGACGGCGTCGGGCACCTGCTCACTCGTCTGCTGTTCCAGGTGCACGCCGCCCAAGCCGCCCACCGGGATGACTCGGCTGCGGTGGCCGAACTGAGGCAGATTGCGCAGACAGCTGACGAGGCGCTGTCGGCCATGCGCGCAGGGGTTCATGCCCTGGATGACACGGGCGAGGACCTGGCCGTGGCTCTCAACCGGCTCGCTGTGGGCTGTGGCGTCGCGCAGGTGAGGGTCGATTGTGCTCCCGACGCGTCTCCACCGGCACTGGTGACGCGCTGCCTGGTCGCGGTGACACGCGAGGCCCTGACCAACGCCGCCCGCCACGGCGAGGCGAGGACCGCCTGGGTGACGGTCGCGGACTTCCCCGGATTCTGGCGGCTGACGATCGCCAACGACGGCTCCGTCCCGGCGTGGGCCGAGTCCCCACAGCCGCTGCTGAGCGCACGTCCGGACGCCGACGGCATGGGGCTCGGCACACGTTCCATGACCGATCGGGTCGAGTCCCTGGGGGGAACGCTCCGTATCCTGACTTCTCCGAGGTTCACGGTGCTCGCCACCATCCCGAAGGAGACCGCGTGAAGGTACTAATCGTCGACGACGATCGTCTGCTCGCCCATTCCCTGGCGACGATCCTGGGGGCCGAGGCGGATATCGACGTGGTCGGTGTGGGCGCCAGCGGCCTGGAGGCGGTAGCCGGTTTCCGAGACGCGCACCCCGACGTGGTGTTGTTGGACATACAGATGCCCGGAGCCGACGGCCTGGATGCGGCCGAGCAGATCCTCGCCCTGGATCCGGGCGCGAAGGTGGTCTTTCTGACCACCTTCGCCGACGATGAGTACATTGCACGGGCGCTGCAACTGGGGGCCCGCGGCTACCTGATCAAGCAGGACGTGGCGCAGATAGCCCCCGCGCTGCGGAGTGTCATGACCGGGATGAGCGTCCTGGAGGGGCGGGTACTCGAGCGAACCGCCGCCATGGGGATGGCGACGGGTGCGGCGACGCCCGGAGACGTACGCCCTCCGGCCTTTGCCGCGCTGACCGAGCGTGAGTACGAGGTGGTTCAGGCCATCAGCGGGGGGCTCGACAACGCCGAGACGGCGGACCGGCTGCACCTGAGCGAGGGCACGGTGCGCAATCACATCAGCGCCATCCTGGCCAAGCTCGGCCTACGCAACCGCACCCAGATCGCGGTGCTCTACTACCGCGGCTCCAAGCTTCCCCGACCGCCGATGCCCGCTATGAAACGGGGCGCGCTCACACCCGCTCGATGAACCAGCCTCGTGGTGCCTGAAGGAGCCGGGCACGGCCGGCGTCGAGGAGGGGAGCGGCCAAGTCGCGTGCCTGATCCGGCCCACTCAGGTCCAGGGCTGCGCCGATCTCGACGTCGGACAGCAGCGGGGGGGCCGCCAACAGCTGATCAACCGCCGTCGTCGTCGGGCTGACGGCGGCCGGATGCAGCCGGCCGCCGGAGACGCGCTCGAGCGCAGCGGCGAGGGCGTCGTAGTCGCAGACCCCGCCCAGCAGCATCCTGACATCGCCGTAGCTGATCATGAATGCGGGCAGACCCCTGATGCCCAGGGCCGCTCGGCGTTCGAGGCTCGCCCGCAGGGCCGCCCTGGCCGCCGGCCCGTCGAAGGCCGCCAGGAAGGCGCCGATGTCCAGGCCGCAGGCGCGCACCACCTCCACCAGCTCCTCGGTCGCGGTGGTGGGCCGGCATTCGACGACCGTCGCGAAGCGCAGCCGGTAGAGGAAACGCTCCGCCTGGCCGGGGGCGATCAACCGGACCGCCTCATAGGCGAGGTTGAGCGGGCGCGATGAGCGCCGGGCCGGGGAGAACAGGGAGAAGCCCTCCATGTTGATGGGCATACCCGCGAGCGGCTCCTCCTCGCGGTAGATATCCGCCAGCCTGGCGTTGTAGGCGCGGATGCCGGCGGCCGCATCCAGAGTGCGCTCGGCCGGCGTCATGAAGTCGGACACGTCGCGCACCAGCAGGCCCATCGCGGCGTCGAAGTCGACCGCACCCGGGAAGTGCGTCTCCACCCTGCGCAGAGCCGGTTCACACTCCCATGACAGTCCCATCATGGGATCGGTGAACTGGGTGATCAGCGCCTTGGGGCCAACCTGTTCGGGCGCCCCGTGCCCGCTTGCAGCCACAGACATGCCCACCCCTAGGCGAAACGACGCCGGTCGAAGGTCATCCCGCCTACTGCCCAGACGGGTATGAGGGCCCTGCCCAGGCGTTGCTTGAGTTCCTTCTCCTGTGCCGGGCTGAGTTCGAAGTTGACCCTTGAGACGATGAATGGCATGCCTCGGTGCCTCCTGTTTCCGATCGCGCATCACAACACGGCGGGGGAGGACGGTGTTCCGTCATGGAGCCAACATACGGTCCGAATCACAGCGCAGCAGCGTGCAGACAAGAGCGTGCACAAGCGGCCCCGCGCAGTCTCCTCGGCCGCGGGGCTCCACGGCCGAGGAGAGCGGACTTACTCGAAGTCGCCGAGCGCGGGCACCTCGCCGGTCAGCCATGCCGTGTAGGCGTCGGCCTGAGCCTCCAGGTCGGCATCGGAGATGGCCATGGCGCCGGTGGTGACGAAGGGCCGCAGGAAGCGGGTGCCGATCAGGTTGCTGGTCGCCTGCAGCGGACGCAGCAGATCGGTGACCGTGTAATGGAAGGCGCCCTCGTGGTCGTAGCGCTCGGTGGGGGCACCGGGGGAGACGGCCACGCCGAGCTCCTTGCCGTGCAGGGCGGTGCCGGTGGAGCCGTAGGCCCAGCCGTGCTCCAGGACGTCGTCCTCCCACTGCTTGAGCAGCGAGGGGGTTGAGTACCAGTACATGGGGAACTGCCAGACGATGCGGTCGGCGGCGGTCAGCACGGCCTTCTCGGCCTCGACGTCGATGCGGAAGTCCGGGTAGAGGGCGTACAGGTCCCGGACCTCGACGGGCGTGTCGGGGGTGCCGGCGGCCCGGGCGGCCTGCGCCAGGCGGGCGTTAACGCGCGAGCCAGCACTCAGGCGGGGGTGGAAGACAAGGACGGTGGTCTTCAAGAGAACTCCTTCGAAGAGCGGATGCGATTGGTTGGTTTGGTGGGGAGCTCCCCGGGCGAAGCATGGCCTGCCGGGGAGACCGGCTCGGATGGCCCGGCCACGAACCTAAGCGTTCGCGGGTACCGGCTGCCAGGTACTGGCGGAGCCCGGCGCGGCCTCAGGACTCCAGCAGGTCGGCCAGGGCCGGTGCCCCCATGGTCGCCTTGAACTCGGCGACCTCATAGGTGGCGCCTTCCGGGTGGTAGACGTCGCCGGCGAGGATCTCCTCGAGTGCTGCCCGGGACTCGGCGCGGGCGAGGATGATCCCGGCGCCCGAGCGGTCCCGGCGGGGTCCGAGCAGGAGGAAGTCCCCGGACTCGACGTGGGAGGCAAACCAACGCCGGTGGGCGGCCAGGTGCTCGGCCGCGACGGCGTCGTCGACCTCTTCGGTGATGGTCAGGTCAATGACGAACACGAGTGCTCCTTGAACAACATCAGTCGGCAGTCCCGCTGTGACGGGACTGCGCAAGAGCGGCGGTCGTGCTCGGCCCGGCGGAGCCGCAGCCGCGCACGTTGCCGATGGGGATAGTCTTCAAGTTGAAGTGAGCTTCAGGTCAAGCGGCCGTCGGGCGGTCGTCGTCACATTCGAAGGGGTATGAACCGTATGAGCACTCCAGCCGCAGTCGCGGAACGGACCTACACGATCGGGGAGGCCGCCCGGGAGACCGGCCTGACGACGTCGGCCCTGCGCTTCTACGACCGGGAGGGCCTCATTCCGGGCGTAGCCCGCACGGGCGGGGGAACGCGGCGCTTCACCGAGGACGATCTGGAGTGGATCCGGTATGTGGAGCGGCTGAAGAAATCCGGCATGCCCATCAAGGAGATCCGTGAGTATGTGCGGCTCTACTTCGAGGGGGACTCCACGATCGAAGCGCGCCGTCGCATGGTCCAGGCGCGTCGACGCGAGGTACTGCGCGAGCTGGAGGAGCTGCAGACCACCCTCGACTTCATCGACTACAAATGTTGGTTCTACGAGGTTGCCGCGGCGGCGGGATCCTGCGACGCCCCGCGAAACATGCCGCTGGACCAGCTCCCGCCGCGGATACGACGCATCAAGGAGAGCTGCGGCATTCACCGCTACTGACCTCGGCGGACGGAGACGCGTGGGCCCGGCGTCTAGTCCCGGAGAGTGATGACAGCTTCGAACGCATTCGAGCGGCACCTGGCCGCCCGCCCCGACGACCGTCGGGCCACCACCGCCGGCACCCGTACTGCCTTCTGGTGGCTGGGCGTCAGACTCGTCGCCGCGCTGCTCGCCGTCGTCGCCACCGGGCGCCGAAACCGGCCCCTCGCCGATGCCGTCCGGTAGTCCCGGGCGGCGTCGTACCGGTGGGAGAATACCGAGCGGATTATTACGACAATCCTTCCCAGAGGGTGACCTGGGCACATAGGCTCGCGTCGCGTCCGGAGCGGTCGTTGTCGATCGAGTCCGGCGCCGTCTGGATCGTTCACCGCCCCTCCGAACCTCCCCGCCACTTGGCAACTCCCGATAGAAAGGCCTTTTGGACACATGGACCGCAACTACTTCGACCTGACCGGGCAAGTCGCCCTCGTCACCGGCTGCTCCTCCGGCCTGGGCGTGCAGATGGCCAAGGCGCTGGCGTCCGCCGGCGCCGGCATCGTCGCCGTCGCCCGCCGCGTGCCCCGCATCGAGGCGGTCGCCGCCGAGATCGCGGAGGAATACGGGGTACCTACCCTGGCCCTGCGCTGCGACATCACGGACACGGCCAACGTCGAGGCGGTTGTGGATGCGGCGCTGGAGAAGTTCGGGCGGCTCGACATCGTGGTGAACAACGCGGGCACCGGTGCAGTCGGCCCGGCGGAGACCATCACCGACGAGCAGTTCGTCAGCGAGGTCGACATCGACCTGCTCGGCTCCTTCCGCGTGGCCCGCGCCGCCGCCAACAAGGCCATGATCCCCTCCGGCTACGGGCGCATCATCAACATCTCCTCCATGTACGGGTTGGTGGGCAATATGGTGGCCGGGTCCGCCCCCTACCACGCCGCGAAGGGCGGGATGGTCAACCTGACCCGGGCGCTGGCGGCCGAGTGGGGCAAGTACGGCATCACCGTCAACGCGATCTGCCCCGGCTACTTCTACACCGAGCTGACCGCCGATACGCTCGAATCCGAGTTCTTCCAGGAGCACGCCAAGCGCACGATCCCGCTTGGCCGCTACGGCGCGGAGGGTGAGCTCGACACCGCGACCCTGTTCCTGGCCTCGCCCGCCTCCGCCTACGTCACCGGCACGGCCATCCCTGTGGACGGCGGTTACACCGCCATTTGACAGCCGGGCGGCAGCGCATTGTCACGGATGGGGACAAACGCGCCCCGGGCCTCGAATCGCGTTTTGCGAATCGTTGGAATCATGCGGTTTCTGAATCGGCTCGAGCGGATGGTTCCGGTGTTTGTCACCGATTTTGACGGTCTGCCATGAAAAGGCCGGAGGCAGGGTGCCGTCACGGAAGCTGCACATTGCGCGGCCAGGGTGGAGCGTGACCCTGGCAGTACTCCCCGGCGTGAGGTGAGGCTAAACTGGCTCCCATGACCGATGAGGGATCTGCCGCCGAGACCACTGCTTCTGACGCCACCGAACCCGTGACCGCTGGGCCGGGTTCCCCCGAACCGCCCCTGCCCTACGCCGACCGCCCCGTCGCGACCGCCCCCGGCCACTGGGTGCTCGCCCGCGCGGGCAAACGCGTCCTGCGTCCAGGTGGCGCCGCCCTGTCCGCCGCCATGCTCGAGCACGCCCACCTGGCCGGCGCCGACGTCGTCGAACTCGCCCCAGGGCTGGGCCGCACCGCGGCCGAGGTCATCGCCGCCGACCCGGCCTCCTACATCGCCATCGACCGGGACCCCGACGCCGCCCGCAGGGTGGCCGCGGTGGTCGGCGATCGCGGACGTGTCCGCCGGGGCGAGGCCGCCAATACCGGCCTGCCCGATGCCAGTGCCGACGTCGTGATCGGCGAGGCCATGCTGACCATGCAGGGTGACAAGGCCAAGGCGGCAATCGCCGCGGAGGCGGCCCGGGTGCTGCGTCCCGGAGGTCGTTACGCCATCCATGAGTTGGGCGTGGTTCCGGACGACATCGACGAGGCCCGCTACACCGAGCTGCGCAAGGACCTGGCGCGCGCCATCCACGTCAACGCCCGCCCCATGACGGCGGCCGCCTGGGGGCAGCTGCTACAGGAGGCCGGCCTCGTGGTCGACTGGGTGGACACCGCCCCCATGGCGCTGATGAAGCTCGGCCGCAACCTGCGCGACGAGGGCCTGGGCGGTTTTGCGCGCATCGCCCGCAACGTCATTGCCGACCGGGAGCTACGGCAGCGCATGCTAACGATGCGCCGCACCTTCAAGCGCTACGAGCAGGACATGGTGGGCATCGCCCTGGTTGCCCACAAGCCCGAGTAGCTGACCGCACTTGTGCGGTGCGCAGCGATCTAGCTAGCTGCGGCTTGGGTAAGCTCGGCAGTGGACCACTGCGCGGGCAATGGCACTGCGCGCAGATGTGAAGAAGACAGCAGCAGTGGGACTGCAGTCGCCAGGACTGCCAACAACCCCACGATAGTCAGTCGGAAGTCGAATGAGCCCAGGCCGAATCCGGCCAACATCGAGCCGAGGCCACCGGAACCCATACCGACTAACGAACTGACCGCGAGTGCTCTGCCGAGGATGTTGTCCGGAACGATGTGCATGAAGTAAGAGCCGAACTGGGCGTTGACCACGGCGATGCAAGCGGCGGCGCAGCCGATACTGGCGATAATCAGCGGGATGTGAGAAACGAAGGCAATGGGTATGTAGCAAAAGCACATGAGCAGTGAACCGCAGATCATTGTCCAGCCCGTTGGGAAGCGGCGAGCGATTACGCTGGTTGAAAGCGCCCCCACTAACGCACCCAGACCGGCGCCGGCGCTGACCAATCCGACCGTGCCGGTGGGAGTGCCGATGGCCTGCAAGTGGATGATGACGGCGCTTTCGATTCCCGTCATACCGAGTGTCAGCGGGAATGACACGCTGATGAGCCTGCGAACAACCGGGTTGTGTGCCACCCAGCGCAGTCCGTCGAGGAGATCAGCGAAAGGGGAGTCTGCGCTCTTCGCGGCTTCGTCATTTTGTGCGGCCAGTGGCGCACGAATGAACATGAACGACACGGCAAGGGTAGCAGCGCCGAGCAACTCGACGAAAAATGGGAGTGCCGGCGAGATTGCGAACATAAGTCCCGCGAATGGTCCTGAAAGTAGTGAGACGATTTCGTCGCGGGCTTGGTTGGCGCCGAACGCTTCAGTTAGGGAATCGTCGCTGACTACCGACTTCAAGGCAACGTTTGTTGTGTTGCCGAGTAGTCCGGCTCTGGCGCCACTGAGGATGGCGTATGCAATCAGTACTTGTATCGGGGTGTGCCCGGTTAGCAGGAGTACGCCGAAAACTCCATGTAGCGCCATCCCTGAAACGGCGTAGGTCATGATCATCTGGCGTCGGTCGTGGGCGTCGATGACTACGCCGCCGGGCAGACTCAGAACAGCGAACGTGATTGACGTCAGTCCGGTAATGAATCCTGCCGCAGTCGCTGAGTGTGTGACGTAGAAGGTAGCCAGAGGTACGGCGAACACTCGCATTGATGAGCTCAGCGTGCCCGCCGTATCTCCGATAAGCCATAGGACATAATCCCGCTGGCGCCACAAATGCACGACGTCAATCCTTCCTGGCAAACTCAAGCATGAGTCCCTCGATAAACCCGATCATGAACTCGCATGACGAGGAATAGGCGGTATCAATTTCCCCTGATGTATTAACTTGCGCGCCTGGACATCCCCAACAGCAATCTCTAATGGCGCACTCGGAACACACCCTGTCATTGTCCTTGTTGATACGTGAGACTCGTGTTTGCAACTCATCTGGGAGGTGCGGAGAAAGGTTGTCGATATCTTGCATTTGTGTCCAGCCCTCTTTGCCGATGAGGGTGTAGCAAGGGGTGAGATGTCCCTCTGCGTCGATGGTTAAAGATGATGTGCCCATTCCACAATAGTTGCTGCGTTTGGGTATCGTGATCTGCTGGATCCACGAGTCAAGCTCAAGCTGCGCGTTGCTATCGCCGCTGTTTGTTCTCGCGTGAATGCTGCGCGAATAGTCCTCGCCCAACTGCCGCAATGTCTGAGCCCATGATTGGCCTTCATTTGAGGGTAAGGTGTCAGTCGGAATTACTGGAACCAGGATGATATCGTTAATATGATACCTATTTGAAAGGTAGTCTCGAAGGTATGCAGGGGAGATTCCTGCGTCTAGATGCGATGGGGTGTATACGCATTCCAGCGCTGACGGTTCGCCGGTCATGTCTTGCATAATATGGATATTGCGGTCGACGGTGGTAAAGCTGCCGCGTCCATTTGAGTATGTTCGGTGAAGGTCATGTATGCTCTTGGGTCCGTCTATCGAAGCCGTAACCTTTACTTTTGAGTTATTAATGAAGGCCTCGATGCGACGATTCCAAATCGTCATATTAGTGACCGTGACGTATGTCGGTGTCGTATCGATTTGACTTTGCTCGAACAAGGACGAGAATTCGTCGACGATTGCTGAGCAAGCCGGCATGTTCATGAATGGCTCGCCGCCGAATAACTTAACGACTTTTGGGACTCCCCGTCGTGTTATGAACCTAACTGCCTTGCGAGCAGTGTTCGTGGTCATCCATCGGCTCGTAGGGCTGCCGTATGTTCCCATCCCTGCGAAACAATAGCTGCATGCAAGATTGCATCCTTCTGATACGTTGAACACTACCTCCTCTAGCGGGGAGCGTGTCTGTTCTGTAGGTGCCGGATTATGTTTCGGTGCGACTTGTCGGAAAGATTTGTATAGTGAGGCTGCTTGAGTTGTGTGGAACTGAGGGGAGCTCAGGGACGGCATGATTGATCTCCTGTGTTGCGCTGCAATAGTGAGGTGGGCGCACCGATCGTCTCGGTGCGCCCACCGGGCTATATCGCGTTGTTGCGGTGCTAGCCCTGTGTCTTTCCGATGCAGACGCCTCCGCATCCGTGTGGCGCGCGGTCCGCATTGCGGCTGCGCATGTCGCTCATTACCTCGGCGACGATATCGGTGTCACTCATATTGTCGTTCCTCCTCAGGGTGGTAGGTTGTCGGCTTGTTCCGACAGCTCGTATACTATGTCGTGGGACGAAGGGTGTCTAGAAGTTCTGGTTGATAGCTCACTATGTGGTCATTACCTGTGTTTATGCTGCTGGCTGGCCGACTGCTTTTTTCGTGATAATGGTGTAGCGTAAATCATCGAGCAATAGTGTTTACCTTCGTCGGAGGTTATTGTCCGTTTCCTGTGTGGCTGAAAGCCCATCCAGGGTATGGCAGTGCCCGAAGATCAGTTGTCGCGGCTGCGCCCGCGCAGGCCGGCCCGCAGCGCCTCCCGGTTCAGGGCTGCGATCGCCGTCAGCGGGATGCCCGCCGGGCAGGCTGGCACGCACTCCCCGTACAGCGAGCAGGGGCCGAACAGCTCGCCCACCGCCTGCGTCATGCGCCGGGCCCGCCGGGAGCGCTCGTGGCGCCCCTGCGGCATCAGCGACAGATGCGCCAGCTTCGCCCCGGCGAACAACATGGCCGCACCGTTGGGGCAGGCGGCCACGCACGCACCACAGCCGATGCAGGCGGCGAAGTCGAGCGCCTGCTCGGCCTGCTGATAGGGCTGCGGCACGGAGTCGGCGTCGGGCGCCGTGCCCGCGGCCACGTCCACCGTTCCACCGGCGCGGATCAATTCGTCCAGGGCGGTGCGGTCCACCACCAGGTCGCGGATGACCGGGAAGGCCGCCGAGCGCCAGGGCTCCAGGCGGAAGTGTGTCACTCCGGGGAAGGCCCGCAGGTGCTGGCGGCAGGCGGGGGTGTTGTCCAACGGTCCGTGCGGCTTGCCGTTGACCAGGAAGCCGCACATGCCGCATACGCCCTCGCGGCAGTCAGACTCGAACACGACCGGTTCGCCGCCGCCCTCAATGATCTGGTCGTTGAGGCGGTCCAGCAGCTCGAGCAGGCTCATCTCCGGCTCGGCGTCGTCCACGGTGTAGGACTCGAAGCGGCCGCGGGCGCGTGGCCCGTCCTGCCGCCAGATCTCCAGTTCCACTCTCATCGGTAATCCCTCACCTGCATCGGTACCAGCGAGAAGGTCAGCGGCTCGCTGCGGCGCGTGTGCCGACCGGAGGCGTCGGTCAGCCAGGCGGACACGGTGCACCAGTCGGCGTCGTCGCGCTTGGCCTCGCCCTCGGCGGTGGCGTACTCCTCCCGGAAGTGCGCCCCGGCGGACTCACGCCGATCCAGTGCGTCCAGGATCATCACCTCGGCCAGCTCCAGGAAGTCGGCCACCCGCAGCGCCTTCTCCAACTCCTGATTGAGCCGTTCGGGCCCGCCGACGATCTTCACATCCGCCCAGAACTCCTCGCGCAGCGCCCGCACCTGCTCCAGCCCGTGGCGCAGTCCCGCCTCCGAGCGGCTCACGCCGCAGTCGGCATACAGGATCTCGCCCAGGCGCCGGTGGAACCAGACGGGTCGGTGCGTGCCGCCCACCGCCAGCAGCCGCTCCACCCGGGTGCGGGCATCGGCGAGGGTGGCGGTCACCTCCGGGGCGTCGTCGGCGAGCACGTCGGTGCCCACCAGCCCGGCCAGGTAGTTCGGCACCGACAGCGGCAGCGTGAACCAGCCGTCCACGGAGGCGCTCAGCAGGGAGTTGGCACCCAGCCGGTTGGCGCCGTGGTAGTTGTTGGACGCCTCCCCGCCCACGAACAGGCCCGGGACGGTGGACATCTGGTCGAAGTCCACCCACAGGCCGCCCATGGTGAAGTGGGCACCCGGGGCGATGCGCATGGGCACCTCGTAGGGGTCCTCGCCAGTGGCGTCCAGGTACATGTCGAACAGGTTGCCGTAGCGGGCGGCGATCACCGGCTTGCCCAGGCGCTGTAGGGCGTCGCGGAAGTCCAGGTACACGGAGTTGTGCAGCGGGCCGACGCCGTGCCCGGACTCGATCTGCTCGCGGGCGTTGCGGGAGGCGACGTCGCGCGGGGTGAGGTTGCCGAAGGCCGGATACTTGCGCTCCAGGTAGTAATCGCGCTCGTCCTCGGGGATGTCGTTCGGGGGTCGGTCGTCCCCGGGCCGCTTGGGCACCCAGATCCGCCCGTCGTTGCGCAGGGACTCGCTCATCAGCGTGGTCTTGGACTGCCAGTGCGAACTGACCGGCAAGGCGGTGGGGTGGAACTGCACCATGCAGGCGGAGGCGAAGGCCGCGCCGCGGCGGTGGGCCCGCCAGGTGGCCGAGGCGTTGGAGGCCATCGCCAGAGTGGAGTAGTGGAAGACGGAGCCGTAGCCGCCGGTTGCCAGCACGACGGCGTGCGCCGTCCAGGCCCGGATTTGGCCGGTGAGCAGGTCGCGGGTGACGATTCCCTGGGCGCGGCCGTCGGCGACGATCAGATCCAGCATCTCGGCGCGGGCGTGCATGTGCACGCTTCCGGCGGCGATCTGCTCCTGGAGCGCCTGGGCGCAGGCGACCTCCAACTGCTGGCCGGTCTGCCCGCGCGTGTAGTAGGTGCGGGACACCTGCACGCCGCCGAAGGAGCGGGTGGCCAGCTGGCCGCCGTACTCGCGGGCGAAGGGGGCGCCGATGGCGTACATGTGGTCGATGACCCGCACCGACTCCATCCCCAGGCGCACCACGTCGGCCTCGCGGCCGCGGTAGTCGCCGCCCTTGACGGAGTCCTTCACGAACCGGTTCAGGGAGTCGCCGTCGACCTTGCGGGCGCGGGCGGCGTTGATCCCGCCCTGCGCGGCCACGGAGTGGGCCCGCCGGGGCAGGTCGTGCAGGCTGAAGCACTCCACCCGGTAGCCCAGGCGGCCCAGGGTGGCGGCGGCCCCGCTGCCGGCCAGGCCCGTGCCGACGACGATCACGGTCAGACGCCGCCGGTTGGCGGGATTGACCAGCCGGTACTCGTCGCGCCGGCGCGTCCAGGCCTGCTCGGGCGGGTAGTCGGGCAGGTGCGGGTCCAGATCGGGGCCGACGTCGTAGAGGTTGTCGACCGGGGGCGGTACAGGGCTCATGCGATCACTCCGCTCAGCACCAGCAGGGGCAGCATGCCGTTGCAGATGGCGATGGCCAGGGCGACGGCGATGGCGATTACCAGGCAGACGCGGCGCAGCCGGGTGCCGGTGCCGCCAAGATCGTTGACGACCGACCACAGCCCCTGCGCCAGGTGCACGCCGATGAGCAGCATGATCAGGCTGTAGAAGATCGCCATGGGCGGGCGCGACAGGCTGGCGATCAGGTTTTCGTACGCGTAGGCGGTCATTTGCCCGTCGGAGTGGGTGGCGGCCGTGAAGCCGCCGGACGCCACCAGGCGGCCGATGGTCAGGTCGAGCAGGTGCACCGCGATAAACACCAGCATCAGGCCGCCGGTGATGATCATGCTGCGGGCTCCGAGCGTGCGCGGGCGCATGTTCTGCCTGCGGAAGGAGCCGCGGGCGCTGCGTCCGCGCCTCCACAGGGTGATGCCTCCCGTCACGTGCAGGATCAGGCAGGTGCCCAGCACCAGCCGCAGAATCCACAGCACGCCCTCGTGGGGGACGAGCGGGTAGCCGATCTCCCGCAGCCAGGCGGCGTAGTTGTTGTAGGACTCGGCGCCTTGGAATGCCTTGAGGTTGCCGATCATGTGGACGAGCACGAACAGCGCCATGATGGTGCCGGTGATCGCCATGGTCGTCTTCAGCGCCGTGTAGGACACGCGGTGCCGGTGTTGCGGACGCGGTGCGGGCAGATCGCCGCGCGGGGGCGCCTGCGATGCGCCAGCCGGTGCAGCGGTGCCGGCGTCCGGGGTGTGGGAGCGGGTTTGTGCGGGCATCAGAGCTCCCCTCGACGACGATGTCCTGCGGGCGTCACCCGTGGGTGTTCAGGTACACGCTTATCGTAACGCGTGTCACAAAATGCTGGGCGTCGGTGGGCGTACGTCTTGTATGGCGACCGGCGACGTTTCGCAGAATGGTCGTTTAGGGGGTACGGGCGTGAACGCCGCGGTGCCCGGGCCCCGGTTCACGGCGAGGCCTGCGAGTCCCTACCGGGAGGCGGTCTGCGGATCCAATTCGATGCTCTTGCCGCCGCGGGACAGCGCCTCCACCGCCCCGGACTGGGAGTTGCGGCGGAACAGCACATTCGACGCGCCCGCCAGCGCACTGGCCGCCACCACGCGCGGCTCCTTGAACAGCCCGTGCGAGCCGGGCACCACCCCGCCCTGCGGCATCAGCGACACGCGGGTGCCCGCGGTGACGAACAGGCCGGCCTCAACCACGCAGTCATTGCCGAGCGGAATCCCCAGGCCCGAGTTGGCGCCCAACAGGCAGCGCTCGCCCAGCGCCACCCGGCGTCCGTCCCCGCCCGAGGGCAGACCCATGGTGGAGGCACCGCCACCGATGTCGGAGCCGTCGCCGACGACCACGCCCTGGGCGATGCTGCCCTCCACCATGGAGCGTCCGAGCGTGCCCGCGTTGTAGTTGACGAAGCCGCCGTGCATCACGGTGGTGCCCTCGGACAGGTAGGCGCCCAGACGCACGTTCGCGGCGTCACCGATGCGTACCCCGGAGGGCAGCACGTAGTCGGTCATGCGCGGGAACTTGTCCACGGACAGCACCTGCACGGGCCGGCCGAGGGAGGCCTGCAGGCGGATGCGCGTGGCTTCGAAGTTCTCCACCGCGCAGGGGCCCGCCGACGTCCACACCACGTTGGGCAGGCGGGAGAAGAGGCCGTCAAGATTGATCGTGTTCGGGCGCACCAGGCGGTGAGAGAGCATGTGCAGGCGCAGGTAGGCGCCGGCCACCGTCTGCGGGGCGTCGTCCAGGTCGGCGGAGGTGCGCACCATCGTGGTGTGCACGCCGCGGGCTGGGTCGCGGCGCTCCATGGAACTGAGCGTGGCCAGCAGGTCGGCGTCGCCGTCGTCGGGCGCCTCGCCCAGGACCGGCCGCGGATACCAGACATCCAGGGTGTTGCCGTCGTCGGTCACGGTCGCCAGGCCGAGACCCCATGCGCTGCGAGTCGTCATGGATGCACCATACGGGACGCCGGGCGGTGGTGCACGGTGCGCACAGGGCGGCGTCGTCGGGGCGCGCAGGCCGCGGTGGCGGGCGGGCCCGTCGGCGGAGTGTGCCGGGCCGGCGTCGCCAGCGTCGATCGGGGCGTGCAAGAATCGCGACATGGCGCGTACCACCATTCACCTCATGCGGCACGGCGAGGTCCACAACCCCGAGGGCGTGCTCTACGGGCGCCTGCCCGGATACCACCTCTCCGAGCTCGGCCGGCAGATGGCCGACCAGGTAGCCGACGTCCTGTCCGCCTCCGGTCACGACATCGCCGCCGTGATCACCTCCCCGCTGGAGCGGGCGCGCGAATCCGGCGCCCCCACCGCGGCCGCCTTCGGCCTGACCCCAACCAGCGACTCGCGTCTGATCGAGGCCGACAACCACTTCGAGGGCGTGCCCGTGAACCGGGACCGGAAGATTCTGGCGCGCCCCGAGAACTGGCGCTACTACATAAACCCGCTGCGCCCCAGTTGGGGGGAGCCGTACACACAGCTGGTGGCCCGCATGAGCGATGCCGTCCGCGCGGCGATCCCGCAGGTCGAGGGGCGTGAGGCCCTGCTGGTGTCCCATCAACTGCCCGTTTGGGCGCTGCGCCTGTACCTGGAGGGGCGACCGCTGGCCCACGACCCGCGGCGGCGCCAGTGCGCGCTCGCCTCACTGACGTCGCTCACCTTCGACGGGCGCACCCTGGTGGGGCTGTCCTACTGGGAGCCCGCCGGCGACCTGCTGCGCCGCGCCGAGGACATGGTGCCGGGAACCTCCGCCGCCGCCGAGAACATCGGGTCCGGCGAGGCCGAGACGCCCAACGCCGACGACGCCGAGCGCGCCACGCGGGACGCATGACCGGCACCCCTATGCCACCGGGGTCGTTCCGGCCCGAAGACGATCACTCCTCGCGTGCGGCCGCGCATGGGCCGGGCGCGGGCGAGTTGGTGCCCGCCCGGGCCGCCGACGTCGTTCCCGCCGCCCCGTCACATCCGGCGCCGCAGCGGCCCTGGACCGGGCAGGACTTCGTGTGGTGGAACACCGCCGGCGTGCTCACCGCACTGCGGGCGGGACGCCGCCCCAACCCCGTCTCCCCGATGGTCGATCCCATTCGCGCCGCCTTCTCCGGTGAGGAGGTCATGCTGGCCACCTGCGATGCGGAGATGCTGGTGTGGCGGCGTGGCGACGCCACCTACAACCCCTCCCGGGGCTTCTTCCTGGCCGGCGGGCCGGTGGGGCTGGCGCTGACCGCCGCCTTCTTCGGCGGGCAGGCCTATCTGAATTCCCGGCGCAAGCGGGCGGCCGAGGCCGACGCCGTGGAGAAGTGGCGGCACCTGGCCTACGCCCGGCTGACGGTGTCCACTCACGGCATCTACCTGGGTACGGGTGAGGGCGTCATGCCGATCGCCTTCGCCGACGTGCAGGAGGTGCAGCTGACCGGCGTGGGTGAGGTGGTGATGGCGGCGGCCAATGCCTCCGGCTCGGCGCGGTGGAAGCTGCGCGGCCAGTGGGCGGAGCTGGTGCTGGTCATGTGGGCGACCCGGTACATGCCCGGGCACCCCCAGCTGGTGGGGCGCACCTGGCTGCCGGCCGACTGGTTCGCGCACGCCGCCGCGTGGGGCTACACCGTGGACACCTCCAACTGGCCCCGCTACCAGCCACGTGCCCTGGGCTGACATGCTCGCGCGGGTGAAGCCGTGGCGGCGCCGGCCTCGGCGGGAGCGAGCTATTCGGTCTGCCGGGTGGCGACGGCGCGGCCGCGAGCGGCGCTGACGGCGAAGGCGGCCACGCCGATCGCCAGGCTCGCCGCCGCGATCGCGGCCCAGCGCACCGGATAGGTGGCGGCAGTCTGAATCCATCCCCACGGCGCCAGCTGCCAAAGCGGCGTCGCCACCAGCACCTCGTTGCCGTCGATGATCAGGCCCATCAGGAACAGGCCCACACCCACGCCGACCGTCACCGCCGTGCCGGCCACCTGCGCCACCGCATGCGCGAGCGCCGCCAGCATGAAGACGACGAAGGGCATCACCATGAACATGTACACGGGCGCGCCCAGTCCGCCCAGTTCGGAGTCGGTGGGGAACAAGGGCGCCCCCAGGCGGGCGATGGCCCACGCCGGGATCAGCGCCGCGGCCAGCAGCGCCATCGCCCAGGTCAACGTCGACGCCGTCAGAGCAGCCGGCCGGGCCCGCAACACCAGGCCCCGCCAGGCGTCGGCCTGCGCCCGCCACGCCGTCGCCCCCGCCACCCAGGCGGCAATCGGCGCGCCCGCAAGGGTGAACAGCGGCAGCGCGTAAGCGGCGGAGTACACCGCCTGCGTCAGTCCCAGGAGCCCCAGCAGCACGGCCGTCAGCACCGCCCACGGCCGCCAGGGCAGGCCGAGGCCGACCGCCCGGAAGGCACTGCGTGAACCCGGCGATGTCAGTCCGGCCAGAACCGCAGGGGACAGGCTGTGTTGTGGTGCGTGTGCCGTTCGGTCGGCTACGGCCGTCGTCCCGGCGGGAACAGCATGGCCCGGGGTGGGCGCCGGTCCGACGGGCCCGGACGGCGCAGAGCTCGAGGCGTCCGGTGAAGAGACCGGCGCGGGCATCGGATCCAGCAGACCGGTCGAGGCGGGTTCGGCGGCCTGTGTCCGCGCCCAGAAACGTGGGCGAAGAGTGAAAAGGCGCCGAACGGCGAGAGCCCCCACCGCCCGGTGCGCGCCCGCAAGCGAACTAGTTGCCCGCCGGGCGCCCAGCAGCACCGCGCCGACGCCGAGCAGGCACAGCCCGGCACTTCCCAGCCCACCCGGCGCCACCGGGTAGTCCCACACCGGTGAGCCCGCCTCCAGGGAGATGCCGTTGGCATGCACCTCCAGCAGCGGCAGGGTCGGGCGCATCGCCCAGGTCCACGGCCGCGCCCACCAGGTCGGTGCCTCCGCCTGCAGCGCGCCCGCGGCCGACCACACCAGCGCCAGCGCCGGGGCCAGCCCGACGGCGATGCCGCCGACCCACTGGCCCAGCGCCAGTCCCCACACGCTCGCCCCCGTGACCGACACCCACATCACCAGGGCGAACAACAGGTACTGGCACCACGGCCCCCAGCCGGCGCCGCGAATGAGTGCGTCGATGACGATCGGGGCCAGGAGGAGCGCCTGTGACGCCAGCGCCGAGGCGGCCAGTACGATCACGCGCGCCGCCACGGTCAACGCCGGGGATACGCCCCGCCAGGCGGTCCCTCCCGCCCGGTGGCGCCGTTCGCGCCAGGCGGCCATGGCACCGGTCAACGCCCCCATGGGCAGGGCGAAGGCGGCGGGGTAGGGGTTCAGCCACGGCAGCACGCCGTCGTTCCAGCCGTCGGCGGTAAGGGCGGCATGCGCCACCAGCAGGGCGTGCAGGGAGAAGACCACAACCGCCACCGGAATGCCCCAGGTAGCGGTGCGGCGGCTGCGCCCCAGCTCGGCGCGCAGCACAGCTCCGAGCCCCGGCAGGCGTCCCGGACGGGCACCCGGCAGGGAATCCGCTCGGGTGGTGATGGGAACTGAGGCTGCAGTGCTCATCGCCGCACCTCCTGCCCACGGCGGTCCGCGGCCCCGGTGACGGCGGCGAGGAAGGCGTCCTCCAGGTCCTGGCCGGCCACCGCGAACTCGGCCAGCGGTCCCTCATAGACCATGCGCCTACCCGCGAGCACACCGACGTCATCACAGGTGCGCGCCATCTCCCCGAGCACATGGCTGGACACGATGACGGTGCGTCCACCCGCGGCCAGTTCACGCAGCAGGTCGCGCAGCCAGATGATGCCCTGCGGGTCCAGGCCGCTCTGCGGCTCGTCCAGCACCAGCACCTCCGGGTCGCCCAGCAGCGCCATCGCCAGGGCGAGGCGCACTTTCATACCGGTGGAGAAGCTACCGGCCCGTTTGCGGCCGGCCCGCCCCAGGCCGACCTGTTCCAGCAGCGGGTCGATCACCTCGACGGTGGTGCCGGTCAGCAGACAGTGGATGTGCAGGTTGCGGCGGGCGGACAACTGCGGATAGAACGCCGGGCCGTTTATGCTCGCCCCCACGTGGCTGAGACTCTCGCGCCTCAAGGGCCTGCCCAGCACCTCGATCGAGCCGGCGTCGGGCCGTAACAGCCCCAGCGCGGTGTTGAAGGTGGTGGACTTGCCGGCGCCGTTGAGCCCCAACAAACCGTAGACCCGCCCCGGGCGCGCGGTCAGGTTGAGCCCCATCAGTACTTTCTGCCTGCCGTAGCTCACCTCCACATTACGCAGTGCCAGCCCGGGCGGGACGGTGAGGTACGCGGCCGGCCGGGACGAGTCGGCGGTGGAAGCGGGAGACGACGTGGGCGGTGACAATGGTGCTGTAGCCATGAGGCCAGAATCCGCTCGGGCGCCTGCCGGCGGATCCCCACAAGGGACACGAGCACAGCCACCGGCCGCGTAAAGGCCTCCTCCGAAAGGGGGAGAGAGGTTGCCGTCTACAGGCCTGGGTCGACCATCCCGGACCTGAGCGCGTGGATCACCAGCTCCACCCGGTTGCGGCAGCCGGTGTGTCCGAGCAGCGCCTTGACATGGGTCTTGACGGTCGACTCGGCGATGTACAGGCGCGCGGCGATCTCCGGGTTGGTCATTCCCCGGCAGACCAGCTCGAGCACGTCGCGCTCGCGGCCGGTCAGCGTCTCGCCGGGCAGGAGCCCGGCCTCGGCCCCGGGACGTTCGGCGGGCTCCGCGTCGACCGGGGAAGAGACGGGCGTGGCAGCCGAATCGACCGCTGCCACCGCCGGACCGGCTGCGGTCTGCTCGGGTTCTCCCTCCAGCGCGCGCAGTACGTAGGGGGTGATTACCGGGTCCAGCCAGGCCTGTCCGACGGCGACGGCGTGAACGGCCGCCAGTAGGTCGGTCGGGCCGGAGTCCTTCAGCAGGAAGCCGGCGGCCCCGGCCCGCAGCGCTCCCAGCACCAGCTCCTCCTCCTGGAACGTGGTGAGCATGAGTACCCGTGTGGGGCTGTCGCCGTCGCGGCCGCTCAGGGTTGGATCGGATAGCAGCCGCCGCGTGGTTGCGATGCCGTCCAGTCCCGGCATGCGGATGTCCATCAGCACCACGTCTGCCGGCTCGCCACGGTCCCTGGCGCGGCGCAGCGACTCCAGCGCCGCCCGGCCGTCATTAGCGGTGGCCACTACGGTCATGTCCGCCTGGGCGTCCAGCAGGGAACGGAAGGCCGCGACCAGGAGTTGCTGATCGTCGACGACGGCGATACGCAGCCGGTCCTGGTTCATCGATGCTCCTCGGGGTCGTGGCTGAAGTCAGCCGGGAAGACGGCGTCGAGCAGGAAGCACGCCCCGGCGTCGTCGCTCGGGCCGGCCTCCAACCGGCCCTCGACCAGACGCAGCCGCTCGGCCATACCGGTCAGTCCATATCCGTGTTCGCGGCCGTTTTCCCCGTCCGCGGCCAAAGTGGATACGCCGCCGGGCAACGGGTTGGTTATACGCACCCGGCAGCTGTCGTCGTGCCGGGCAATGGTGATCCGGGCGGTGCCGTCGCCGTGCCTGGCCGCATTGGTCAGGCCCTCGGTGACCACCCGAATCAATGTCAGCCGCTGCAACGCCGTCCAGGAGTCGTTCCAGGCGGCGAGTTCGGCCGCAGTGGGCAGCGCGGCTTCGACCTCCACGCCGGTGGCGCGCGCCTGTGCCACCAGTTCCGGCAGCGCGGTCAGGTCCGCCACCGGGGCCGGCGGCCCCTGAGTCGTTGAGCTGCGCAACAGGGCCACCAGTTCGCGGGTGGAGGCGAGCGCGGCCGCGGAGGCATCGCGCACCGCCGTAAGGGAATCACGGGCGGCCTCGGGGGTCCCCAGGGCGAGCCCGGTATCCGCCTGCACCTTGACCACGGTCAGGCCGTGGCCGACCAGATCGTGCAGCTCCCGCGCAACGGCCAGGCGCTCCGCAGACACCGCTTGGGCGGCGGCCAGCCGGGATGCTGCGGCGACGGTACGGTCCACGGACTCCGCGGCGGAGCGTCGACCGAGCGCCCACAGGTAGGTGACGGTCACTACGAGCACGCAGGCCAGGGCGAACCCGAAGGGCGGATAGTTGAACATGTCGGCGGTATGGGGGTTGACCGCGTACACCGTCTGCGGGTTGATCACCGCCCCGACCAGTGCGGCCAGCAGTCCCGCCACGCCCCAGCGCCGGTCCGCGGCCCAGCGGGTGAGTGCATGCAACGCCGTCGGCACCGCCACGATGATCGGGGACAGGCCGAGGTTGACCGGGGTGATGCGCAGCAGCGCCACGTAGGCCACCATCGCCAGGTAGACGACCACGCCCGAAACCGTGGGGGAATGGTGGCGGAAGGGCTGAGCCGCGGTCACCGTCAGGGCTACGAGCACGTTCGCCACATAGGCCGGGTGCGGGCCCCAGGTGTACAACAGTGTGAAGTCGGCCAGCACTACGACCGCCAACAGAATCGTGAGCACCGCGTCGCTGAGCGGAATCCGGTAGCGGGTGGGCCCGATCAGACGGCAGTGCCGACGCCAGTCCAGGGCGGTTGCGGCCGGGAGCCCTGCTGGAGTCGCGGTGGTGGCTGGAGCATCCGCGGCGGGGACATCGCCGTCGGAGGAGCTGCCGCGAGCGGTGTCGGCGAGAGGCGTCACGATGCCGGGGAGTTGTCGGAGGGAATGACGGACCCGCACAACCCGCCGTGTTCCTCAAGCGTCAGCGCGAGGATGTAGGGAACGACATGCACGTATCCACCCTAACCGGAACCGGTCTTGCGAGTGCGGCTCCGTTGGGTAGGTTGCGGAGGGCGGCCGGTGACGGCGGTCCTGCTGGACGAGCAGCGCGGCCCAGGATGGCGTTGCGATCGCCGTTGGTATTCCGTCTGTCGGGCCGGCCCCGGGTCTGTTCTAGACTCGGGCCCGTGGCCACAGACTTTCCCGCCGAGATTGAGCAGCTCCGACACACCTACGCCTCCGTCGTCGCCGTGACGGACCCGGAGGCGCTGCGCGGACGCATCGCCGAGCTTTCCGAGCAGGCCGCCGCCCCCAACCTGTGGGACGACGCCGACGCCGCCCAGGCAGTCACCTCGGCTCTGGCGCACGCACAGGCCGACCTCAAGCGGGTGGAAGCACTGGGCGGGCGTATTGACGACCTGGAGACCATGGTCGAGATGGCGGGGGAGGAGTCCGGTGATGATGCGGCGGAGCTGCTCGCCGAGGCCGAGCGCGACCTGGCCGGCGTGCGCAAGGACCTGTCCGACCTGGAGATCCGCACCCTGCTGTCCGGCGAGTACGACCAGCGCGACGCCGTGGTTACCATCCGCTCCGGGGCGGGCGGCGTCGACGCCGCCGACTTCGCGGAAATGCTGCTGCGCATGTACACCCGCTGGGCGGAGCGCCACGACTACCCGATCAAGATCCTCAACACCTCCTACGCCGAGGAAGCGGGGCTGAAGTCCGTCACCTTCGAGGTGCACGCCCCCTACGCCTACGGCACGCTCAGCGTGGAGGGTGGCACCCACCGCCTGGTGCGCATCAGCCCCTTCGACAACCAGGGACGCCGCCAGACCTCCTTCGCCGCCGTCGAAGTCATCCCACTGATCGAGTCCACCGACCACATCGACATCCCCGAGACGGATATCCGCATCGACGTGTTCCGCTCCTCCGGTCCCGGCGGCCAGTCCGTGAACACCACCGACTCGGCCGTGCGCATCACGCACCTGCCCACCGGGCTGGTGGTGTCCATGCAGGATGAGAAGTCCCAGATCCAGAACCGCGCCGCCGCCATGCGCGTGCTCCAGTCGCGCCTCCTGCTGCTCAAGCAGCAGGAGGAGGACGCCAAGAAGAAGGAGCTTGCCGGTGACGTCAAGGCCTCCTGGGGCGACCAGATGCGCTCCTACGTGCTCAACCCCTACCAGATGGTCAAGGACCTGCGCACCGGCTACGAGGTCGGCAACCCCGACTCCGTGTTCGACGGCGACATCGACGGATTCATCGACGCCGGCATCCGCTGGCGCAAGCAGCAGGAACAAACGGCCGAGTAGGACCGCGCGGGCGCCTACTCGCTCGCGCCGTCCCGGGCGGCCCGGTCAGCGATATGCGTCGCCGCGGGGTCCGGGCGTGACCACAACGACGACGAGTCGGCCGTCGTCGATCGTGTAGATGACGCTGTATCTGCCCAAATCGCCCACGCGTACGCGCCAGGCGGGACGGCCCTTGAGGGGGCGGCACTTACGTCGGAGGCCGGTACGGGCATCGCCGGCGACGGTGACAGCACCGCGATCTTGTTGCCCGCCTTGGCCTTACTCGGCCTGACCATTCGGCTCATGCCCTTGAACCATATCCGGAGCCCCGCACGGCTCCGGGACGGTAGGGCCCCTCGGGGAGGTCCCGGACCGGTCCCTGAATCCGCGGCGTGTCGCCCCTGGTTATTGATACCGACTCTGGAATCGGTGACCCGCGCCACTTAGCGTGACCTATATGAGCGCGCATGAGATGACCGGGGCGGAAGTCAACACGGAACCGAGGTTGGAGGCGCGAACGAGCCGACCGGGCCCGGGCGGCGCCGCGGCGCGGGTGGTGATCGCCATCGTGGTCATGGTGCTGAGCGCCACGGTGCCAACGCTCATCATGGCCATACCGGGAGTGGAGGCCCTGCTGGACGGAAAGGTCTTCGGTTGGGGGCCCGCGGGGTTGCTGACGGTCTGCCTGGCCACCCTCACGATCATGGCCACGGCGACCCTCTGTGCATTCGCATGCACCCGGCTGCTGATCACTCGCCTGGACCGCGCTCGCCTCTCCGATCTGGCGATGCGCCCGAGTCCGCGCGCACTGGCCTGGTGCGTCGGCATGGTCGCCGTTGCCTTCGCGGTCATGCCGATGGCCGGAGCCGTAAGTGAAGCACTCGGCGTCCCCCGAGAGGAGCCCGCTATGCCGGGCGACACGTGGTGGTCCGCGATCCTGATCCAGATCGCTCTGGGGTTCTTCCTGCAGGGGATCCCTGAGGAACTGGTGTGGCGTGGTTGGTTGTTCCGCTCACTCGGCTCCACCCGGACGGCGGCGGCCGTATCGCTACTCGCCTTCACCGTCATGCACTTGATCTCTCAGGGCGGCCAGGAGGGGTGGGGCGAGCGCGTCATTTACCTGGCCATGCCCTTCGGCTTTGGAGCGGCGGCGATGGCGGCACGTTGGGCCTCGGGCTCGACTTGGGCGGCCGTGGGCGCGCACGGTGGATTCCACCTGTCCAGCCTGTTGGCTGTGAGCACCGGCGTCCCCGTTGACGAGCCGGTCACTTGGGCTGTCATCGGCTGTCTGTGGCTGGTCGCAGGGGTGATCGTGCTGCTACTTCACAAGGCGCGCGCCGGTCGGCCCCGCGCGTATGCCCGGAACACCTACGACGTCAATCAACCACAGAATCTCTGAGCCGGGAGCGCTGTCAACGGGCTTGTTCGGTTTGTTGGAGTGGGGGTGGGTGTTGTGGGCTTGGTTGGGTTGGGTGCTGGCGGGGGTGGTGTGTGCCCGGGCGCTCCGCCGGGGGCGAAATGTCCGAATTCGGCACTAAGGCCGTCGCCGACCGCTAGGGCCGTTTCTGAAACCGCATGATTACAACGTTCTGCCCATGGGCGCGGGCAGCGTCGGAGTCGTTTATGCCGATCCTGGACACTTTGGGCCGCCACGCACGGCACTCGGCGCCGACGGCGGCCGTGGGCGGGCAGGCCGCGGTGATGCCGGCCGGTCCCGGCGCCCGCACCCGTCCCGGGCCCCTACTTGGACCGAGTTCCTCCAGTTGGACCCCGTATCTGCGGTTGGACCGCCTGAGAGTGCGTCTAGGGCGGTCCAACCGCAGCCTGACCGGTCCGAGTAGAGCCCGGCGGTCCAAGCAGGCGCGGGGTCGGCCGACCGAACCGCAAGCAACCACACACCCCGGACGCCATCCCAACCCCCGCCCCACAACCTCAAACCGGAAGAGTCGCATTAGTGCCGCCGAATAATCATCCAATAAGGTTCCCGAACAGCCGCAAATCGTGACTGTGCGTTACAAAAAAGTTACCGAATGTGACGCACGACGCTCATATGCGGCCGGAAACGACGAGCCCACCACGCTAAAAATCTCAGTAATGTCACAGCCGCGCCACCGCCATGACCAATTCTTTACTTTTACGCCCAGCCCCGCACCGCCCTCCCCCGACCCGGCACACTCCTCCCAACACCCCACGCAAACCGCATCATCGCACCGATTACCACCCACACCCTTGAAGCACCCCGCCGCCGACTCCGCCCCGAACACTAGCTTCACGCCGTCTCTTTGTGTGCATCTGTTCACGTTCATGCCCAACAGCCTCGCGTAGGTAGTAGATTCGGTCGGGACATCGACGAATTAACCCGCGCCCAGCGCCTTACCTGGCGCCCCCGCAGGTCATTACAGCGGTCCTTCCGCTCCGTCCTCTCACGCGCCTTCCATAAGCAACCGCAAACATCCTTGGAGTCGTCTTGGCCAGCCCGACCAGCCCTTCGTCTCTACCGCAGTCCGCCGGGCATGACGACCAGAACCCGGACTCAGCACGGATCCTGCCGCGGCTGACGTCACCGCTGTTCACCGACTGGCCGACCATGCGCCAGGATCTGCTGTCCTGGATCATGCTCAGCGACCTGACCGCCGTGGTGCTACCGGTATGGGTGGCGCTGATCAGCCTGAGCTGGGGGGTATCACGGCTGGCGCTGACCGCGCTCGCCGGTATCTTGATGGTGTCACTCACCTGGGCCTCGGGCGCCCTGGGCGTCGATGTTGTCGACCAGGCTCGCTCGGGCAGCGAGCGGGTAGCTCTGGCCGCCTTGGTCACCGCGCCCGTGACGCTTCTTCTGGGACAACTGCTTGCCCCCGCTCTCTCCGCCGGGGCGGTACTGGCACCACTGGCCGCCCAGTTCGCGCTGGCAGTCGTCGGACGCACCATCGAAAGCAATTGGTTGCGCGCCCGCCGCATGGAGGGGCACGGCCTGCGTCGCACGCTCATCGTGATGGGGCCCGGCGCCGAGCCGATTCTGCGTGATCTGCGCTCTCACCCCGGAGACGGCTTCCTCATCGTCGGCTACGTCTCCTCCAGTACCAACCGCTCCCGAACCGCCGCTCGCCTGGGCGACCAGGACGCGATCAACGCGATGATCCGATCCGAGCACATCGACGTCGTAATGACGCTGGGAGGGGTCGGCCCGGAGGATCTCGTAACCCTGATGCGTGGCCTGACTTCGACCGGTGCACGCCTGGTGGTCGCCCCCGGTCTGCAGGACGTGGTGCCCGGACGCATGCGCGGGCTACCCGTCACCCACGGCTGGACGGGTCTGATCGACGTGAGCCTGCGCCGCACGCGACTGCTGGCCAAGGAGGTGTTCGACCGCATCGCCGGCAGCCTCCTGCTTCTGATCGCCTCGCCGATCCTGGCCGGAGCCGCACTGGCCGTACGTTTGGACTCCCCCGGCCCCGCCTTCTACACCCAGACCCGGGTCGGAGCGGGCGGCAAGCACTTCACCCTGTGGAAGCTGCGCTCGATGTATACCGATGCCGATGCCCGCCGGGCCGCCGTAGTGAGCGCCGGGGGTGACGTCGGCAACGAGGTACTGTTCAAAAACCGCACCGACCCGCGTATCACTCGGGTGGGTCGCTTCATCCGCCGCACCTCCATCGACGAGCTGCCGCAGCTGATCAATGTGGTGCGCGGGGAGATGAGCCTGGTCGGCCCGCGCCCGGCACTGCCCAGTGAGGTCGCCGAGTACGACGCCGAGGCCCGCCGACGGCTCCTGGTCAAGCCCGGTCTGACCGGCCTGTGGCAGGTGTCGGGCCGCTCCGACCTGTCCTGGGACTCGACGGTCGCGCTGGACCGCCACTACGTTGAAAACCGAGGCGCCCGCCTGGACGCCAGCATCTTCCTGTCAACCTTCAAGGCCGTCGTCGGCGGCAAGGGAGCGTACTGATGATCACCGGCTACGTACCCGGCGGATTCGACATGCTGCACATCGGACACCTCAATATCCTCACCGCGGCCGCCACCCGCTGCGACCGTCTGATCGCGGGCGTCGCCACAGACGAGTCCCTCAAGCGCATGAAGGGGCGTCCTCCGATCGTGCCGCAGGATGAGCGCATGGCACTGGTTGCCGCACTGCGGGTGGTCGACGCCGTCGTCCCCGACTTCGATCAGGACAAGCGCCTGGCCTGGAAGCGCGAGCCCTTCGACATCCTGTTCAAGGGCACCGACTGGCAGGGCACGGAGAAGGGCGACCGATTGGAGCAGCAGATGGCGGAGGTCGGCGCGACCGTCGTCTACCTGCCCTACACGCCCACCACATCCTCCAGCATGCTGCGGCGCATGCTCACCCAGGAGATCGCCACACACTCGGGCGCAACCGGCAGGTGAAGGGCATGCCTGCCCCGAACCGCCGTTTCCCCCACTCCAGCTGGCAAACCCTCAAGCTGTCCCGAAGGCGGCGCCGGGGCCTGTCTGCCGCCCTGGCGGGCCTGGCCGCGCTCTGTCTGGGCACTGCCGCCTGGCTGCACGACGGCGTCCCCCAGGCCGATGTCTCGCTCAACGACGGCGGGGTGTGGGTGACCAGTACCGCGGAGCACCTGGTGGCCCGATTGAACTACCCGTCCAAGCAGGTGGACGGCTCAATTCGCACGGCCTCCGCGGACTTCGACGTCACCCAGAGCGGGGAGGACGTACTCGTCCCCGACCTGGCGGCCGGCTCGGTAGCGGCGGTGGACCCCACTGCGGTGGCACTATCCACCAGCACGCAGCTGACCGGCGGAACTACCGTGTTGCAGGGCGCGGACCGGGTGTTCGCCGTGGATGCCGAGGCCGGTACCGTCTCCGGCACCACCGTCGACGCGGTTGACCTGCTCGCCGCCGCCCCCACCCTGATCGAGGGCATGCACGGCATCGTGGCCGTGGCCGGCACCGACGGCTCCCTGTATGCCGTGTCCTCCCGGTCCGGCACACTGACCACAGTTCCGGCGGAGCACTCAGGCTGGGGCAAGGCCTCGGCACAGTCACTGAGCTTCACCGACGCCACTGACCTGGCCATCACCGCCGTCGGCGATCAGCCGGTGGTGCTCGAGCGCGGCACCGGAATCGTGCACCTGCCGGACGGGACGAGCACGGATCTGGGGGCCTCCGGCCTGGTACTGCAGCAACCCGGTCCGAGCGCCGACGCCGTCCTGGTGGCCTCGCGCACCGCGATAATGTCCGTCCCGCTGGACGGCTCACCGGTCACCACCATCCCGGCCTCTGCCGACGGAGAGACAACTCCCGGCGTCGCCGCCCAGCCGGTACGCCTGGGGGACTGCCTCTACGGGGCCTGGTCCGGCTCCGGCCACTTCCTGCGACAGTGTGGCGACGATGTGGAAACCGTCAGCGACGACGCCCTGGCTTCCTCCTCCCGGCCCACGTTCCGTGTGAACCGGGACGCGATTGTCCTCAACGACATCACCCGGGGAACCGTGTGGCTGCCCGACGAGAATCTGGTTCTAGTGGAGGACTGGACCGATATCACCTCCCAGACGGACGACCAGTCCGACGACAAGGACGAATCGGCAGAGACCTCCGACGCCCAGTCTCAGCCCGAACGCACCGAGGAGAACCACCCGCCCCAGGCCAATGACGACACCCTGGGCGTACGTCCCGGACGCTCTACCGTGCTGCAGGTGCTGGCCAACGACTCCGACCCGGACGGCGACGTACTCAGCGCCGAACCGGGGGACACCGGCACCGCCCAGGTGGCCTCCTCCCAGTCCGGCCTGGCGCTGCGCATCGACGTACCCGAGGATGCCACCGGCACCTATACCGTCCCCTACACCGCCTCCGACGGGCGCGGCGGCGCCGACTCCGCGGTCGCCACCGTGGAGGTACACGACTGGAGCGTCAACAACGCCCCCGAGCAGATCTCCACCCCAACGCTGGTGATCGCCGCCGACGCCTCCGGATCCCTAGGCGTGCTGGGAAACTGGCTCGACCCCGATGGCGATACCCTCTACCTCGTATCCGCACAGGGCGAGGGCTTCGACGTGCACACCACCAATGAGGGCACCGTCACCGTACGGGACACCTCCGGCGCCGTCGGCACCCGCGCCCTGACCGTGGTCGTCTCCGACGGGCAGCAGGCCGCCTCTGGCACCGTAACGGTGGACGTGCAGTCCGCCGACTCGGTCGCCCCCATTGCCAACGCCGACCACGTGCTGGTGGTCGCCGGGACATCCACCGTGGTCTCCCCCCTGGACAACGACGTCTCCCCCACCGGCGACCCGCTCAGCCTGGCGGGTGTGGAGGAGACTCCCGCCGGCACGAGCCTGGAGGTCAACCAGCAGGCCGGCACCTTCACCTTCTCCGCCGAGCAGGCCGGCACCTACTACGTCACCTACGATGTCACCGCCGGCTCCGCCGTGGCCCAGGGGATCGTGCGCGCAGACGTGGTCGAGCCCTCCGAGCCGGACGTCCCCCCGGTCACGGAGAACGACACCGTGCTGCTGCGGGAGGGCGGCTCCGCCACGGTCGCGCCGCTGAACAACGACTTCGACCCCGCGGGCGGCGTCCTGGTGCTGCAGTCGGCAAGCGCCCCCGACCAGTCGGGGGTGAGCGTCACGGTGGTGGACCACTCCCTGCTGCAGGTGTCCGCCGCCGGCGCGATCGGGCAGAGTGTGGAGGTGGAGTACACGGTCTCCAACGGGACCGCCTCCGCCACCGGCCACATGACCGTGGTCCCGGTCACCACCGCCGAGTTGCAGGTGCCGATTGCGAGCCCCGACTCCGCCGTGGTGCGCGTGGGCGACGTGGTGACCGTGTCCGTACTGGACAACGACACCTCCCCCTCGGGACTGGCCCTGAGCGTCGCGGATGAGCTCGGAGTGGCGGGCGCGGACCTGGGCACCGCCTGGACCAGCGGCGACGTGGTCCGCTTCAAGGCCGACGACACCCCGGGCCGCACGACCCTGTCCTACACGGTCTCCGACGCCCAGGGGCAGAGCGCCTTCGGCCAGATCGACATCGAGGTGCGCGCCCGCGACGACGCCGCCAACGCCGCTCCGGTCCCGCAGAGCCTGGAGGCCAGCACCGTCGCCGGCTCGGCGGTGGCCATCACCGTGCCGCTGGACGGGATCGACCCCGACGGCGACTCCGTCAGCCTGGTGGGACTGGCCCAGACCCCGACGTCGGGAACCGTGGAGGCCGCCTCCACCTACCTGACCTACAACCCCCACGAGGGTGCCACCGGCACCGACACCTTCACCTACACGGTCGAGGACCGCTTCGGGGCGCAGGCCACCGGGACCGTGCGCGTGGGCGTGGCCGCAGCGCCCGAGACGAACACGGCTCCGGTGGCCACCGACGACCTGGTGGTGGCCCAGCCCGGCCGCACCGTGGTCACCGACGTCGTCTCCAATGACTTCGACGCCGACGGCGACACCCTCGCCATGGAGGACGCTCCCCTGAGCGATGATCCGGCACTGACGACCTCCATGCGCTCCGGGCGGGCGGTGGCAGACCTGCCCGGCACGGAGGGTGTGTATACGGCCCACTACCGGGTCGCCGACGGACGCGGCGGCATGGACGTGGGCACCATCACCTACCAGGTGCTGGCCGACGCTCCCCTGATCAGCCCCATCGGCGTGGACGACTACGTCACGGTGGACCAGGTGGACGCCGACGGCATGGCGACCGTGTCCGTGCTGGACAACGACCAGGACGCCGACGGCTCCCCCTGGGACCTGACGGTCACGACCGCGGACCCGACCGCCGAGGTGGTCGACTCCTCCATCCGGGTCAGCGTCGGCGCCGAGCAGCACCTGGTGCTGTACACCATTACCGACCAGGACGGGCTGACCGGGAACGCCGTCATCGTCATCCCCTCCCGCGACGACCTGCGCCCGCGGCTGGATTCGGCCGCCATCCCGGTACGCATTCCGGCGGACGCCACCACTACCGTGGATCTGGCCGACTACATCCTCACCCGCGTCGGCACGACGCCCACGGTCGCCGACGACGCGACGGTACGCACCGGAACCGGTCTGGATGAGGCCGCGGTGTCCGGCGGTGGCGCCTCCCTGGACCTGACTACCGCCGCGGGCTTCTCCGGGCAGACCTCCGTGACCCTGACGGTGACGGACTCTGGCGGCGACGGCGCCCTGTCCTCCAACCTGACCCTGCCGGTGGTGGTGGAGGCCACCGGGAACACTCCCCCCGGCTTCACCCCCACCGAAGTGATCGTGGCCGCCGGAGAGGACGCCGTCACCGTCGACTTGTCGGCAATGACCCAGGACGCCGACGGCGACGAACTCTCCTTCTCGATCGGTTCCGCCCCCGCCGGCTTCACCGCCTCGTTGTCCGGCTCAACCGTGTCGGTATCGGCCGAGGCCGGCACGGCGGCGGGCACCACCGGCACCCTGCCGGTGACGGTGGACGATGGCAATAGCGACCCGGTGATCGGCCAGCTGCCGCTGCGGGTCTCCGAATCCACCCAGCCGCTGATGACGACGGCGCCGGCCGTGCTGACCTCCGACAGCTCTCCCGTCAGCATCGACGTCGCCACGCTGGTGACCAACCCCTTCCCCGATCAGCCGATCACCCTGTCCGGCTCCCCGCAGGTCACCTCCGGCACCGGGGACGTGACCACCTCCGGCACCACGCTCACCATCACGCCCGGGGCCGGCTTCGCGGGCCGCCTGGTGGTCCGCTACGAGGTGCTGGACGCCACCGGCTCCGCCTCGCGTGCCGTCACCGGCACGGTCACCGTCACGGTCACCGCCGTGCCGAACGCCCCCACCGGGGCCTCGGCCAGCCCGTCCGGCGCCACCGCCATGAATGTGTCCTGGGTGCCGGGGGCGGACAACGGCTCCGCGATCACCGGTTACACCGTCACCGAGGTGAACGGGGCCGGCTCCTGGCGGTGCACCGGCTCCCCCTGCGCCGCCACCGGCCTGACGGCGGGCGGCACCTACTCCTTCCAGGTGGTGGCCACCAACGCCGCCGGAGACTCCGCACCTTCAGCTGCCTCCGCCCCGGTAACCCTGACCGTCACCCCGGATGCACCCACCGGCGTGAGCCTGACCGGAGGGAACGGCTCCGTGACGGTCTCCTGGGGCGCAGCCACCCCCATCAGCGGGGTTTCCATCACCTATGAGGTGCAGCTGCTGCAAGACGGCAGCGTGTCCTCCACCCAGACGGTCTCCGGGACTTCGGCGACCTTCGGGTCCTTGAAACCGGGCAACTACACCGCCCGCGTGCGGGCGGTCGTGTCCGGCTCCGGGCAGTCCGCCTGGGCCACGTCGGCCGGCAGCGCCAGTGTCTACGGCGCCCCGGGCAAACCGGGCACACCCAGCATCGGCTGGGACGGAAGCAACTTGAGCATCAGTTGGAGCGCCGCGGCTAGCAACGGTGACGCCGTCAGCTACACCGTCGCCATCTCCGGTTCGGCCATGCAGACGGTCAAGGCCGGCGCCAGCACCTCGGTGTCCGTACCGGTCTCGCTGGGGACGGGCACGCACGCCGTCTCGGTGACCGTCACCGCTGTCAACCAGGCCGGCTCGGCCACCTCCACGCCGGGCTCTAAGAGCTTCCGCATCACCGGCAAGCCCGGTGCACCGTCGGCGCCGGTGGCCGCGGCCAGCGGCACTACCGGAATCAAGATCACCACCGCCTCCACCCTCGCCTCCAGCAACAACGGCTGGGATGCGGGCGAGCTGCAGATCGAGTACCGCCTGGTCGACTCTGCCGGCAACCAGGTCAAGGGCTGGGATGATGACAACACCTCCTTCTCCGGCCTGACTCCGGGCGCCACCTACTACGTGGAGGCGCGCACGGTGGTGGACGGCGACAAGTCCAACGTCTCCACCACGGTGCGCTCCAACGCGGTCACGGTGCCGCAGCCGCAGCCGACGACCAAGCCGATTCCCGCCAACAACGCCTTCCCGATCCTCACCGACAAGAGCATCGAGGGCGTCACCTGCACCGCCGATGACTACGCCCGCGGCCTGAGCAGGAACGCGCCCTGCTACCACCTGGTGGTCGACGTCTGGGGCTTCGAGCCCGACAGCCGCGTCTACTGCCGCTACAGCTACGAGGACTCGAACGGCGCCCACCCCACCTGGACGGAGGAGTTCTTCGTCGGCTCCGACGGCACCGCCCGACACACCTTCCCGCACGCCACCAATAACCCGAATCAGACGGTTACCTGCACCACCAACTGACGACCGCGGAGCGCAAGGCGCACCCGGTCAACCGCTCAGCGGACTACTTCATTAGGAGACTCAAACACCCATGCCCATGACCCAGGAGAACGCGACGTGGTTCGCCGAAACCTTTGACAAGGTGGTGGACAACGTCGGCGAGGCCCTACTCGGCAAGCAAGACGTGATCCGCCTGGCGCTGACCACCATGCTCGCCGAGGGGCACCTCCTGCTGGAAGACGCCCCCGGCACCGGCAAGACGGCACTGGCCCGTGCCCTGGCCGCCAGCGTGCAGGGCAGCCACTCGCGCATCCAGTTCACCCCGGACCTGCTGCCGTCGGACATCACCGGCGTCACCATCTACAACCAGAAGACCACCGCCTGGGAGTTCCACCCCGGTCCGGTCTTCGCCTCCGTGGTCCTGGCCGACGAGATCAACCGCGCCTCCCCCAAGACCCAGTCCGCCCTGCTGGAGGTCATGGAGGAGTCGACGGTCACCGTCGACGGCGTGCAGCACGAGACCGGCCGTCCCTTTATGGTGATCGCCACCCAGAACCCCATTGAGCAGGCCGGCACCTACCGGCTGCCCGAGGCGCAGCTGGACCGCTTCCTGATGAAGACCTCTATCGGCTACCCCAGTCGAGAGGCCCTCACCAACATCCTGGCGGGCTCGGACCACCCCGACCGCTCCCGCGGCCTGGAGGCCATCATCACCTCCGGTGCGATCGCCTCCATGTCAGACATCGCGTCACAGAACCATGTGGAGGACTCGATCCTGGATTACATCGGTGCCCTGGTGGAGGCCACCCGCGAATCCCCGGACACGCAGCTGGGTGTATCCACCCGTGGCGCCATCGCCATGGCCCGGGTGACACGCGTGTGGGCGGCCTCCCAGGGGCGCCCCTACGTGCTGCCGGACGACGTCAAGGAACTCGCCGAGGTGGTATGGGCGCACCGCCTGGTCATGGACCCCGACGCCGCCTTCTCCGGCGCCACCGCCGCCGGGGTCATCACCCGTGCGCTCGCCGACGTGCCCGCCCCCACCACCCGCTGATCGAACACTCATGGTCAGCCCCGCTTCGCCCCCGCAGACACAAGCAGACACGCCCTCCGCCATGCATAACACCGTGCAGGAGACACTGCGGACCGCCCGCACCGCCACCGCCCGGATCCGCTCCGGCACCTCCCGGTGGCGCAGCTGGAGGGTGGTCACGGCTACGCGCCACAGCCTGGCCGTGGTCACCTCAACCGGCTGGGCGTGTCTGCTGCTGCTGGGTATCTGCGTCGCCGGCGGGGTTCGGGCCGGCTGGCAGGAGGCATGGGCCGCCGCCGTGGTGCTGGGCGTTGTCGTCGCCACCGCGTGGCTGTGGCTGCTGCCGCGCGGCGGACACACCGTTCACCACGAGCTGTTCGAGCGGCGCGTCACGGTCGGGGACAACGCCATCGTCCACGTGACCGTGCACAACCCCACCGGCCACCCGCTGCTGCCCACCCGCATGGAGATGCCCGTGGGAGCCGCCAACGCCGTATTCGCCGTGCCCACGCTGCCCCCGGGAGGCGACCACGAACGCGGCTTCATCCTGCCCACGGCCCGCCGCAGCGTCGTCACCGTCGGCCCGGTCATCTCGGTCAACTCCGACCCGGTCGGCCTACTGCGCCGCGAGCGCAATCGCACCGAGGCGCAGACCGTACACATTCATCCGCGCACGATTCGGCTGGGCGTGACCCTGCGCGGAATCATGCGCGACGTCGAGGGCGCCGTCACCCAGGAGCTGTCAAGTTCTGACGTGTCCTTCCATGCACTGCGTGACTACGTGCCCGGGGACGACCGCCGCAACGTCCACTGGCGCACCACGGCCCGCACCGGCCGGCTCATGGTGCGTCAGTTCGAGGAGACGCATCGGGCCAACCTACTGGTGCTCCTGGACACCCGGCCCGACGCTTACGAAACCACCGAGGACTTCGAGACCGCCATCTCGGTGGCCTGCTCACTGGCACTGAACGCCATCTCCGACGGCCGCGAGGTCACCGTCCTCACTCAAACCGAGACGCTGCCGACCGCCACCGGCATGCGCCTGCTGGACGCCTCCTGCCTGCTGACGGAGACACCCGACGCCTACGGCTGCGACGAGCTGGCCCGACAAGCCACGACCCGCCACCCGGAGGCCTCCGTGATGGTGCTGGTCACCGGTCAGCGCTGCGAGGACACCGTGCTGGGGCGCGTGCGCACCATCACCCCGGTGGACACGGTGGTGATTGCACTGCGCTGTGGGTCCCGCCCATTCGGACGCCGCACCCTGGGCACTCTCGCCGCCTTCGACCTGGACCGCCTGGAGACGCTCCCCGCGGTGATGCGGAGGGCGGTATGAGCACCCTGCTTGGAAAGCGCTGGCTCTACCAGTTGCTGGTCACCGTGCTGCTGCTGATCGGCACCGTGCCCTTCATCGTTCCCTTCGGCTCCACGGTCGGCGCGCTCGTCGCCGCGGTCGGAGTCATGCTGGGCGTGGTCATCGGCCTGGCCACCGCCCGCGCCCACCTGTCGGCGCTGCCCACGCTCGCCGTCGCGGCGACGGCCCACGTGCTGCTCGCCCCCTTGCTGCTGCCCGACGTTGGCCACAACCTGCACGGGGTGCATACGGTCCTGTCCGCCACCGTCACCGTGTGGCGCGATGCGCTCACCCTACCGCTGCCATTGACCGCCTTCTCCGCCATGACGGTCCTGCCGTGGCTGACCGGGCTGACCGGTGGGGTGCTGGCAACTCGTGCCGTCGCGGCGGACCGGCTCCATCTGGCCGGATTCGTAGTCCTGGGTGCGGCGGCCATCGGCCTCGCCTGGGGTGACGCGGACGCGCCCCTGCCCGCCGCCATAGGCGCGTTGCTTGTGACCGGTGTGCTCGGGACGTGGGCGCTGGCCGCACAGCGAGGCCGGCGCGAGCGCGTGGCCGAGGCCCTGGAGGACTCCGACTCGGGCATCGCTACGGGTACCCGGCGCGGCGTGGCCCGGGCGGGTGCGCTGCTGGCGGTAGTTGCACTCGCCGTCGCCATCGCCGCCCCCGCCGCG
>NZ_LK995542.1:0-21462 GCF_900002405.1 Actinomyces succiniciruminis | reverse complement strand
TCGCCATCGCCGCCCCCGCCGCGCCACACGCCCGCACGGTGTTGCGGGACCTGTTCGCCCCGCCGCTGGACCTCACCGAGTACGCCACCCCCCTGTCGCTGGTGCGCACGCTGGAGACGGAGATGGCCTCCACCAACCTCATGGAGGTCTCCGGTCTGCCCGAGGGCGCACGCATACGCATCGCCGCCCTGGACTCATACGACGGCCTGTCCGCGCGCATCGGCCAGGATGCCGGCACCGGCTCCCATTTCCAGCACGTCGGCAAGGGGACGCCGCTGGTGGCCACAGACGCCGCCTCCGCCGCAGACAATGCAGCGGGCGCGGTAAACACGGGAAACACAGCCGACGCCGTCACCGTCAACTTCACTCTGGACGGATACACCTACCCTTGGGTCCCCACCGTCGCCGACGCAGTGTCCATCGCCCCCTCCGGGGCTCGCGCCGATGCCATCGCGGACTCCCTGTTCTACGACTCCTTCTCCTCAACCGGGATTGTCACTGCCCGACTGGCCGCGGGCGACGTCCTGACCGAGAACATCGCGGTCCCGGACGCCCTCTCCGACTCGGACCTGTCCCGGCTGGCGCTCGCCGACGTCGAACTCGGCCCCGTCGAGGATGTTCCGGCGGCCGTCCAGGCGCTGGCCCACTCACTGGTCGGCTCCGAATCGGAGCCGCTCAACCAGATCCGCATCCTCCAGCAGGCACTGCGCACGGGCTACTACTCCGACGGCACCAAGAGCCCCTCCGCCCCGGGGCACGGCGCCGCCCGCCTGGCGGCCATGGTCACCGCCGACTCCCTGGTGGGCGACGACGAACAGTACGCGGTGCTGATGATGCTCATGTGCCGTTCGCTGGGGATCCCGGCGCGTGTAGTCATGGGCTTCGATCCGGCTATCGACGGCGACGCCTCCGACGTCACCGGACAAGACGTCAGTGCCTGGGTGGAGGTGCCCTTCGAGCAGGCCGGCTGGATCGGTTTCACCGTCACCCCCGAACGCGACCAGGTGCCCCAACAGCAGAACGCCCGCAAGGTGTCCAACCCCGAGCCGCAGGTGCTCCAGCCCCCGCTGCCCCAGCAGGACCCGGCCGAACTGCCGCCGGTCTACGACGATAATGACAACAACGGCTCGGAGGAGGACCACGTCACCGGCGTCCCCACCGCCGTGATCGTCACGGCGGCAGTGGTCGCGGGGATTGCGGCACTGCTGGCGGCCATACTCGCCGCAAAGGCGCTGCGCCGTAAACGGCGCCGCCGTCGGCAGGGAGTTGAACGCGCCCTGGGGGCGTGGGACGAGGTGGTCGACCGCGCCCGCGACTTCGGTAGGAGGGCGCCGGACGGCGTAACCCGCAGGGAGGCGGCCGCCGAGCTCTCCTCGGGGTTCCCTCAGGCGGAGCTTCACCGCTTCGCGCGGGCAATCGACGCTCAGGTATTCGCGGCGGGCGACCCGTCATCGTACGATTTGAACCAGATCTGGGAATCCGCCGACCTCATCATCCCGGTGATGGGGTCCGATCGACCCTGGTGGCGCCGCCTGCTGGCGCGCCTGTCACCGCGGTCGTTGTGGCGGCCCGCTGGGCGCAGAGCGCGGCCAAGCACTTCGAGGAGGACACACCTGTGACGGCCACTTCAGCATCGCATCGCGCCGAGGGTGTGCCGACACCGCCCCTGCCCGACCCGGCGCAGGCCCCCGTCACGCGCACCCCGCAGGCCCCCGCCACCACGCTCTCGCCCACCCATGCCGACGCCGCCCGCCCGGCACCCATCCGGGCGCGCGTGCTCGCGGGGCTGGTCGATCTGGCCGGGGGTACCCTGGCGGGCGCGGTGCTCACCACGCTCCTACACCTGATCGGGCTCGGTAGTTGGGTAATCGCGGCACTGCTGGCGGCTGTGATCGTACTGGCAGTGCGCGAGGTGGGCCTTGGGCGCACCGGCTGGAGCCCGGGCGGCCGCCTCATGGATGTGCGTGTGGTCAACGACCGCAACGGGCTTCCCCCGGGAGTCGGCGTGCTCCTTCACGCGGACCTCACCTTCATATGTGTGGCACCGACGCTTGGACTGGGCGCCATCGCGCTGCTGTACACGGCCGCCGCGGACCCGGAGGGCCGAGGTTGGCATGATCGGCTCACCGGCGTCAGGATGGTGAGCGTGAATCCACACACTCCTGACCATGTCCCCGCCTCGCAACCCGAGGCCGTCCCAACCTCTGGAGCCGGCGCACGCGGGCCCTTCTCAGAAGCGCGCTTCGCATTCATGCCATCCGGGGGCCCGATTACGCAGGTGCAGGACACCGTCGACAGCGCCAGGGCATCCTCCGTGCCGAACAGCCGGGCGGCGATCATCGACTCGGTGCCCTGGTCGGCCGTGCCCACCGCGTTGGACGCCACCACCGATGACGCCCCCACCGCCCCCTCCGGCATCGCCGTCGGCTCCGCCGGCCCCAGCACCCATGCCGCTGAGCCTGCGCGCTCCGAAACGCAACCGGCGCAGCCCAGCGGGGGCACGCGCCGCCGGAGACGTGCCTCGCACCGCAAGCCCGAACCCGAGACGGTGCGAATCAGGCTCGTGCCGGCGGACGGTGGCGCACCGATCACGCTGGTCTCCCCCACGGTGGTGGGCCGGGATCCGGACAACATTTCCGCCTACCCGCAGGCGGCATGCGTCATCCTGCCCGACGTCAACCGCTCCATCTCCAAGACGCATGCGGCCCTGGCCCCAGTCCCCGGAGGCCTATGGGTCACGGACCTGCACTCCACCAACGGCACCCGCGTAGAGCAGCAGGGCAGCGTCAGGCAGGTGCAGCCGGAGGTGCCGGCCCCCGCGCCGGTCGGCTCGGTCCTCATCCTCGGGCGGGCGTCCTTCCGCGTGGAGGACTAACGGCCGCCGCCGGCACCGCCGCGGCGCTTGTCCACCCGATCTTGCCAAGACCGCCGCTACTCGGCGCTTTGCGCGTGCCCTGCCGTTGTGCTCACACACAGTGAGGTAGGGGCGGAGGTTCGGCCATCGGCGCGCACGCTGTAGACCTCGATGCAGGTGCTGCCCGATCGGGCCGGCAAAGTGACCGTGGTTGCCTGCGTGGACTGCATGGCGGGGTCCTGCTCTCCGGCCAGGTCCTCGCGATACAGGAAGTTGCCGTCCCAGTCGTCCTCCGGCGCCTCCCAGGTGAACGTGACCGTTGCGCCGTCGTTGGAGAGATTGCCGACCAGGTTGCGGGGTGGCGTCACCGACGCTCCCAGCGGGTCGGCGCTGGCCGCCGGGGCAAGGGTCGCGAAGGTCGCGACGGGCCGACTGTTCTCCGCCATGCGTGAGCTGACCACGGCGGCAATAACCACCGCCACCGTGACGATCGCGGCGAGTATCCCTATCGACAGCCGCGAGCGCCGTGTTCCATCCCCCGGCTCGTCATCCGTCGCCTGGACGTCGACAACGGGAACCTGCGTCTCGGCCTCTGCGACGGGCTCGAACACGCCCAGGCGCGTGGCCTTGGGATCGTCGAACAGGACGTCGTCATCGTGGGCGGGTTCAGACTCGCCGGCCGCGTGGAACAGATCCACCGCGGTGATCGGCAGGCCCAGTTCGGCTTGAACCTGCTGCAGTGCTCGTGCAAATGCCAAAGCCGAGGGGTAGCGGCGGGCAGGGTCCTTGTCCATCGCCACGCTGAGCACCCGGTACAGGGACGGCGGCACATCCTGACGCCCCAGCGGCGGAAGCGGGTCTTTGATGATGCGCCGCGACAACTCGTAAACAGAGTCAGAGGCCTCGGGAATCTCAAACGGGCTGCGGCCCGTGAGCATCGCGTAGGCGGTTGCCGCCAGAGAATAGATGTCCGAGGCCGGATCAGCCAGGTGGGAGCCGACCAGCTGCTCGGGCGGCGCCCAGGGCACGCTCATGCCGCGCAACTCGTCACCTTCACTGCGCGGCCCGCTCATGGCGGAGATGCCGAAGTCGGACAGTACCGGCCGACGATAAGCGGTGAACAGGATGTTGGCGGGCTTGATGTCGCGGTGCACGATGCCGACGCGATGCGCGGACTCCACCGCCCCCGCGATCTGAATGGTGGTACTCAAGGCGTCGGCAACGCTCAGCGGGCCGCGGCGCAGCACCGTGCTCAACTGCGGCGGCGGGCAGTACTCCATCACCAGGAACGGGCGCCCGTCGTCGGCCGTGCCCGCAGCGTAGATGGACAGGATGGCCGGGTGCGAGGACACCTGCGCCATCAGGTTGGCCTCGGACTCGAAGCGGGAGACGGGGCCCAGAGCGACGCCGCAACTCATGACCTTGACGGCCACTTCACGCTGTGGCATGTGCTGTTCATACAGGTAAACCCGCGAGTAGCCCCCCGCCCCCAGGTCCCTCAGATAGGTGTATCCGGGGATCTCTGGAGGGGACTCCTCACGGTCATGAGTCACGGCAGGTCCTCCAGCAGCAGCGACTGGCCGTCGCCCAGGTCAAGGATGTCACCGCTGCGCAGCAGCACCGGCTCGGTGGGGGGCATCCGCATCGGGGAGGCGCCGTCGCGCCGCAGCACGGTGCCGTTGGCGGTGGACAGGCTACGAGCCAGCACGGACCACTCGTCGAGCTGGATGAGCAGATGGTTGCGGGAGATGACCTGCTCCGGGCTGGGCACCGTGATCAGTGCCGGCGTGGCGCCTCCCAGTTCACTGACTCCCTCCGGGGACGGCTCCCGGCCCACGAGCACCGGCTGGTCGAGCACGACCTCTCCTCCGGAGGAGACGCGCACCCGGCCGAGCGGCGGGCAGGGAATAATGCGCGCCGGCTGGGTCAGTTCGGCACCGCACTCGCGGCAGGTGACGTAGTTGGTGGGGTTGGCGTGCCCCGATGGGCACACCACCGACAGTGCCATACGGGTGCTCTCCGTTTCGGGCACCTCCGTGTGGGCCGTCGGCGACGGCGTGGCAGAGTCGGAGTCTGTCTGCGCCTGCTGGGCCGGCAGCATCCGACCGAGCTCGTCAACGAGATCCTCGGGCAGGTCTGCCACTGTCCAGCCGTCGTGATCGCCGGGGCGCTCCTGGCCTTCCATTGCCTGCTCGGGCTCCGAGGCGGCCTCCGAGTCGTGTCCCAGGTCAGAGGGCGAGTCTGCGGCAGAATCGTCCGTGGCACCCGCACCGGAGTCGGCCTCGGGCTGCGCCGCGTCGAGTTCGACCGTCTCCGGCTGGGTGTCGGACTCAGCGGCAGCGGCGTCCGCCTGCTCGCTCTCGGTGTTCTCCGCCGCGGAACCGGTGTCGGGCATGCACAGCTGGAGCCTGCCGGCACGCAATACGGCGTCGACGACGGGGCGCAGCACTGTCCCCGGCTGCCCGGGCACGGACAACGAGATACTGGGCTCGCCGGGCAGGGAGGCCTCCATCCAGGTGGCCACGTTGGCGGCGTCGAGGCGCTGCCCGTCGACCACCAGGGACGGAGTGCCGCGCAGGGCGAGGTGGGTACCCGAGTCCTCCAGCAGTACCAGTGCGAAGTCGGGGATGCGGGCGAGGTGCCCGCCGGTCCCCATCACGAGTCGATCGAGTATTGCGGTCAGGCCGCCCTCGGGGGATCGCAGCAGGCGCCACAGCTGAGTCACCAATTCCTCCGGCACTTCCGGCGGCAGCAGCAACACCCCTCGCGGCGTCACGGCTGCGCTCCAAGCACCTTCCGCCCACAGAGTCTCGCGTTCGTTGTTCGCGTTACTCACGTTATCTCCTTACAGCCGTTGTCCAGCGGGCTCGAGGCGATGGCTCACCTTTTGGGAAGTGTCTCACACGCAGCAACCCGAGCCAACCGCATTGACCGGCGGAACCCGTCACCGTCAACTACGCCTGTTGCCGAAGCTGGCACCCCGGCTGCAAGTCGTTACTGAATTGTGCATTCGGCATCGCCGAAGTAAACGCGCCGTCCACGTTCCACGGTCTGCGCCCGCCCCGGACTCAAGCGGTGAACTCCGTGGGCGTCCTCCGCATGCGTGCCGTTGGTCGAGTACAAGTCGGTTATGAGCACGCCGCCGCGCACCGGCTCCAGCAGCGCGTGAGTTTTGGAAACCGATGGGTCATCTTGAAAGTCCACCAATAGCCGGCTCGCCCTTCCCGGGAGCGGATCGGGAGCCCGCCCCACCACGGTCGGCTGTGTCACGGTGAACAGGCGCCCGTTCGCGGTCACCACCCGCACCAGTTCCGGGCTGCGTTCCTTATCGACCACGATCGTCCCGGCCATCCGGTCATACCAGGTGCGGTGCCAGCCGCCGGTATCCATGCTCACCACCATGGCAAGCGGGAGCACCCCGAATGTCGGCAGGGCCGCCAGCGTGAACAGCCAGGCGCGTTCGGCGGCAGCGCCCCCCGGAGGATCCGTGGGGCAGATCGCGCGCCGCAGCCGAATTGAGGCGAGTAGCTGCCCCGGGCTGGCACCTGTCAGCGCCTGCGCCAGGGTGATCAGCGCCGCCGTCAACAGGCCCGCGGCCAGCCGGCCTGCGGGCGGCAGCGGCGTCAGGATGCCGACCGCAGTGATAATCGCGATGTCGACGATGCCGCTGGCCACGCGCCGACGCCGGGAGGCTGGGATCGGTGAAGGAGCAGAGTCGGCCACCCACACAGCATAGGTCCTGCCGGATCCGATATATTGCGCAGGCCTGTTAAAGGAGTAGCACAATGCAGATCGCCGTCTCCCCGAACCTCGACCGCTGGGTCGTCATCCCCGAGTTCCCCCCGCCGGGGTGGGCACGCATGGAAGCGCAGACCCGCAGCCGCATGCTCGACATGACCGGCCCCCAGTGGCGCACGGCCTTTGCGAACCTGCTGGAGGAGCTGCGACACACCGAGCGGGATGTTTCCCTGGCGCGGCTGCTGCACGTCGGCGAGGGCGGGCATCAGATCTTCGCGGTCGACCTCAGCCTGGTAATCGCTCAGGACGACGGCACCAAGGAGGGGCGGCGGGCCACCCAGCGCGCGCTGATCGCCGACCTGCTTCCGCAGTCCGAACCGCAGCGGCTGCGCCCCACGCCGCAGACGGCCGGATTCCAGGCCGTGTCAACGGACACCGCCCCGGGCACAACCGCTCGCCCCAGCGCCATGGTCGTCCTGCGCATGGCGGGACTGCCGACCGTTCCGGTCGACCTGGTCATGCGCGCGTGGAAGGCCAGCCCGGAAGTGGTGGCCGGCGCGCTGGATGACATCGTCTCCCTCGGCCAGGCGGTAGCCCCCGTGGACGTGCTCAACGAGTCACCCGGCCAATGAGCTTCTAAGCAGCCGGTTAGTACTCGGCCGCTTCGGCGGCCTGGAGCCACTGGGCCTCCAGCTCCTCCCGCTCGGCCTCGGCCCGGGCGAGTTGCCGGCCTAGTTCGGTGAGCTGTTCCACGTCCACCTGCGCCGAGGCCTGCTCCATGTGCCGGTTCAGCTCGTCGATGCGGGCCGTCGTCTTCTCCAGGCGGCGCTCGACGCGGGCGAGTTCCTTGCGTGCGGCATGCAGCGCGGCGCCTCCGCGCGCGGAGGCCTCCGGGGCGGAATGGGACTGTCGGGCGGCCGCCTGCGCGGCGTCGGACGCCTCGCGGCGCAGTTGCAGGTACTGTTCCACTCCCCCGGGCAGGTCCCGGATGGTGCCGTCCCCGAGCAGGGCGACCTGGTGGTCGGTGACTCGCTCAAGCAGGTAGCGGTCGTGGGAGACGACCACGAGCGTGCCGGGGAAGGAGTCGAGTAGGTCCTCGATGGCGGCGAGCGTGTCGGTGTCCAGGTCGTTGGTGGGCTCGTCCAGCAGCAGCACGTTGGGCTCCCCCATCAGCAGCCGCAGCAACTGCAGGCGGCGCCGCTCCCCGCCGGAGATCTCCCCCACGCGCGTCCAGGCGCGCGAGCGGGTGAAGCCGAGCCGTTCCACCAGCTGCGCGGCCGTCAGCTCCTTGCCGCCGACCAGGGTGCGTTCCCCGACCATGGCGACGGCGTCGACCACGCGCATCTCGGCCAGCGGGTCGAGTTCGTGCGTGGTCTGCGTCAGGGTGGCGACGGCGACGGTCTGGCCGCGCACGACCCGCCCGTGGGTAGGGGCCAAGGCACCCTCCAGTAGCCGCAGCAGGGTGGTCTTGCCGGCGCCGTTGACGCCGACGACGCCGACGCGCTCGCCCGGTGCGAGTCGCCAGGTGACCCGGCGCAGCACCTCGCGCCGCCCGGTGGGGGCGGCGGGGTCGGGGTAGTCAACGCTGACGTCTTCCAGGTCGATGACCTTCTTGCCCAGCCGGGCGGTGGCCATGGCGGCGAGTTCCACGGTGTCGCGCGGCGGTGGCACGTCGGCGATGAGGGCCTCGGCGGCGTCGATGCGAAAGCGCGGCTTGGAGGTGCGGGCGGGAGCGCCGCGACGCAGCCAGGCCAGTTCCTTGCGCAGCAGGTTCTCGCGCTTGGCGGCGGCGGTCGCAGCCAGACGGGCGCGCTCGGCGCGAGCCAGCACGTAGGCGGCGTAACCGCCGTCGTAGGTCTCCACCCGCCCGGGGATCTGGGGGCGGTTGCCGCCGGGGTCCACGCCGGGGACGACTTCCCACACGTGGTTGCATACGGCGTCCAGGAACCAGCGGTCGTGGGTGACGGTGACCAGGGCGCCGGCGTCGCGGCGGCGCGAGAAGCGGGCGGACAGGTGGCGGGCGAGCCAGTCGACGCCCTCCACATCCAGGTGGTTGGTGGGCTCGTCGAGGATTACCAGGTCGGCGTCGGCGGTCAGGACGGCGGCCAGGGCGACGCGGCGGCGCTGCCCGCCGGACAGGGAGGAGACCGGGGCGTCCAGGTCGAGGTCGGCCAGTAGGCCGGCGTGGATGTCGCGCACCGCCGGGTCGGAGGCCCAGGCGTGCTCGGGGGCGGCGCCGTGCACGGCGGTGCGCACGGTGGCTTCCGGGGCGAACCGGTCGGACTGGGACAGCAGCGCGGCGCGGGCGTCTCCGGCGCGGGTGACGCGGCCGGAGTCGGGCTCGCGGGTGCCGGCCAGCAGGGCCAGCAGGGTGGACTTGCCGGCGCCGTTGGGGCCGAGCACGCCGATGCGGTCGCCGTCCTCAATGCCGAGGTTGACGTCGTCGAGCAGGATGCGGGGGCCGACGGTGGCGCGGACGGATTCGACGCCGAGCAGGTGCGCCATCAGCCCACCATCCGGGCGCCGGCGATGGGGGCGTCGGCGCGCAGGGCGGCGGCGACCAGGCCAGAGGCATTCAGGGCGTTGGCCACGGCGGCAGCGGTGGTCGGGTCGGGTGCCAGAGCGGCGATGGTCGGGCCGGAGCCGGAGACGATCGCGCGCAGGGCGCCGGCGGACTCGGCCAGGGCGATGACCTCGGCCAGCTGCGGGCGCAGGTCCAGGGCGGCGGGCTGTAGGTCGTTGTGCAGGGCGGCGGCCAGGGCGGCGGCGTCACCGTCGCGCAGCGCGGCGGTCAGCGCGGCGGGCACGTCGGCGGGGGCTGCGGCCGCGGGGGTGAGCTCGTCAAAGCGGCGGAAGACGGCGGGGGTGGACAGTCCCTGCGCGGAGGTGGCGAAAACCCAGTGGTAGCTGCCGCGGGCCAGCAGGGGGGTGAGCCGGTCGCCGCGGCCGTGTCCGACGGCGGTGGCGCCGTGCAGCGGGAAGGGCACGTCCGCGCCGAGTTCGGCGGCGAGCCCGGCCAGTTCGGCCTGGGTGAGCGCGGTGCCCCACAGGGCGTTGCAGGCGACCAGGGCGGCGGCGGCGTCGGCGGAGCCGCCGGCCATGCCGCCGGCAACGGGGACGCGCTTGCGCAGCAGCAGGTCGACGCCGTCACCTACGCCGGTGGTTTCGGCCAGCAGGGCTGCCGCGCGCACGGCCAGGTTGGTGGCGTCGGTGGGGACGGTGGGGTCGGGCTCGGCCAGGGTCAGGGTGATGGTGCCGCGCAGGTCGGCGGCCTGGCGGCGCGCGGTGACGGTCTCGATCAGCCGGACGGCCTGGAAGACGGTGGTCAGGGGGTGGTAGCCGTCGGGGCCGGGGGCGCCGGCGGACAGGAACAGGTTGACCTTGCCGGGCGCTTCCACGCGCACCTGCGTCAGCGATCCGGAGCGGGGCGGCTGCGGGACGGCCCCGGGGACGGCGTGCAGTGGGTTCATGTCTGGTTCCTATCCGGTTGCGTGGATGCCGGGGCGACGGCGCCGCCCGGGGTGGCGGGCAGGTCGCCGGCTTCGGCCAGGGCCTGGGTCAGGGCGGCGAAGGCGGTTACGTCCAGGCTCTCGCCGCGGGCGCCGGGGTCGATGCCGGCGGCGCGGGCGGCCGCCTCCACGGCCGCGGGCGAGCCGGCGAGTGGGGTCAGCGCCCGGCGCAGGGTTTTGCGGCGCTGGGCGAAGGCGGCGTCGACGACGGCGAATACCTGCTCGCGGGTGGCGGCGGTGGCCGGGGGCTCGCGGCGGGTGAGGGTGACAACGGCGGAGTCGACGTTGGGGACGGGCCAGAAGACGGTGCGGCCGACCCGGGCGTCGCGGCGCACCTCGCCGTACCAGGCGGCTTTGACACTGGGCACCCCGTAGGTGCGCGATCCGGGGGCGGCGGCGAGCCGGTCGGCGACCTCCGCCTGCACCATGATGGTGGCGGTGCGCAGGCTGGGCAGGGCGGCGAGCACGTTGAGTAGTACGGGCACGGCCACGTTGTAGGGCAGGTTGGCGACCAGCCGCGTGGGTGGCGGGGCCGGCAGTGATTGCGGCCCGGTTATGGTCAGGGCGTCGGCGGTCAGCACCGCCAGGCGGTCTGCGGCGTCGGGCAGGCGGTCGGCCACGGTGACCGGCAGGGCGCGGGCCAGCACGGGGTCGATCTCTACGGCGATGACACGGGCTCCGGCCTGAAGCAGGGCGAGGGTCAGGGAGCCCAGCCCGGGGCCGACCTCGAGTACGGTCTCGCCGGGGGCGACGCCGGACAGGCGCACTATGCGGCGGACGGTGCCGGCGTCGTGGACGAAGTTCTGCCCGCGCGTCTTGGAGGGGCGCAGGTCCAGGGCGCGGGCGAGGCGGCGGATGTCGGCGGGGCCGAGGAGGCCGGGGGCGCTGTCGCGGGCGTCGGATTGGGGCACGCGCCCAGCCTATGCCAGGCGCGGTGGTCGAGCCGCCGCGAGCCCAATTGGGCGGCGCGGTGATGGGGCGGCCGGACCTGGTGGGCAGGCACCGCTGTTGCCGGGGCCGCGCCCGCCCGGATGGTCAGAGCAGGCCGAGCTGGGCGGCGCAGCCGGGCCACTGGCCCCAGCCGGACTGGGCCTGGAGCTTCTTGGCCATGGCGGTCTGGGTGGCGGCGTCGGCCTCGTGTGGGTAGCCGGTACCGCCGAGCGCCCGCCAGGTGGACAGAGAGAACTGGTACAGCCCGTAGAAGCCGTTGCCGGTGTTGGTGGCCGGGTTACCGCCGGACTCGCACTGGGCCAGGGCCGCCCACACCGAGTCGTCGGCGGCCGAGGCGCTGCCGGAGGTCGAGCTGCTCGAGCCGGACGCCGTGGAACCAGAGGAACTGGCGGAGTCGGAAGCAGCGGCGGAGGCGTCCGCGGTTTCGGTGGTGGTGGAGCCGGTGCCGACCAGCACCACCTCGTCGACCCGCTCGCTGACCACCACGCGGGAGACCACCTCACGCGAGGTCTCCTGACCGTCCACGCTGGTGACCTGGTAGACCACTCGGGTGACTCCGTTCACACCCGCGGTCTGCACCTCGGTCTCACCCTCGGGAAGAGCATCCGTCTCCTGCTCCACCCGCTTGAACTCGTCGACCTCGTCCTCGGATACCGAGGAGACCTCGGCGGCGTCACCGCCCGCAACCAGAACGTCGGCGGAGTCGGCGCCGGCGGCGATGTCTGCGCTCGCCGCCGAGGCGACCACCGCGGTTTCGGGGAGCACCTCGGCGTCACCACCCGGGGCGGTGGCCTGGACCGCGGCGTAGGCACCGCCCGAGATGGACAGGGCCAGGGCCGCAGCCACACCTCCGGCGCGGAACAGGCCGGGCTTGTGCAGAGCTTTGACGGAAGTCATGGGGTCCTTTCCTCGGTTGCGGCCGCCACCGATCAGTGAAACCGGCGTCGACTGGTCTTCACGCTAACGAAGCCCGCGAGACCGGACAATGACATAGGTCACGATTCAGCAACCAAGGTCGATCGGCGTTACCCACCGAAGTCTGTCGCAACGGCGACCGCGGCAGATCAGGCAGATCAGTACCAGCCGGTGGACTCGGAGTGCGCCCAGGCGGAGCAGGGGGTGCCGTAGCGCCCGGAGATGTAGCCCAGGCCCCACTTGATCTGGGTGGTGGGGTTGGTGGCCCAGTCGGAGGCCACCGAGCTCATCTTGGAGCCGGGCAGGGCCTGGGGAATGCCATAGGCGCCGGAGGATGCGTTTTGGGCCTGGTAGTTCCAGCCGGACTCGCGGTTCCACAGGCTGACCAGGCAGCTGAACTGGGAGTCGTCCCAGCCGTAGGAGGACATCATCGACTGGGCGATCGACTGGGCGGAGGCGGCGGTGGTGCCGTCGCCGGAAGCCGTGACGGTGGTTGTCGTGGATTCGGTGTCGGCGTCCTCGCCACTGGTGTCTGCAGCCGCGCCGGTGCCGACCAGCACCACCTCGTCGACCCGCTCGCTGACGACCACGCGGGAGACCACCTCGCGTGAGACCTCCTGGCCGTCGACGCTCGTTACGCGATAGACCACCCGAGTGACGCCGTCAACGCCCTCGGTCTGTACCTCGGTCTCCCCCTCGGGCAGAGCATCCGTCTCCTGCTCCACCTGCTCGAACTCATCGGTCTCGTCCTCAGAAACCGCGGTCACCTCGGCCACGTCGCCGCCCACAACGAGGGCATCGGCGGCGTCCTCGCCGGAGACGGCAAGGGCCTGCATACGCGCCTGAGACTCCGTGAGGGGGGCAACCCCCGAGTCACCGAACTGCGTGGCCGCGTAGGCGCCACCGGAAACCGCCAGGGACAGGGTGGCGGCCACCCCTCCCGCCCGGTACATGGCCGGCGAGATCGAGGTCTTCGCGGGGCCGTCGGCGCGACGGCGGCCATGTGCGTCGGAGGTTTTGGTGAGGCTCTTTGAGGCCAGTGCCCCAAGCTCAACCAGCGTTGTGCTTAAGGAGCTGCTCTGGGAGTGACGACCCACTGGGATTCTTCCTAACGGTTGACAACTGCCGATCACGCTAACCGACTACTGATGGCTCAGCAACACAAACTGACACATTTCACACCCATGTGCCGTAGACCTGAGCGGTGTTGCGGGCCAGCACGGCGGCCATTTTCGCCTCGTCGTATCCGCGCAACTGTGCGAGAAAACGTACGGTGTCCGGCATCAGGTAGGAGCCGTTGGGGCGGCCGCGCCAGCGCTTCGGCGGCAAGTAGGGCGCGTCGGTCTCAATCAGCAGCAGCTCCTCGGGCACGGCCGCGACGGCGGAGCGCAGCTCCTCGTTGGCCGGGTAGGTGATGGGGCCGGCGACGGAGGCGTACCAGCCGTGCTCGGCGCAGGCCTCGGCCAGGGCCGTTCCCCCGCTGAAGCAGTGGAAGACGGTCCGCTCGGGGGCGCCGTCGGCCTCCAGAATCTCGATGCAGTCGGCGTGGGCGTCGCGGTCGTGGATCTGCAGCGGCAGGTCGAGCTGCTTGGCCAGGGCGATGTGGTCGCGGAAGGCCTCACGCTGGACGGCGGCGCCGCGCGGACCGGTGCGGAAGAGGTCCATGCCGGTCTCCCCGACGGCGACGACGACGTCCCGGCTGCCGCGCACCTGCGCCTCCAGGCGGCTGACGGCCTCGTCCAGGGGCTCGTCATGGTGGGACAGGTGCACGGGCTCCAGGCCGTCGGGGCCGATCTCCCGCACCCCGGCGTGGGCGACGGCCTCGTTGGGGTGGATGGCCAGGGCGACCCGTACGCCGGGAAGCTCGCGCGCCAGGGCGAGGCTCGGCGCCCAGGCGGTGGTCTCCGCGGCGGAGGTAATGAGAGCGGTCACTCCAACCGCGGCTGCCCGGGCAACCAGTTCGGCGGCGTCCAGCGGCGCGTCGGCGCCGGGCCCGACGGCTACCTCTCCGGGAACCGGCAGGTGGGTGTGATTGTCGGTGACGGGCGCCGCCAGAGGGGCGACGGCGTCGGCGGGCGGCCAGGAGCGGTCGCGGTGCTTACGGCTCATGCGCCGGTGACGTCGTCGGGCTGGGAGTCGGCGTAGCGGGCCAGCTCCTCCTCCACGATGGCCTCGTCGAGCTTGACGAACACGGGCCTCGGCTTGGCGATGGGCGTGCCGACCACCACGGGGTGACGCTCCCACGTGGGCACGCCACTGTAGTCGCCGGTGATGATCGGGTAGCCGGTGCGGCCGGCGAAGGCCTCGGGCAGCACCTGCGGGTCGAGCTCGTCCACCTCCTCGATCCGGGGCATCGGGGCGAGGTCGCCGTCGCCGCCCATGACGCGGTCGACGTCGTTGGCGGCATGCGGCAGGAACGGGGAGAGCATGAGGTTCAGGTCGGTCACCACCTGGGCGAGGGTGTGCAGCACGGTGGCCAGGCGTTGATGGGCGGGGCTGCCCGCCTCACCCTTGAGTTTGAAGGGCTCGGTGTCGGCGATGTACTTGTTGGCCTCGCCAACCAGCCGCATGGCCTCCGCGAGCGCGGCCTTCTGCCGGTGGTGGCGGATCAGGTCACCGACCGTGGCGAAGCCGGCGTCGACGGCGTCCAGCAGGGCCCGGTCCACGTCCTCCAGCTCGCCCGGGGCGGGGATGGCGCCGAAGCGCTTGTGGATCATGGCGGCGGTGCGGTTGACCAGGTTGCCCCAGCCGGCCACCAGCTCGCCGTTGGTGCGGCGCACGAACTCCGCCCAGGTGAAGTCGGCGTCGGCGGTCTCCGGGCCGGCGGCGCAGATGAAGTAGCGCAGGGCGTCGGCCTGGTAGCGGGCCAGGAAGTCGCGCACGTAGATGACGATGCCGTGGGAGGAGGAGAACTTGCGGCCCTCCATGGTCAGGAACTCGCTGGAGACGACCTCGGTGGGCAGGTTCAGCACGCCCATGTCACCGCTCTCGCCGCCGCGCTGGCCCTGGCCGTTGTAGCCGAGCAGCTCGGCGGGCCAGATCTGGGAGTGGAAGACGATGTTGTCCTTGCCCATGAAGTAGTAGGACAGGGCCTGCGGGTCGTTCCACCACTGGCGCCAGGCCTCGGGGTCGCCGCTGCGACGGGCCCACTCGATGGAGGCGGACAGGTAGCCGATGACGGCGTCGAACCACACGTACAGGCGCTTGTTCGGCTGGTCCTCCCAACCGGGGATGGGGATGCCCCAGTCGATGTCGCGGGTCATGGCGCGCGGGCGGATCTCCGCCAGGATGTTCTTGGAGAAGCGGATGACGTTGGGACGCCAGGCGCCGGAGGCCTCCCGCTCGTCCAGCCAGGCGCCGAGCGCATCGGCCAGGGCGGGCAGGTCCAGGAACCAGTGAGTGGACTCGACGAACTCGGGAGTCTCCCCGTTGATGCGGGAGTGGGGGTCGATCAGGTCGGTGGGGTCGAGCTGGTTGCCGCAGGTGTCGCACTGGTCGCCGCGGGCGCCGGCGGCGCCGCAGATCGGGCAGGTGCCCTCGATGTAGCGGTCGGGCAGGGTACGGCCGGTGGAGGGGGAGATAGCGGAGCGGGTGACCTGCTCGACCATGTAGCCGTTGTCGCGCACGGTGCGGAACATGTCCTGCACCACCCGGTAGTGGTTGCCGGCGGTGGTGCGGGTGAACAGGTCGTAGGACAGGCCGAGCGCCACCAGGTCCTCGACGATGAGCCGGTTGTTGCGGTCGGCCAACTCGCGCGGGCTGATTCCCTCCTCGTCGGCGGCCACCAGGATCGGGGTGCCGTGCTCGTCGGTTCCGGACACCATGAGGACGTCGTGGCCGGCCATGCGCATGTAGCGGGAGAAGACGTCGGAGGGGACGCCGAAGCCGGCGACGTGTCCGATGTGGCGGGGACCGTTGGCGTAGGGCCAGGCGACGGCGGAGAGGATACGGCTCATGGGGGCAGCCTATCCGTTCCCGCGACCGGGCACGGCCTCGGCAAGGCCAGCCGCTGGCGCGCTCACCGCTCCTACCGGTCCTCGCGCCCGAGCGCATAGGGTGAGGACGAGAGCGCGAGGAACCAACGACCTCGCCGCCTTACGGTCGCGAAGGAGTCCCATGTCCTATCCCCCGAGTTCCACCTCTTCCTATGCGGACACGCCCCACGGGCCGGGCACCGGACAGCAGGACCCCGCTCAAGCGCCCTACGGACCAGGCCCCGGCGGCGCGCAGTACGCCCCCGGCCGAACGCCTTACGGGCCCGGCCCCTACGTCCAAGCGGCGCCGTCGCCCGCACCGGCCCCCAAGGGGCGCAAGGGTCCGCTGATTCTGTTGCTCTCCGGGGTGGCCCTGTGTGTGGTCGCCGGCATTGCCATCATCATCGTGGCGGTCTCGGCCACGCGCACCGCAGGCGAGCTGCAGCCGATTGTCGCCAACGGGACCACCACCGTTCGCCTCGAGGCCGGGGAGGTGTACGGGCTGTACGGCAATGGGTCCTCGGGCTGCACCGTGGCCGGCGCCGACGGTACGGAGTTGGAGGTGACCAAGCCGTCGTCGAGTATTACCGTCAATGACCGGCGACTGTTCGGTGTGATTGCGCCCGCCTCCTCCGGCGACCACGCCATCACATGCAGCACTTTGCTGGCGAGCGAGGACGTGTACTTCGGTCCGCTGATCGGCGCCCAGGACATCGGGCGCGCGGTATTCGGGGTCCTCGCCGCCGCCGGCCTTCTGGTGCTGGGCGTCCCCCTGACGATCGGCGGCATCATCTGGCTCGTCGTGCGCAATTCACACAACAGGCGAGCTCTACAGGCGCAGGCTGCATATCCCACCGCAGGCACCGGATTGTGAAGAGCGGCTAAGGGGACAGCGTTGCCCCGTGAAGTCACGTAAAGTCACGGTTGAATCTCGAGGGAGCCGGCGGCGGGCCGCTGGCGGGAAGTAACCGGCAGAAAGTAGAGGTGCAGGCGATGGCCGTGTGGAATCAGCCCGGTCCGGGCGTCAATGGGCCACCGCGGCGCCCGCGAGGCGTGGACGCCGACGGCCTGCCCTCGCTGAAGGTGCCGCGCGCCGTCACCTTCGGGGGCGCGGCAGCGCTGCTAGTGGCGGTCGTGCTGTTCGCCGCCGCGGTGGCGATTGCCCCGCGCGTGCACGAGGAGGACGCCGTCGAGATCGACCAGGGTGGGCAGTCGACGGCGCTGTCCCTGCTTGAGGACACCGAGTACGGCTTCTTCTCCGCCGACGCCAACGCCGCCTGCACGGTCTTCGACCCGGCAGGCACGGCATTGGACGTCTATCCGCTGGATCACGACAACAGCGAACCGCCGCAGGTGCTTGGCTTCCGGTCGACCGACGCCGGCACCTACGCGGTCACCTGCACCGGGGCAAGCGCCATCATCATCAACCAGGCGAACGTGTCCCCGGAGTGGAGCCGCAGCCTGCGGATGGTGGTCGCCTCGATGCCATTCGCAGTGGCGGGTCTGGTCGGCACCGTTGTCGGCGCGATCTGGCTGGTGGCGCGCCGACGTCGTCGCACGCGCGCCATGATGAACCGACTGTTCCCCTATCCGCCGGTGGGAGCGCCCGTGGTTCCGGTTCCACCGCCGTCGAGCCCGCGGCCCGGAACCCCCGTCGCGCCGCCGACGGTCGGTTATGGCCTGGCCCCGCAGCAGGTGGTCTACCGGCCGCTGCCCCCGCCCGACGGCGGCCAGGGCGTCTAGCCCTCTTCCGGGCGCCGGCGCTTCAGGCGTCGTCGGCGTCGCGCCGGGCAAGCGCCGCCCGATACACCTCATTGGGGCGGGCGCCGGCCCTCGGGGCGACCTCGGCGGCGGCAGCCTTCAGCCGCATGCCGGAGTCGGCCAGGGCGAGTGCCTCGGCGGCAGCCTGCTGTAGGTCCACCACCCGGGCGGGGGCACCGGCGACCACCAACACCACCTCCCCCAGCACTCCGTCGGCCGTGGCGTCCGCGAGTTCCCCCAGGGTTGCGCGCTGTACCTCCTCGTGCGTCTTGGTCAGTTCCCGACACAGCGCGGCGCGCCGGTCCGCGCCGAGGGCCTGGACCATGGCGCGCAGGGTCTCATGGGTGCGCCGGGGCGATTCCAGGAACACCATGGTGCGCGGCTCATCCGCTAGTGCCGCCAGGGCGCGGGCGCGCTCCCCCGACTTGCGTGGGAGAAACCCCTCGAAGGTGAAGCGGTCGGTGGCCAGCCCGGAGAGCACCAGGGCGGTGAGCACGGCGGAGGGCCCGGGCGCGACGGTAACCGGGACGTCGGCGTCGACGGCGGCCCCCACCAGCCGGTAGCCGGGGTCCGAGATGCCCGGCATGCCGGCGTCGGAGACGACCAAGACGGCGCTGCCCGCACGTGCGGCCGCAAGCAGTTCGGGGGCCCGGGAGGCCTCGTTGTGCTCATGGAAGGCCACCACGCGGCCGCCCACGCTCACCCCCAGGCGGCGGGCCAGGGCGAACAGGCGGCGGGTGTCCTCCGCGGCGATGAGGTCGGCACGCTCCAGGGCCCGACGCAGGCGCGGGGAGGCGTCGGCGACGTTCCCAATCGGGGTCGCTGCCAGGGTGATCGTTCCCGGACGCGGGGCGGCGTCCACCGACGCCACAGGCGGCGCGGCATCCTCCGGCACCACCGGCCGTGTTTCTGCCGTCCGGTCGGCCTCGGCAGCCGGTGCGCCGCCGACGTCCGCGGGCGTGGCGCCACTCATGTCGTTATTCATGGGTTCAGTATGACGGGCCGCCTTAGACTCGCAGGCGTGACTTCACCCTGTGCTGCTTCACCGGATGGCGCCGACGCGTCCCCAACTCCAGGAGCCCATCCCTGCGATGACCCCCTGCACGCGGCAGCTGCCGCGACTGCCGTCGTCGAGACCGACAGCGCCTCCAAGACCGACACCAACGCCGGTAAGCCCGGCGAGACCGAGACTCCACGCAGCGAGAACCAGCTGCGGTCTCTACTGGGACTGGAACCGCTGGGTACCGAACTGCCGCGGCAGGTGCGAATCAACGGCTGGGTCGCCACCGCGTTGGCCGGACTGGTGGCGGCGCTGACGCGGCTGATTGGCCTGAGCCACCCGCATGAGCTCATGTTTGACGAGATCTACTACGTCAAGGACGGCTACGCACTGTGGCAGAACGGCTACGAGTCCAAGTGGGGCGACGGCGCCGATGAACTGTTCGCGCAGGGAGACTTCTCGGCGCTGACAACCGACCCCGGTTATGTGGTGCATCCGCAGTTGGGCAAGTGGCTGATCGGTCTGGGTATGCAGATCTTCGGCGCGGATTCTTCTTTCGGATGGCGGGTCATGCCGGCGTTGGCGGGCGTTTTGACGGTGATCGTGCTCGCGCGGCTCACGTTGCGGCTGACCCGCTCGCCGTTGCTAGCCGGCCTGGCCGGGGTATTGCTGGCGATCGACGGCGTAGGGATCACCGAGTCACGAATCGGGCTGTTGGACGGGTTCATCGGCCTGTTCGCGACGGTCGCGCTTTACTGCCTCGTGCGCGACCGGGAATGGTCCCGGGCGCGTCTGGCGGCCGACTTCGCGGGCGTGCCCATCGCTGCGGAGGGGCCTGCGCCCCTGGCACCGAGGGCACACCTGCGCCCGTGGCTGATTGCGGCGGGCATCGCCGCCGGGCTGACCTGTTCGGTGAAGTGGTCCGGCGCCTACCTGCTGGCTGCCATCGGCATTCTTGTGGTCGTCTGGGATACGTTGGCGCTGCGCCGGGTCGGAGCGCGCGCCTGGTTCCTCGAGGGGACCGTTGCGCGCGGCGTGGGCGACTTCATTCGCCTGGTGCCGGTGGCCTTCATCGTCTACCTGGGGGCCGGCTGGGGTTCGTGGTTCTTGCACGACGGCGCCTACTACCGCGGCTGGGCGGCGGCGCAGCGCGCGGAGACCGGCACGGTGGCGCGCTCCTGGCTACCGGACTCCCTCAACGACCTGCTCGAGTACCACCTGTCGATGTACAACTTCCACGTTGGCCTGGACACCGAGCATCCCTACATGTCGAAGCCGATCGGCTGGCTGGTGCAGTGGCGACCGACGTCGTTGTACTGGAAGGGCTCTGAGGAGCTGGGCGGCGCCGACTGCGGCTCGGGCCGCTGCATCCAGGCCATCACCTCGATCGGCAACATACCCATCTGGTGGGCGGCCGTGCTGGCACTGGTCTTCGTGGTCGTGGTACTTGCAATCGGCCGCCGCGACTGGCGCGTTTGGGTGCCGCTGATCGGGTACATCGGCCTTTACCTGCCGTGGTTCGTCTACTCCAACCGGACCATCTTCACCTTCTACACGGTGGCATTCGTACCATGCGTGGTGCTGGTGCTGGTGTTGGCACTGGGCGCAGTGTCCGGCATGCTCACGCCCGTGCCCGGGTCGGCAGCCGAGCGCGAGGAGGCGCGCCTGCTCGAAGAGGGACTCGTTGGGCCGGAGCTCCCCTATCCACGTGGCGCCGTGGCCGCATATTTCGGTTTCGGCATGCGTGCGACGCGCACCCGCCTTCCCGAGGCCTGGACGGGCGTACCGCATTGGCGCCTGCGCGGGGAGGGACTGGCACTGATGGCCGGGGTGATTGTGCTCGCGGCGGCGTTCGCGGCGGCGTGGTGGCCGATTTGGACCGGCCAGACCGTGTCCTACACATTCTGGCACTGGCACATGTGGCTGAGTTCCTGGGTCTAGGGCCGCCATCCACGGGGTAGCCTCTGTCTTGTCCCCTGGTATGGAGCTATGGGGCATTCCGCTGCGCGCGGCTGTGGTGGGGCGCTTCCCGGGCCAGCGGGCCCAGCACCCCATGTGGTACGTGCGGCTGAGCTCTCGGCCGCACGGTAGGGTCCGCCGGAGTCCGCGGTCCGCGGGCCCTGCCCCGGGCGCCTCCTGCTGGAGCGATCCAAACCGACGCCGGGGGCCAACCGTGGGCCCTACCCGGGGCGCCACCTGAGTCATGACGGTTCAGTACCCACAAGTCATGCTATGCCGGCTGGCGCCCGGGAGCTGGGGGCGTCTGTTACGCCACTTCACCGTCTACTACGCCGGTTGACGGTCTGCTGTATACCTCGGAGCCCTTCAACAGACGCCCAAGTGGCGTAGTAGACCGCTAACAGGCGTAGTAGTCGAACACCCCGTTGCCGAGCACACGGCCAAGGGGCCCCTCGGTGAGTACGTGCCCGGCTGAGGTTCGCGGCTCGAGCCAGTACGGGCATGCCTGCGAAGGTTGCACCGCCTCACCGTTGCCGTGTTGCCCTGATCGTGTTTCCGGGAATCAAGCGCGGATAACAGTGATCGCGCACGGCCCCTGGGCCCTTGGCTGTGGTGTCTACCCGCTCGTATTTCCGTGCGTGCGACCTGTGTGGGCTCGTGGTTTGTGGGGTGGTGCGGCTGCTTTGCCGCGGTGGTGCCTGGTGTTGGGCTGGCTGCGTGTGTGCCCCGTGGTGTGTGGTGTGTGCTGCCGTGCGCGTTGGGGGGTGTGTGGGTGTGGTTGTGGGGTGTGGGTTCGTGAGC
>NZ_LK995541.1 GCF_900002405.1 Actinomyces succiniciruminis | reverse complement strand
GATGTCCTGAGGCAGAACTGTCACCGATGTCCTGAGACATAACAATGTGCGCAGCGCCCGCAAAGCTCTAAAACACGTGTACGCGACGCAAACGCGTGTTCATGACGCCGGGCGCGGGGCCGGGGCCGGCACTCCGCCCGAGGAGTCGGGCTCAGGCCAGTGGGTAGGTGAGGTCGGTGACATCGGTGGCACCCACCCGCCAGGCGGAGCCGCTGCGCTGCCAGACCTGGCCGTTCGCGTCGGTCAGCTGCAGGGTGCCGGTAACGCGGTCGGCGGTCAGGGCGGTAGCCGCCGGCGAGGTGATCGAGGTGCTCAGGGGGCCGCCTACGGGAATCCGGGTCACGCCCGATGCCTCCGCGTCCTGCCCGTCCGCGGCCGCCGCCAGGACGGCTACGCTGACCGGGTCGTACCAGACGACGGCGTCTGTGCGGGCTACGACGGCGGCCGGCAGCTCGAGCGGCTCGCCCAGCCCGGTAGGGGTGTCCCCGTCGCGGACAATGGCGGCCACGCTCACCCGGTCCGCGGAACCGTCGGCGCGGTGGCGCACCGCGATGCGGGCGGACTCGGCGGCCAGGTCGAAGGCCAACACCTCCCGGTCCTCCAACCAGGGGGCGACGAGCGCGGCGCGTCGGCCGCGGCCGTCCACCGCCAGCAGGGCTCCGGCGGTGGCGGTCCACACCCAGCCGTGGCGGTCGGCGATGGGGGCGAGCAGCTCGTGGGCGTCGGCTTCGGCGTCGGCGTCCCCCACCGACAGGATCACGTCGGCGGCGCTTGCACCGGCAGGCACGCGCAGCAGGCTGGAGCGGCTCAGTACGTAGACGGTGCCATCGGCCCCGAGCGTGGGGTGGGCGGCGGTGTCGGCGCCCAGGGTCTGAGCCGCCACCAGGGTGGTGCGGGTGGAGGCGGTGCCCTGCACGACCGCGCCCGTGCACATGCCGACCACCGCCCCGGGGTCGGTGTCCACAGCGGGCAGGGACGTCGCCGTCCCGAGTTCGTTCCCGTCGGCTCGTACGTCCACGTCCTGCACCTGGATGCCACCGTCGGACGTCGCGCCGACCAGGGTGGCTTGGATCTGGGCGACCAGCAGCCCGGCCTGTGCCTGGTCCAGCGTGCCCAGGCCGGTCAGGTCCACGGCGGCGGTGCCGGCCTCCACCACGACGCCGTCATCACCCACCGCGGCGGACTCGGGGACGGCGGTGGCCACGCCCGCGGCGAGCCAGGCGGAGGGCCCGCCCAGAAGCGCCTCGATCAGTCGCCGGGGCAGCTCGTGTCGCGGCAGCCACCGCAGCTCCGGGACCAGGCGCTCGTGGTCGGGGGTGAGGAAATACAGCGAGGCGGAGGCGAATTCGGTGGTCAGGTCACCATCGGACAGGAGCATTCCGGCCGGTAGTTCCGCTATGCGCCACTGGCCGGCGTCGTCGGCTGCCAGCGCGTAGCGGCAGCGGTGGTTGGATTCGGCGGCGGCGGTGAACACGCCGGCAGGGTCGACGTCGCCGATCAGATCCACCGTCACGTCTACCGCATCGTCGGCGAGGACGACCACCGGCGCGGTCGAGCCGTCATAAACGCCCACCGTCGCGGTGGGTTGCCAGGAGGCGGCGGCGTCGTCGGTCAGGAAGGCGCGGGCCGTGGCGAAGTCGTCGAAGAATCCGGCCGCGCAGGCGCGCAGGAAGCCGATGACGATTTCCTCGGGAGCGGCGCCGTCGGCCGGGCCGGCCGCGCTCTGGACGAGCTGTTCGTCGGGACCGTGGACGACGTTGGAGCCGGAGACCTCCCCGGAGGTGGGCAGGCCCGTGCAGGCGGCGAGGGTGCCCGCGCCGCCCAGCAGCAGGGCCGCGAGGGCCTGCCGACGTGGCAGTCCGCTTGCGCCGGTACCCCGGCCGGGGGCGGGTGCGCTCACGGGCGTTCTTCCTCGCGCTGTGCGCGCGCCAGTGTGTCTTCGGGAGTCTTCGCGGTGGGTGATGTATCCACGCCGATGTCGGCGCCCCGGCCGGGAGTCTCGGGGTCACTGCCGGTAGGGTCGGCAATCCCGGCGTCGTCGTCGCGATCGACGTCGGAACGGCGGGAGGCCGGGGACGGGGTCAGTGCCGGGGAGACCTGCACGGCCTCATCCGTCTGGACGGCGTTGACGCCGGCGCGGGAGACGGGTGGGGCATCGTCGGGGACCACCCCCAGTGGACCGGGCTTGGTGAAGTTGCCGGGGGTTGCGTCAGGACCGAGCCGGCGCGGCAGTGTCAGTAGGAAGGAGGCACCGTCGGCGGGCCAGCCCCAGGCGGTGAGGGTGCCGCCGTGTAGGACGGCGTCCTCCAGGGAGATGGACAGGCCCAGCCCGGTGCCACCCAGGGTGCGTTTGCGGGAGGGATCGGCGCGGTAGAAGCGGTCGAAGACCTTCTTGACCACGTCCGGGCTCATACCCACCCCGTGGTCGCGCACGCGCACGGCGACGGCGTCGTCATTGGCGGCGACGGTGATGTCGATGGGGGAGCCCTCGGCGTGCTCGAGGGCGTTGACGATGAGGTTGCGCAGAATGCGTTCCACCCGGGCCACGTCCACCTCGGCAACCACGGGCTCGGCGGGAGTGTGCAGGCGGATCGGGGAGCCGGAGGCCTCCACATGGACCGCCACCAGGTCCAGTACGCCGCGCAGGGTGGCGGTGATGTCCGCCTCCGCGGCACGCAGCTGCACCCGGCCGGAGTCGATGCGGGAGATCTCCAGCAGATCGGAGAGCATCTGCTCGAAGCGGTCGATCTCGCGCATGAGGATTTCCAGGCTGCGGGCGGCGAAGGGATCATGGATCTCGTCGCGGGCCTGCCAGATCTGTTCGGCCGCCAGCCGGATGGAGGCCAGGGGGGTGCGCAGTTCGTGGGAGACGTCGGAGACGAACAGTCTCTCGACCTTCGACAGGTTCTCCCACGCCTGGATCTGCGCCTCGAGCGAATCGGCCATGTTGTTGAAGGACCGGGACAGGGTGGCGATCTCGTTCTCCCCGACCACCGGCAACCGCTCGTTGAGGTGGCCCGCCGCCAGCCGCTCGGCGGCCAGAGAGGCGCGGCGAATGGGGATCAGCACACGCGAGGCCAGGGCCCACAGGCCGATGATGAGGATGAGCAGGAAGCCGGCGCCGGCGATGACGATCGCCCGGGTGGCCAGGTCGATCACGTGTTGTTCTGGGGCCAGCGTGTACACGAGGAACAGGTCGTAGCCGCCGGCCAGCGGCAGGTTGACCCGGGTGCCGACGACCAGGCCCGGGTCGGTGCCGCCGGCCGAGTCCGGGATGCCGACGGACTGGGAGTACTCGGTCCCGGCCTGCCCGGCGTCCACCTGGGCAACCAGGTCGTCGGTGACGAGTGCGGCCAGGTCCGCGTCGGTGGTCAGATCGTTGATGACGGTGGTGGCGGTCTCGTCCTCGGCGCGGCGCAGGGAGACGCCCACGCCGCCGGCCCCGGCGAAGGAGTCATTGATGGCGGCGAGCTGCGCCTGCGCGGTGGTGGCCAGTTCGTCGGCCGTGTCCACGGTGGCGACGTCGAAGGCGGCCTGGGCGGCTACGGTGCGCTGGTGCGCATCGGTGAGAATGGCCGCGCGCCGCTCGGAGAAGACGTCATTGCGGATGGTCATGGTCACGGCCACCAGCAGCACCGCGATCAGCACGATCCCGGCGCTCGTGGAGAACAGCACCATGGAGGCGCCCAGTGAGCGGCGTACCGCCCGCAGTGGGGACGTCAAGCCGCGGCGCCCCGCGTGCCGACCCGGGCCCTGGCTATCCACGTCAGTGCCTCAAGCAGCGCGTCGAGTGCGGGAGGCCGGCTGTGGTGCCGGCGCTCCCGGCGTCACTTGCCGTCGCCGGCGCGGTAGCCCACGCCGCGCACGGTGACCACGATGCTGGGGTGCTCGGGGTCCTTCTCAATCTTGGCGCGCAGGCGCTGCACGTGGACGTTGACCAACCGGGTGTCGGCGGCGTGCTGGTAGCCCCAAACCTGCTCCAGCAGCTCCTCGCGGGTGAACACCTTCCAGGGGGTACGGGCGAGAGTGACCAGCAGGTCGAACTCCAGGGGCGTGAGGTTGATGGGGGTCTCGCCGCGGTGGATCTGGTGGCCGGAGACGTCAATGTCCAGGTCTCCGACGCGCACGTGCTCGGCGCCGTTGGCGTCTACGTTGCGCCGCAGCCGGGTGCGTACGCGCGCGAGCAGTTCCTTGGACTTGAAGGGCTTGGTGACGTAGTCGTCCGCGCCGGCCTCAAGGCCAGCGACGACGTCCTGGGTGTCGGTGCGGGCGGTGAGCATGATGATCGGCACGTCGGACTCGGCGCGGATGAGCTTGCAGATCTCCACACCGTCCAGGCCCGGCAGCATCAGGTCCAGCAGGACCAGATCTGGATCGGTCTCATGGAAGGCGTCGAGCGCCTTCGCGCCGTCGGCGCAGAAGGACGGAGTGTAGTCCTCCGCCTCGAGCATGATGCCGATCATCTCGGCCAGGGCAGTATCATCGTCAACGACCAGAATGCGAGTGCGCATGGCGCCTATCTTGACACGCGCACGCCCCGCATATGGACGCCACACGCCTCTCAGTGACGTTCATCATATACATTTTAGTGCGACCTAAGCTTCTAGGGTGGTTTTTCTCCTCCTCAGGGTGGAGAACGCAAGCGTCGGCGACGTGAAACAGTATGCCCATGAGCAGTGACAACACCGGGTGGCAGTCTCCCTCCGGCGACGGCCCCACTGACGCCACATCTGCCGACGCCGGCGCCTCCCCGAGCGCGGCACCTGCCCCCCACTACGGCGCCTATTCCCCGCAGCCCGAGCGGCCCGGCTACGACCGGCAGGCGGAGTCGGGCGGTTATAGCGAGCAGCAACCGCCCGCATACGGCCAGTACCAGCAGACCCCAGCGGGACAGGGCTACGGGCCTGCCCCCCAGTACGGTCAGTACAGCCAGTCGGCCGGCGGCTATTACGCCTCGGGCCCGGGTGGATTCTTCGCCGCCCCCAAGCCCGGCATCATTCCGCTGCGCCCGCTGAGTATTACCGAGATCTTCGGCGGCGCCTTCGAGTCCCTGCGCGCCAACCCGCGGGCCATGTTCCTGCCGTCCCTGCTGGTCATGGGAGCGGCCGGCCTGCTCTCCGCACTGATGACATTCATCTTCAGGCGCTCACTCATATCCATCTCCTCCGCCGACTACTACAACGACTACGACCCCACGGTCTCGCAGACAGAAGCCTTCAACGCCACCTTGTCCCTGCTCGGTGGCACCCTGACCGGCACGCTGCTGGAGGAGATCATCACGCTGCTGGCCACCGCCATCCTGACCGGCCTGCTGACCGTCACCGTCTCCCGCTCGGTGCTGGGCCGCATCGCCACCCCCACGGACGTGTGGGAGCGCACCCGGCCGCGCATCTGGGCCCTGGTCGGCCAGTCCATCCTGGTCAACTTGATCACCACCCTGACCGCCGTACTGGCCCTAACGGGCGTCGGCCTGCTCTTCGTCGGCATGTTCTACACGACGTTCAACAGCGATGGGTCCGGAAGCAACCTGGTGCTGCTGGTGCTGCTGGGCTTCCTGCTGATGGTGGGCGGCGTCATCGCCGCGGCCTTCCTGATGGTGCGACTGTCGGTGTCCGGGGCCGCCCTCATCCTGGAGAACGTGAGCGTGTGGGAGGGCATCCGCCGCTCCTGGCAGTTGACCCGCGGCAGCTTCTGGCGGGTGCTGGGAACGCTGCTGCTGTCGACGCTGCTGGTCAGCGCGGTCTCCGCTCTCATGGGCGTCCCGCTGGCGATGGTCACCGGTGTCGGCAGCATGCTGGCCGGCGGCACAGGCATTGTTGTGTTGGATGTGCTGGTTACGTTTGCGACCTTCCTGGTCAGCGCGGTGATCATGCCGTTCTCTGCCGCCGTCGTCGCCCTGATCTACATCGACCTGCGCATGCGCCGCGAGGGCCTGGACGTGGAGCTGCGCCGCTCCGCCAACGTGTGAGCCGGACCGGCTGAGAATGATGACCACAGTGCTCCCGGCGCCGCTCCTTACCGTCGCCCGCATCGTGCAAGCGGGGGGACTCAGGTGTGTACCCGGGGACGTCCCGGCGACGCCCGACGCCGACCAGGCCCGTCGCGCCGCCGAGGAGGAGTTGGCCAAGCCCGTCTACCACCACGCGGCGAGCGTGTGGCAGCGGATATGGGAGTGGCTGAGCCAGCACCTGGACCCGCGCGACGCCGTCCCCGGGGCGCCGGCCTGGCTGTCCACCCTGCTGGTGTTCGTGCTGGTGGCCGCCCTGCTGGTGGCCCTGGTGGCACTGATCACCCGGGTCACTTGGGCGCGGCGCGCCACTCGGCCAGGCGCACCACTGTTCGAGGACGACCGCGATGCCGCGGCCCTGACCCGTGCCGCCGACGCCGCCGCCGGGAGGGGCGACTGGGCGACCGCCGTCGTCGAGCGCTTCCGGGCGGTGGTGCGCTCCCTGGATGAGCGCGGTGCCATCGAGGACTACCCGGGCATGACCGCGCATGAGGCGGCGAGGCTGGCCGCCCGGCCCCTGGGGGAGCTCTCCGGACAGATGAGTCAGGCGGCCGGCTTGTTCGACGCCGTGCGCTACGGGCGCGTCGAGCCCACCGCCACCCAGGACACCTGGATGCGGGAGTTCGCCGAGCGGGTGACCCGCGCGCCCCTGGCGCTGGAGGCTCCAGCGGGGCAGGTGCACGCATGAGCGCCTCCCGAACCACTGCGACTCCCCCCGCCGACGTCCCGAAGGCCGCCGACCTCGGCGACCAGGTCGTCGGGGTGCGCCCCGGTGAACGGCTGCGCCGCTGGCGTACCTTCCTGGCCGCCGGCGCGCTGGTACTACTCGTCGCCCTGGCCACCTGGTGGGCCACCCCCCAGACCTCCAAGGTCCCCTACGCCATTGACAACCCCCATGACGACGGCGCCCAGGCGCTGGCCCAACTGCTGCGCGAAGAGGGCGTGGACGTCACCAGCGTGAACACCGGGGACGCCGCCGTGGCCGCGGCCGCGGACGGCGCCACAGTCGTGGTGCTGAACGTGGGCGAAATGAGTTACTTCGACCGCGAGCAGCTGGCCCGGGTGGGGCAGGACGTGGTGGTTCTGGGGTCCCTGTACCAGGACTTCGGTGAACTGAGCGACATGCTCCCCACCGGCACCAGCGCGGCCGACCCCCTGCAGCCGGAGTGCACGGATCCTGATGCCGTCGCCGCCCGGTCCCTGGCGGGCTCGGCCGGCTCCGTCGCGCTGAACGACGTCGCCGGCGCGGTCGGCTGCTTCCCGGTGGATGCGGCAGACGAGGACGCCTACGCGTACGCCACCGCCCCGCTGGACGGAGGCGGCACGCTGCGGGTGATCGCCGACCCGCGCATCGTCACCAATTCCAAGCTCACTACCGCCGGCAACGCCGCCCTGGCCATCCGCGCCCTGGGGCACAACCCGAAGCTGGTCTGGTTCGACGCCTCGCAGGCGGGCGTCGCAGTCAGAGTGTGGGACAGTCCGTCGCTGCCGCCGTGGCTGCCGGTGATGCTGTTCCTCGGCAGCGTGGTCGTGGTGGCGTTAGCGGTCGTGCGCGGGCGCCGCTTCGGCCGGCTCGTGCCCGAGGACCTGCCGGTGCTGGTGCAGGCCACGGAGACGGCCATCGGCCGTGGACGCCTGTACCGCCGCGCCGGGGACCGCGAGCGCGCCGCCCAGTCGCTGCGTGCAGGCACGGCCCTGCGGCTCGGCCGGTCCCTGGGACTGTCCCCGGCCGCCTCCCGCAGCGAACTGCTGCATGCGGCCGCAGGCGCCTGCGGCCGACCCGTCGCCGAAATAGACCAGGCCCTGTACGGGCCGCCCCCCGCGGACGACCAGGCCCTGACGGATCTGGCCGTGCGTTTGGAACAACTCGAGAGCGAGGTCCACTCACGATGACCACTGCCCCCAACCCGCAGGGCGGTCCGTCCCGCCCGGACGATCAGCACGAAGTTCCCACAACCGCAGTGTCGGCCGACGGCGTCCCCGACGGCGCCCCCGGTCACGGCAGCGACCCGCGCGCCCGGCTGGTGGCCGTGCGCAAGGAGGTCGCTAAGGCGGTGGTGGGTCAAGACCCGGCCGTCACCGGCCTGGTGATCGCCATGCTTGCCGGCGGGCACGTGCTCCTGGAGGGCGTGCCCGGGGTCGCCAAGACGCTGCTGGTGCGCACGCTGGCCGCCGCCCTGGACGTGGACACCAAGCGGCTGCAGTTCACCCCCGACCTGATGCCCGGGGACGTGACCGGCTCGCTGATCTACGACGCGCGCACCGCCGAGTTCTCCTTCCGGCAGGGCCCGGTGTTCACCAACCTGCTGCTGGCCGACGAGATCAACCGCACCCCGCCCAAGACGCAGGCCGCCCTGCTGGAGGCCATGGAGGAGCACCAGGTGTCCGTGGACGGCGCCCCGCGCGCCCTGCCGGAGCCGTTCATGGTGGTGGCCACCCAGAACCCGGTCGAGTACGAGGGCACCTACCCGCTGCCGGAGGCACAGCTGGACCGCTTCCTGCTAAAACTCATCCTGCCGCTGCCCGAACGCGGCGAGGAGATCGAGGTGCTCACCCGCCACTCCACCGGCTTCAACCCCCGTGACCTGCCAGCGGCCGGAGTACACGCCGTCGCCACCCCCGCCGACCTGGCGGTCGCCCGCGAGCAGGTGCGCACGGTGGACGCCTCCCCGGAGGTGCTGGCCTACATCGTGGACCTGGTGCGATCCACCCGCACCTCCCCTTCGGTATCGCTGGGCGTGTCCCCACGCGGGGCGACGGCGCTGCTGGCCACCGCTAAGGCCTGGGCCTGGCTGTCGGGCCGCGGCTTCGTCACGCCCGACGACGTCAAGGCGCTCGCCCTGCCGACCCTGCGCCACCGCATCCAGCTGCGGGCCGAGGCGGAGTTGGAGGGGGTGTCCACCGAGTCGGTCATCAATGGTGCGCTGCGCTCGGTGCCGGTGCCCCGCTAGTCGGCCGGGCCGGCAGCCCCCGGCTGCTCCCCGCGTCGACCGCACCCGCGGCCAAGCGGGGCCGGCCCCGCATACCCGACATCCCACCGCCGAGAGGAGGCCCCATGTACCTGACCATGCGCACCGTCTGGCTGCTGGCCGCCGGCACCGTGCCGGTGCTGCTGGTGCCCCGCCCGGGCACCGTGCTGGCGTGGACGGTCCTTACGACACTGCTGGTGGCCGCCGACGTGGCGGCGGCCCCCTCGCCCCGGGGCCTGCGCGCCGCCCGGGCGGTGGCCCGGTCCGTGCGCCTGGGGGAGACCACCGCGGACACCCTGACCTTGACCAACACCACCGGCCGGACCATGCGGCTGCAGGTGCGCGACGCCTGGCCACCGTCGGCGGGTGCCGCCGGGCAACGGCAGGCGCTGACGATTCCTGCCGGGCAGCGGCGGCGCCTGCGCACCTCACTGACGCCCACGCGTCGCGGCGACCGCAACGCCGACCTGGTCACGGTGCGGGTGCGCGGTCCACTGGGGCTGGCGGGCAGGCAGGCCTCGCTGTCGGCCCCGGCCCGGCTGCGCGTGCTGCCGCGCTTCGCCTCCCGCCGCCACCTGCCCAGCCGGCTCGCACGCCTGCGGGAGATGGACGGACGCAGCGCCGTCATGGTGCACGGGGCCGGCACCGAGTTCGACTCCCTGCGCGAGTACGTGATCGGCGACGACGTGCGCTCCATCGACTGGCGCTCCACGGCCCGCCGCGGGGAGGTCGTGATACGCACCTGGCGTCCCGAGCGGGACCGGCGGGTGCTGATCGTGGTTGACACCGGGCGGATGGCGGCGGCGCGGCTCGATGACGCTCCGCGGCTGGACGCCCAGATCGAGGCGATGTTGCTGATGGCGGCACTGGCCTCGCGGGCGGGCGACCGGGTGGATGCCGTCGCCGTCGATGTGGAGACCCGGGCGCAGGTGCGCGGCGTGTCCGGCCCCGCCCTGCTGGGGGCCCTGGCGGACGCCTTCGCTCCGCTGGACGCCGCACTGGTGGAGACGGATTGGACGCTGGTGGCCGGGATGGTGGAGGCGTCCCTGTCGCAGCACGCCTTCGTGGTCGTGCTCACCGGACTGGACGGGTCGGGCACGAATGCGGCCATGCTGCGGGCATTGGCGAATATGGCCCGCAAGCACACGGTGGCGGTGGCCTCCGCCACCGACCCGGGCCTGGAGCGCCTGCGCTCCCGGCGCGACGACGCCGAGACCGTCTACACGGCGGCCGCAGCCGAGCGCGACCTGGTGGAGCTGGATGCGCTGCGCGGGCGGCTGCGCCGCGCCGGCGTGGAGGTGGTCGAGGCCCCACCGGCCGGACTGGCCCCCGCACTGGCGGACGCGTACCTCGCCCTCAAGGCCGCGGGGAAGCTGTGATGCGTATGAGCCCTCGGGCCACTGCCGGCTCAGCCGACTTCCAACCGGACGGCGCCTGCCTCGTCGGCGTCGAGGTCGCCGGTGTGCCCGGCGAGTACGGCGCGGCGCCCCAGCACCAGCGTGTACGCCCAGAACACCGCCAGCGCCAACAGCCCGACCAGCCCCTTCAGGATCCAGGGCAGCGAGGCCGGGGTCACGAAGGCCTCGATGAACCCGGCCACCGCCAGCGCCGCGGTCAATCCGACCGCCACCGTGATAAGCGCGCGGCCCTCGGCGGCCAGTGCCACACCCCGCGACCTGCCGCCGGGGTCGAGCATAGTCCAGAACAGTTTCAGGCCGGCGGCCCCGGCCACGAACACGCAGGTCAGCTCCAGCAGCCCGTGCGGAGTGATCAGGGCGAAGAACTGTCCGAGCAGGTCGTGGTCGGCCATGATGGCTCCCGCCTGCCCCAGGTTGACGGCGTTGGCCAGCAGCATGAAGGCGGGCAGCAGCCCGGTGATGCCGCCGGCCACGCACAGTGCGGCGATGCGGGCATTGTTTGTCCACACCTGGCCGGCGAACTCGCTGGCGGCGTAGTTGGAGTAGTAGGCCTCGAAGGACTCGTGGGCGTAGGTGTCCAACTCGCTCTCGGGCCCCAGGGCGCTCATGGCCTCCGGGGTGCGCAGCGTCCACACGCCCACGACCACGGCGATCGCCACCTCCAACACCGTCACCGCCAGCGTCCACCATCGCAGCCGGTACAGGGCCGCCGGAACGCTTGTGCCCCAGAAGCGGCGCAGATCGCTGGCCCGGGCTTCACGCGTGCCGGTGATGCGGCCCCGCGCCGCCGCGATGCGGGTGGACAGCTGCGCCAGCAGCGCCGGGTCGGGCGCGCCGGTGCGGATGCGCGAGAAGTGGCCGGCCGTGGCCCGGTACAGGGTCACCAACTCGTCCGCCTCGGCGCCGGTCAGGCGGCGGCGCGAGGTGAGCTGGTCCAGGCGGTCCCACTGATCGCGGTGCGCGGCAACATAGGCGTCAATGTCCACGAGGGGAGTTTGTCATGGTGAGTGGGGATGTCGCCTCATCCGAGCGGATGATGACGCCGGAGCTGATGGTGACCGGGGAGGCCATCGCCTTGGAGGTGCTCCCGGCCTCGCCCGGCTCTCGGATCCTGTCCGGGATCATCGACTATGCGCTGTATGGCGCGGGCCTGCTGGTCACCCTCGTCACGGGGGCCACGGTGGGCGGGCGGATCTTCCCCCAGGCCTCGGAGGCGCTGGTGGCGGCACTGCTGTCCCTGACGCTGCTGGGGTGGCTGGTGGTGGTGCCGCTGGCGGTGGAGGTGCTCACCCGGGGGCGTTCAGCCGGCCGCATGGTGACCGGCTCCCGGATTGTGCGCGATGACGGCGGCGCGGTCCGGCTGCGCCACAGCCTGGTACGGGCGCTGGTGGGGGTCGTGGAGATCTGGGGGACGGCGGGCATTCCCGCGGTGTCCGCCTGCGTGGTGACCCGGAGGGGCAAGCGCCTGGGCGACCTGCTGGCGGGCACCTACGCGGTGCGTGTCCGCAACGGCGTCGCCGAGGCCCCACCAATACTGATGCCGCCGGAGCTGGCCGACTGGGCCGCGGATGCCGACCTGCGCGCCCTACCCGGGCACCTGGCCCTGGTGGCGCGCACCTTCCTGCAGCGGGCCTCCTCCATGCAGCCGCAGGCCCGGGTACGCCTGGCCCTGCAATTGGCGGCGCAGGCCGAGCCCTATGTGGCGCCTCCGCCTCCGCCGAACACCCACCCGGAGCGGTTCCTGGCGGCGATCCTGGCGGCCCGGCGCGACCGCGAGTTCATGCTGGAGATTCGGGACCGGCGCCTGGAGGACCAGGCGCGTGCCGCCCTGCAGACGCCGCCGCACGAGGTGACGGCACCCGCGGCGACACCGCGGCATTGACCCCGGGCGCCGTGCACGGGTGTGGAGCCGGTCAGTCGTCCGTCTTCTCCCCGCGCAGCACGCGCAGATGGCCGCGGCGGGCGATCTCGCCGTCGCCCAGACCGGTCAGGTGGTCGGGCAGCGGCTCGGTCAGGGAGGCGGGCAGAATCCCGGCGGGACGGCCGGCGTGCTCGGCGGGCTGGGGCCGGGGCTGCGGCGCCCGCGAGGCCTCGCGGACGGCGTCGGCCAGGGCGGTCAGATCGTCCTCCGACGGCGGGGCCGGCTGGAAATCGGTGGCGAGTCGGATTACCTGCCAGCCGCGCGGCGCGGTGAAGGACTCGACGTGCTTCTCACACAGGTCGTAGGCCTCGGGCTGGGCCTCGGTGGCCAGCGGGCCTAGCACGATCGTGGAGTCGGCGTACACGCTGGTCAAGGTGGCGACCGCCGGGTTCTCACACCCGGGTCTGCGGCAGTGTCGGACTCTTCTCACGCCCGCAGGCTACCGCCGGGCGGCCGCCTTCCGTGGGAGCCGCGGCGCGGGCCGGTTCACAGGTCCGGGTCGATCTCCTCCGGACGGCGCCCGAGCATGAGAGACACCTGCTCCACCACCACGCGCCGCACGAGCTCGACCAGTTCGGCGTCGTCGTCGGCCCGGGAGGTGATCGGACGCCGGTACAGGACGATGCGTGCGGGCAGGCCGGCGCGCGGCTCGGCGGCGAAGCCGCGCCCGAGGACGATGCCGTGCTCCCACGGTGCCGGGTCCGAGGGGGGGACCTCCTCAACCGCGAACTGCATCTGGGCGATCTCCGGGTGACGGCGGGCCAGATCGTCGGCGGCGGCGATGACCATGGCGTCGAAACGCTCGGCCCGGGTGCGCCAGGCGGGCAGGTTGGGCGGCAGCAGCGGCCCGCGCAGTCCGCGCCCGTGCCGGTCGCGCCGGTGCGGAGAGGCGGGGATGCGCGCCGGGGGCAGATGGGAAGGCCGAGGCACGCTCCCACCCTAGACGATTCCCACACCCGCAACGTCTCCGCCCCGCGTACGGCTGCTGCGTACGCGGGGCGGAGCGGAGGGGCTGACAGGCCTGGCGGGTCAGTCGTCGGTGGTGACGCGCGCGTTCAGGCGGATGACCCCGTAGGTCCAGCCGCGCCGGTGGTAGACGGCGCAGGGCTGCATGGTGGACTTCTCAATGAACAGGTAGAACGGGTGGCCGACCAGCTCCATCTGGTACAGCGCCTCATCCACCGTCATCGGTACCGCCTCGTGGAGCTTCTGGCGCACCACCACCGGGGAGTCGCCCAGCTGGGACTCCACGGCCACGCCCGGCTCGGTGGGCGCGGAGGGGGAGTCCTCAATGGGCAGGTCGTTCGTCTCCGGGACCGCGGGCTCCTCGACGGCGGCCTGCGGTGCCGGCTCGGGCACCTCAACGATGTGGCGGCGGTGGTTCTTCTTGCGGTCCCGTGCCCGGCGCAGGCGCTCGGTGAGCTTCCCCATGGCGATGTCGAAGGCGGCGAAGCGGTCGGAGGAGCTGGCCTCGGCCCGGATCACCGGGCCCTTGGAGATGACGGTGATCTCCGCGCGCTCGGCGGTGTCCGCCTGCCGCGGGTTGCGCTCGTGGGTGATCTCGACCTCGACACGTTGGACGCGCGGGTCGAACTGCTCGACCTTGGCGGCCTTCTCCTCGACGTAGTCCCGCAGCCGGGAGCTGATCTCCGCGTTGCGGCCGACGACGGTGATGTCCATGGTGGAACCTCTTTCTGAGTCCAGGTGATCCTTGTGAGGGGATCGGGCTAGGGAAAGCACCCGCCGCACCTCGCGGCGAGCTTCGGAGTGGTCAGCCACCTCCTCCTTTGCTGCCGGCGGACCGCCGGGGCGGAGCCATCCTTGGCCTCCGCGCTGCCATGTGCGTTACGACACATAACTTACACCATTTCCGTGGGCGTCAGGTTCACCCCGCCACCGGGGACGACTACGGGTTGGCTACGGGCCGGTGGGGGCGCGGCGGCCACCACCAGAGCGCCGCCCAGGACCGCTCCCGCCCCGGTAAGCGCCCGGGCGCAGGCGCCCAGGGTCGCCCCCGTGGTCACCACGTCGTCGACCAGCACCACCGCCATGCCGCGCACCGGCGCCACCAGCCGCGGCGGCACCGCCCGGTTGGTGCGCCGCTGGGCGGCCGAGCGCCCCGCCTGGTGCGCGCCGCCCGCCCGTGCCCGGCGCCGCAGCACATCCGCGCTCGCCACCGTCACCGGACCCGGGCCACTCGGCCCGGACGCCTCGGCCGGGACCGCATCCGGCCAGCCGGCGGCTAGCCCCCGGGCCACGGCGTCGGCGAAGTCCGCCGCTACCAGGCGTCCGCGCAGCCGGCGCCCCAGGCCCGAGGGCGCCGGAACCACCAGCAGGCACCCGCTGGCCGCGGCCGCCGTTACCGCCTCGGGGAGCAGGTGGGCGGCCAGCCAGTCGCCCGCCCGCTCGCCCGCCGCGGCCATAACCGGCTCCAGGTCCTCGCGTGCCCCGTTCTTCCAGCCCAGCACCAGGGGGCGCATCGGCCCCGTATAGGCGGACAGTGCCCACACCGTCACCCCTCCGGCGGCGTCGACGTGCTCCACCCGGTGCGGCGGCGCCGCCAGCAGCGCCGCGCAGTCCGCGCACAGGGGCGTGTCCCAGCGTCCGCAGCCGGCGCAGCTGACCGGCAGGCCCACACGCAGCGCGTCGGCGAGCACCCCGGGGAACCGGGAAGACAAACGAGCCATGTCCGCCAGTGTGCGCCCGCCCGGCCCTGTCGCCCAGGTCGATGAACGGGTTATCCACAGCGCGGCGGGGCGGGCGGTCGCGAAGCCGGCCTGTGGACGCCGACGGCGGAACACGGAGGGCGGTTCGGGGGCTGCCCGACGGTCTATGCGGTCAGCGATAGTGGGCCATGCGCCGGGGCGCCGGCGGCCCGATGGCATACCATGGCCGCGTCTGTGCTCGGTTAACCGGGCATGAGGCCCGTCGGGCCGGGCTAGCAGCCGCGGCGGGAGTCCACCACCTACCAGGGGAGAAAGCAGCGTGTCGATCGTCGACCGGATCCTTCGCATCGGTGAGGGGCGCACCCTCAAGAAGCTCGATGCCCTCGCCACCCAGGTTGAGTCGCTCGCGGAGGACTACAAGGACTTCACCGACGCCGAGCTGCGCGAGCAGACCGCGGACTTCAAACAGCGCTACGCCGACGGGGAGACCCTGGACGAGCTGCTGCCCGAGGCCTTCGCCACCGTGGTGGAGGCGGCCGACCGCGTGCTGGGCCAGCGTCCCTACCACGTGCAGATCATGGGCGGCGCCGCCCTGCACCAGGGCAACATCGCCGAGATGAAGACTGGTGAGGGCAAGACCCTGGTGGCCACCATGCCCTCCTACCTGCGGGCCCTGACCGGTAAGGGCGTCCACGTGGTCACCGTCAACGACTACCTGGCCGAGTACCAGTCCGACCTGATGGGGCGCATCCACCGCTTCCTGGGGCTGAGCACCGGCTGCGTGCTGGCCACCCAGCGTCCCGCCGAGCGGCGCAAGCAGTACGCCTGCGACATCACCTATGGCACCAACAACGAGTTCGGCTTCGACTACCTGCGCGACAACATGGCCCAGCGTCCTGAGGACCTGGTCCAGCGCGGGCACGCCTTCGTGATCGTCGACGAGGTCGACTCCATCCTCATTGACGAGGCCCGCACCCCGCTGATCATCTCCGGCCCCGCCACCGGGGACGTCAACAAGTGGTACAAGGAGTTCGCCAAGATCGCCGGGCGGCTGCGCGCCGGCCGCGACTACGAGGTCGATGAGAAGAAACGCACCATCGGCGTCCTCGCCCCCGGCATTGAGCGGGTGGAGGACTACCTGGGCATCGAAAACCTCTACGAGTCCGAGAACACCCCGCTAATCGGCTTCCTGAACAACGCCATCAAGGCCAAGGAACTGTTCCACCTGGACAAGGATTACATCGTGCGCGACGGCGAGGTCCTCATCGTCGACGAGCACACCGGCCGCGTCCTCCCCGGACGCCGCTACAACGAGGGCATGCACCAGGCCATCGAGGCCAAGGAGCGGGTGGACATCAAGGCCGAGAACCAGACCCTGGCCACCATCACCCTGCAGAACTACTTCCGCCTGTACCCGGAGGGCTCGCGCGCCGGCATGACCGGCACCGCCGAGACCGAGGCCGCCGAGTTCGCCGGCACCTACGGCATCGGCGTGGTGCCCATCCCCACCAACAAGCCGATGATCCGCGTGGACCAGCCCGACCTGGTCTACACCAACGTGGCCGCGAAGCTGGCGGCCGTCGTCGACGACATCGCCGAACGCCACGAGCTCGGCCAGCCGATTCTGGTGGGCACCACCAGCGTGGAGAAGTCCGAGCAGCTCTCCCAACTGCTGGATGAGCGCGGCATCCCCCACCAGGTCCTCAACGCCAAGCAGCACGCCCGTGAGGCCGCCGTCGTCGCCCTGGCCGGGCGCAAGGGCGCGGTCACGGTGGCCACCAACATGGCCGGCCGCGGCACCGACATCATGCTCGGTGGCAACGCGGAGTACATCGCCGTGTCCGCCCTGAAGGAGGCGGGCCTGGATCCCGAGGAGAACGCCGAGGAGTACGAGCGGGCCTGGCCCAAGGCGCTCGCCGCGGCGCAGGAGTCCTGCGCCGCGGAGCACGATGAGGTGGTCGAACTCGGTGGCCTGTACGTGCTGGGCACCGAACGACACGAGTCCCGCCGCATCGACAACCAGCTGCGCGGCCGCTCCGGACGTCAGGGGGACCCGGGCGAGTCCCGCTTCTACCTGTCGATGGAGGACGACCTGATGCGCATGTTCGCCTCCGGCGCCGCCCAGCGCATCATGAGCTCCGGCGCCTACCCCGACGACGTGCCCATCGAGTCGAAGATGGTCACCCGCGCCATCGCCTCCGCCCAGCGGCAGGTCGAGGCGCGCAACTACGAGATCCGCAAGAACGTCCTGAAGTACGACGACGTCATGACCGAGCAGCGCGAGAAGGTCTACTCCGAGCGTCGCCGCGTCCTGGACGGTGAGGACCTGGAGCCGCAGCTGGAGAACTACCGCGCCCAGACCATCGGCACCATCGTGGCCTCCCGCACGCAGGAGGGCCGCCCCGACGAGTGGGATCTGGACGCCCTGTGGGACGACCTCGCCCACGTCTACCCGGTCAGCATCACCCAGGAGGACCTGATCGAGGAGGTCGGCGGCCGCGACCTGCTGTCCGCCGAGCGGATGACCGCCGAACTCACCGATGACGCCGCCGTCGCCTACGAGGACGCCGAAAAGCGTCTGGACGACAACCCCATCGCCCGCGCCCAGCTGGGTGAGGAGCCCATGCGCACCCTGGAACGGCGGGTGCTGCTCGCCGTCGTCGACAAGCGCTGGCGCGAGCACCTGTATGAGATGGACTACCTCAAGGAGGGCATCGGCCTGCGCGCCATGGCCCAGCGCGACCCGCTGGTGGAGTACGCCAACGAGGGCGCGCACATGTTCAAGGCCATGATGGAGGGCATCCGCGAGGAGACGGTTGAGCAGGTCTTCGCCAACGCCGCGCGCTTCGACGCCGCGGCCGCCCGCGCCGTCGCCGAGCAGGAGGCGCAGGACGCGGAGCAGGAGTCCGCCGCCGGCGGCACCAAGGCCGGCGCCCGCAGGCGGGGGAGCGCCCGCAAGCGGGTCCAGGCCGGCTCCGTGCTGGGCACCACCGGCCAGGAGCCCATGAACCAGCGCATTACCTACACCGCGCCCAGCGAGGACGGTACCGCCACGGCCGCCCCCGCCCCATCCGCCCAGGGGCGAGTGGCTGCGAAGCCCGTGCGCACCGCCGATGCGGGCGTGACCGGCGCAGGCGCCGCTGCCGGCGCGAACCAAGCGGCCACGGCGCCGGCGGGCAACCGCAAGCAGCGGCGGGCGGCCGCCAAGAAGCGGCGCAAGTAGCTCGGGCGATTCAGGCGATCTCCAGAGCGGCCAGTAGCCAGCGGCCCCGGAAGGCCTCCAGCCGGGCCGCCGCCGCGCGTACGCGGGAACCGTCGTCGAGCAGGATCGTCACCTCACAGGTGCCGTGCTCGGGGCGCTGGGCGTGTACCGAGCGGGGGCGCATGCGCGTGGGCGCCCGCCCCAGCAGTCTGCGGGCCAGGCCCGCCCGTCGGGCGAGGGCCGCGAACAACTCCGGCGTGGTCCAGCGGGCGAGGTGATCGGCGCTGCGGTGACCGGACAGCACCTCCGCGGCGGCGGTCACGACGACGGCCGCGAAGCGCGCCGGGTCCGGCATGGGGGCGTCGGCGCCCGGGGTGCTCGGGCCGGTGGCGGTGCCCGATGCGAGCGCCGCTGTAGTGGGCACGATCTCCGGTCCGGCGGCGCGCCGGTTGCGCTCTTTCAGGGCGGGGCGGAAGGACATCCGATCCCAGCCGCGAGGCTGCTCGGCGCCGTCCGGGCCGGTCTCGCGCGTCACCGTGCCGCCGGACGCGGTGGCGGGCAGGCGCCGCACCTGGAGTCGGCGTGGCTGCGGCGTCGTCTCGGAGCGTCGTCTCGGGTGCGCGGGTTGTCGCTTCGGCAGGCGGCTTGATTCCGATGCTGTTACCGGCCCGGTGCGGGGCGCGGTCGCGGGTGCGGCTAGGACTGACATGGTGGTTCTCCTGAGGCGGGGCGGTGTCGGTGAACGCGGAGGCGGGGGCGCTCACGAGTCGGATGGGTCGGCGAGCGGGGGAACGGTCAGGAGCGTTCCGGGGTGGATGAGCCCGGGGTCGGCACCGATCGTTTCGACGTTGGCTCGATACAGGTGGGGCCAGGCGGCGGCGATGTCGGCGGTGGCGGCGTCGGGGCCGAGCAGACTGACGGTGATTGACCACAGGGACTCGCCGACGGCGACGCGGTGCGAGGCGGCGACCGCGGGCTCGCCGGTTGTGGTGGGGGAGCCGTCCGCGACGGCTCCGGCCGAGTGACTCCGAGTGGTACGTGGGTCGGTCAACTGCGCGCCCGGGTTGTCGGCATCAGGCAGTAGGGGGACGTGCGCCGTGGCCTCTGCGGTGGGTGTGGGCGCGGCCGGCGCAGAGGCGGCCGGAGATGCGGTTACCTCCGGCTCGATGCTCTCCGGTTCGGTGGCCTCCGGCGCGCTGGGCTGCGCCGGGGCATTCACGGTGGGCTGCCAGCCCAGGTCATCGGTGTCCGGTGCGGAGTCGGTGGCGGCCAGCGCCGGGCTCGTGGTGATGCCGACGACGAGAACACCACCGGCGATCCGCCGCACCAGGGGAGCACCCCAGCGGCGCAGTAGCCGGACCGCCGTCCCGGCGTCGTGGTTCCGGAAGCCGGCGAGGGTGCCCGCACGGGTGGAGCGGAGCAACACGACGAGGGCGACGCCGGCGGACAGCAGATGCCACAGTGCGCCCACCGCGCCGGCGGCGCAGGCCAGGGCGGTGATCGCTGCGGACAGCTGGCTGGCGCCCCACCAGGCGGGCGGCAGTGCCAGCAGGCTGCGAACACTTTGAGCTGCCGCGCCGAGCAGCACCGGCATGGCCGCGGCGCAGGCCAAACCGAGGCAGGCCAGACGGGCGCTGCCGAGTGCGGCGCGTCGGCGGGCCCCCGGTTCGGGAGTGAGTATCCACGTTGATGCACTCATGTGTCATCCCATCGCCGTTGATCGTGTTTGATGATGTTAGATCATCGTCGATGGGTATAGATGTGTCAAGCGGGTCTCAGGTGTGTGTTGAGGTCGGGTGTGCGGTCCGATTTGGACCGACTGGATGAAGAAGTCTCGATCAGGCGCGGTGGCGGCCCGAGCGGCGGCGCGCAGAACCGTCTGACGCAGACGGTGACAAGGAGGCCCGGGGATCCATAGCCGCGATCGCGGAGCGGGCGGCATTGGGGCCTGCGGCGGCGACGGGACCCTCCTCCGGCGGTGGCGGCGGCGCGGGCGTGGGGGCGCCGGGACTGCTCACCGCGCCCGTCGGTCCGGCGCTTGGCGTCGCCGCGGCAGCGCGCGCGCTCGTGGCTTTCGGCTGTCGCTGAGTGCGCAGCCGGGAAGTCAGACGGCGTAGCCGAGCGCCGCGGCCAATATGCTCCGCCCGGGCCGAGGCGCCCGAGCGCGGGTCTACGCGATCAACCAGTTCGGCCAGTGCTCGTCCCAATGGTGAGCCCGGTGCGGCCTCGAGCACGCTGCGTCCCTCCATCAGACAGCGGTCAGCCGTCTGCGCATCATCGGGCAGCACGACGACGTCCTCCAGATCGCCGAAGCGCGCCAGCGCCTCCCGCACCGCTCGCTGCGGAGACGGCCCCGCGGTGGAGGCGCGCACGCGGTTGACTACCACCTCGACGCGCCCGTTCGGCCGCAGGTCGCCGTCCAAGTCATCCATGAGCTGCAGCAGTCGGCGCACCCCGATCGGGTCGCCGGCGCCCACGATCACCACGACGTCCGCGCTGCGCAGCAGATCCGCCGTCACGGCGCCGCGCCCCGGCTCCAGGGTGAAGTCGTCCACGGCGTCGTCGATCCGCCCTCCGGCGACATCCACCACCGTCCAGGCGGCCGCTCGCCGGCAGCGCTCCCACACCTCCGGCATCGCCGCGGGCGGTAGCTCTCGCCAGCGGCCGGGTCGACCCAGTCCGGTCAACAGCCGACGGCCCTCGCTGACCGGTATGAGTATGCGGTCCAGGGTCTCCGCGTCCAGACGGCCGCGCGAGGCCAGCCGCGCCGCCGTCGCCAGCGCGGAGGAGTCCTCGGGCAGCCCGAGCAGCTGGGTCAGACTGGGCGCCTCGATGTCGGCGTCCACCAGGATGGTGTCGCCGGTGAGTCCGCTGGCCAGGGCCGCGGCCACGGTGGTGCGCCCCGGCGCGCCGTGCGGGCCCCACACCACCACCAGCCCGCCGGGCTCGGCATCCCCGACGGCGGCTGCCCTGGCGTGAGCAGTCGCGGGCGCACCGGCCGGGCCCACGGCCTCCGGCTGCGGCGAGAAGCTCGGCGGCAGTGCGGGCGCCGCGTCGAATTCCTCCCACAGGTCGGCCGCGGCCACCGCCCCCGCAGGCGGGGCCGAGGCGGTCGTGGTAGACGCTGCCGCCGCGGCCGGGGTCGAGGTCATGGGGGCGTCCGGACGCGGGTCCGGCGAGGAGGTGTGGCCGCGGGCGATCAGCCGCAGGCGGGCGCACACCGCGGCGGCGGGAGCGGCGGCGGACTCCACCGGCCAGCCGGCGCTCTCCCAGCGCTCGCGGTCGCCGTCCGGTGCCAGCAGCAGGCCGGATACTCCGGCCCGGTTCAACCGGTCCAGCACACTGCGGTCGAGTTCGTCAAAGTCCGTGCCGACGACGGCGAGTGTTCCCAGCCCGGCCAGGGCGGCGCCGAGCAGCTCGGCCGTGTCCGCACAGCGGCGCACAACCCGCATGCCCGAGCCCGGCGTGTCGATGGCGCGCAGGATGTCGGCGTCGTCGCCCAGCGCCAACAGGACGCCGCGCGGTCCCGGGGGTGTGGCCCCGTCTTGGGTCGTGGCCGCCATCACTGCCCCTGGCCGGTGGGGACGAGTACGAGGGGCCCATCGGCGCCGACGGCGGTGAGCACGTCGGCGACCGCGTCCTGGGGGACGAGCACCTCCACCTGCACGCTGGTGCCGCCGATGATGGAGGCGCCGGCCTCCCCGACGGAGGAGATCGTCAGCCCCCGGGCCACGACCTCGGCGGCACCGGCCTCCTGCCCAGCGATCGGGGCGGTGGGAAGGGCCCACAGGTCAACGACGTCGCCGGCGCCGGTGCCCGTGGGCAAACCGGAGGCGACGTCGAGCACCACGGAACGCAGGTCGACGTCGCCGGCGGCTCCGACCGCTCCGGACGGCAGCAACTCTCCGGCCTGGAGCGAGCGGGTAGCGACGGCGTCCGCGGGCAGGTCCCCCGCGGTGACGTAGGCGGCGGTGCCGGGGTGGGAGTCGACCAGCGTGAGCACCCCGTCGGCGTTCAGGTCGGTGCCGGGGGCGACGTCCTGGGCGAGTACGTAGATCTGTTCGGTGTCCGCGGCGGCGTTGACGGCCCAGGTGCCCAGGGCCACGGCCGCACCGATCAGCACCAGTCCACCGGCGAGCCGCGGATCCTTCCAAGTGGGGCGGCGCAGGCGACCGGGCGCTGGGCGGCCGGGGCTGGTATTGCGGGCGTGGGGTGCGCTTCGCTGCGCTGAGCTCACGGGATCCTCCTCGATCATGAGCGTGACCTTTGGATGCTCTGAGAGCATCATTGGCTATCCACAAGTATGTTCAACTATGGCGCATACGGCAAGATAATGAGAGCATAGTGCCATGCCGGATAAGTTTCTGACCATCGCCGAAGTAGCCGAGCACCTCCAGCTGTCCGCCCAGGGGGTGCGTGCCCTGATCCAGTCCGGGGAGCTGCCCGCAATCCAGGTGGGGGCACGGCACCTGTGGCGGGTTCCGGAGAGTGCCTTCGACGAGTACGTGGAGCGGCAACTGGCCGCGACTCGTCAGATGGTGGCCTCCGGGAGCGCCAAGACACCCCGATCCGTGAACGCCTAGGCCACCCGAGCGCCGAGCCCGGGTCAAGACAACGGCCCGGGTCGTGACGCCTGCGGTCGGATCGGTGCCGTTTCTGCTGCCGCCACTGCTTACCGGCTGCGCACCACATCGATCACCGCCAGCGCAATGGTGATCGCCCCGGGGGTGTGCCCGGACACCGGGTCGCGGGCGACGTCAATGTAGTCGGCCCCCACCCGGGCGAGTCGGCCCGTGACCTCCTGCGAAGCGCAGATCACGCGCACCCGCGTGCCCGCGCGGGCGAGCTCCCGCAGCGCGCCCTGGAGGCTGGGGCGGTGGTGCCCATTGGGTGCCGGTGCGGGACCGGGCAGGGGCGAGGCCAGCGCGACCGCATCGAGTGGCACGAGCGACTGGATCCCCTCGCCTTCATCCAGCAGCACGAAGGCGTCCTCCGCGCGCCGCACCACGCCGTCGACGGCGGCCCCGCCGCGCGTGCGCAGGTGCACGGTGCGGCCGACGGCGCCGCGCAGCCGGTCGGCCAGGTGCAGGGCGGCGATCTCCGCCTCCGCGAGGTCGGCGGCCTCGGCGGCGATATTGGTGCGCCGCTCGGCGTCGAAGCGGCTTTCCAGATCGGTCAGCAAGCTGTCCCAGTTCATACCGACAGCCCACCACATCGGCCCCGCCGCGCCAAGGGGACGTTAGTCGTAGCCCGCGTGCGTGCCGGTTGGCCTGGTGAACGCGCGGCGTTGGGTGCGTGTGAGGGAGGCCCGGGTGGTGTGCGCGCAGTGGCAAGTGCGTGCCGAGCCCGGCTTCGGGGCACACTTGCCCCATGCGCGTCTACCTGCCAGCCACCGCCGCCGACCTGTCCGCGGACTCGATCAGCCCCCGCACCGCCCACGCCGCCACGCCCGCGCTGGCCGCCGTGTTCCCCGAGGAGGACCAGGAGGGGCTGGAGGTCTCGGCCAGCCTGTGCGCCGCGGACTCCTCCGTAATGCTGCTGGCTGTGCCCGGCGCCGAGGCCCTGGCCGACCGGCGGGTGGTGATCGCCGCCGACGTCGAGGAGGAGCAGGTGCGGGAAGTGCCGGCGGGCGACGACGTGCTGCCGGGAACGGTTGAGTTGACCGCACCGGTGGAGTGGGACGCCGTTGCGGCACTCCTCGTGGACGAGGCGGACGCCGAGCCCGATGTGCGCGCCGCCCGCACCGGCGACGAGGCCGCCTTCGAGCGCGCCGCCGACGCGGATCTGCTGTGGTACGACGTGTCCGAACGGGACGCACTCGCCGAGGAGCTGGGCGCCGGCCGGCGACGTCTCCGCTGAGGCCACGGTGCCGCCCCTGAGGCCGCGGCATCGCACCCATGGCCCGGGGCGTCGACCCGCGGGCGTCGCCCGGCGTCTGGCTAGGAGGCGATCGTGCGCAGCTTGGAACCGGTCGGCGAGCGGGTGACCTCGATGCGGTCGGCCACCTGCCGACGCAGTTCCTCCACGTGGGACACGATCCCGACCGTGCGTCCACCGGCCTGAAGCCGCCCGAGTTCGGCGAGTACGGCCTGCAGCGTCTCGGGATCCAGCGAGCCGAAGCCCTCGTCGATGAACAAGGTATCCATCGACACCCCGCCGGACTCGGCCGTGACCACGTCCGCCAGGGCGAGGGCCAGCGACAGGGACACGTAGAAGGTCTCCCCGCCGGACAGCGTCTTGGGATCGCGCACACCCGAGTCGGAGAACCGGTCCACCACGCCAAGCCCCAGGCCCCGGTCCTTGCGGCGCGCAGAGCCGGCCTCGTCGGCGACCCGGACGAGCGCGTAGCGGCCCGCAGACATCTGGTCCAGCCGGTCGTTGGCGAAGGCGAGTACGTCGTTGAATCGCTCCAGCAGCACCCAGGTGGATAGCGGGGTCGCGGCGTCGTTGGAGCCGGTGGCCAGGGCGGCTACCTCCAGCAGGGTGGCGGAGTCCTCCATGGCGGTGGTGAGTGTATCGGCGGCGTCGGCGAGTCCGGCGGCCGCGTCCCGAACCCGGACGAGGAACGCACGCGCCTGCTCCCGCGCCTGCAGCGCCGCCTCGTAGGCGGCATCGGCGGCGGCCAGTCGCTCCCGGGCTCCGTCGACGTCGGCGATCTCCTCCCCCGTGAGGGAGGCGATCGCCTCGTCCTCGGTCAGTGCCTGCCGGACCCGTTCGCGCCGCGCCGCCACCTCGTTGACCTGTGCCTCCAGGGCCGCCAGATCGGGGCCGGGCAGGGTGGCCGTCGCGGCCTGCTCGGCGGACACGAACCCGGCCTGCGCCACGACGTCGGTCAGCTCGCTGCGTTCCTTTACGACGGTGCGGGCGGTGTCTCCGGCCGTGGTGAGCAGGGCGGCCAGCCCGGCGGCGGCGTCGGCGGCGTCGGCCAGGGAACGCATACGTGCGGCAACGGACTCGTGGTCGCCGCGGGCATTGCGGCACCGTTCCCGATCCTGGGTGAGGGCGGCGGCCCCTGCCTCCAGGCGGGCACGGTCCTCCGCCAGGCGGCTGCGCCGCTGATCGAGGCCTTCGCGCAGCTGGTCGGTGACTTCGGTGAACTCCGCCAGCTCGGCCTCCAGCTGGGCCAGCGGCGCGGCGGTCCGCTCGGCGGCCTCGAGTTGGGCTGCGGCGGTCTCCAGGGACTGGGCGAGGTCGGCCACGGAGTCCTCGCCGGCCTGCGCCCGCGCGGCGGCCTGCTCGGTGACCAGGGCGTCGCGTTCCCGGGTGCGGGCGGCCAGGGCGGCATCCGCCTGCTGCTGCGCCGCCTCCGCGTCCTCAACCTGGGTGCGAGAGACCGCGGACTCCCCGGGCG
>NZ_LK995540.1:141908-187332 GCF_900002405.1 Actinomyces succiniciruminis | reverse complement strand
GCGTCTTCGGTGGAGGGGCCGGCGCAGGCGCCGTCTGTCGTGGACGGTCAGACTGGCCAGACCATCAGCAGGCAGCCGACCAGCCGTGGCCGTACGGCGCCCGCCGGTCGTCGGGGTGCTGGCGCGCCGGTGGGCGGCCGGTCATCGGCGCCGTCCTCGATGCCTTCGGGCGGCGGGGATGCCGCACCGCGGCCACGGCGTGGTGTGTCTGAGAAGGTGAACGACCTGGCCGACCGTCTGGATACTCGTCGCGGTGAGGGCGGCCGCCGGCGGTTGCCGAGCCCGGTTCCGCGTATGTATGGCGGGGGTTTCGGGCATGGTGCGCTTGAGGATGACATTCCTGGTTGGGAGGTGTCCTGATGCTGGTGGTGTGTGGGTTGCCGGCGCGTGTGCTGCTGCCGGACGTGGACTTGTGGCAGGAGATCGCCGGCCTGTTCGGCCTGATTGGTGGGGTGCAGGCGGTGGTGTTGGTGGCGGCCACAGCGGGCGTGATCCTGGGTGCGGTGCTGTGGAGCGTGGGCCACACCACCGGGCTGGGTGGTGTGGCGAAGGCGGGGAAGCTCGCGGTGGCGGGTTCGCTGCTGGTGCCGGTGGTGGCCATGGCGCTGCCGGGCTGGATCGGCTGGATCATCGGCACGCTGTCGGGCGGGTGAGCCGGCGAACGTCGTTGTTGGGGGGCCCCGCACATGTGCACGGTGTGTGCGCGTGTGCGGGGCGCCGTCGCATATAGGGGGTGAGGCCGCCCCGCCCGGGACGGCATAGATCCCTACATAGGAGGAGCACCCATGAGCTTCGCAACCATGGGCCTGGCGGCCGCAGGTCGGCTGGCGGCCGCTGTCGGCGCCGACTTGACGACGGACGGCGCCACGGACGGCGCCACGGACGGCGCTGCTGCGGGCACGAGCAGCGGCAGTGGTTACGTGCCGAACATCACGATCAACTGGGACTACTTCCCCTTCATGGGGTCGTTGGTTGAGGCTGTCGGCGGTTTCCAGGCGCTCGGCATCGTGCTGATGGTGATGTCGGTGATCGGTGCAGTGATCATTTGGGTTGTTGGCCACTGGTTTGACCTCGGCCACCGCGGAACGAACGCCAAGATCGGTATCGCTGCGGCGTTCGTCGGAGGCGCGTTTATTGGCGGGTCGGCGGAGTTGGTCGGCTTCTTCGCCGAGGCGGGCTCCAATTTCTGATGGGTGAATGGTGATGAGTGACGCAGCCGTTAGTGAGGTGTTTCCGCGCCGGTCGACGCGGGGTGTGTTCGTGGGCCTGAGCGTCAGCCAGTGCTTGTGTCTGCTGGCGGCGGGTGTGGCCGCGGTGGGCGGGATGATCGGGCTGGGTTTGCCGGCGGGTCCGGTGATCACGTCCCCGCTGTGGGTGGGTCTGGCGGCTGCGGCACTTGTCCCCGTCTCCGGCAAGCCGCTGGTGGGTTATGTTCCGGTTGCGGCGGCGTGGCTGGGGCGTGGTGTGGCTGGGCAGCGTCAGTATGTCCGGCCGGTGTGGCGGACCCGTCCTGCGGGCACGCTGGCGCTGCCCGGATCGCGCGCCCGGCTGCGTCAGGTGGTCGATGAGGCCACCGGCGCCGTCTTCGTCCACGACCCGGCGGCGAAGACATTGGCGGCGACGATCGCGGTGACGCACGGCCAGTTCATGGTGGTCGACGACGATGAGCAGGCCAGCAGGGTTACTGGTTGGGCGGCGTTTTTGGGCACGGTGGGTCAGTCCGGCGGGATTGTGCGTATTCAGACGACGGTGAGGTCGGACCCGGATGCGAGTGTGGGGGCGAGGGAGCACTGGCGTCGCTGGCCCACTAAGGCCCCGGAGGGCAGCCCGGCCCGCGTGTCTTATGAGGCATTGCTCAATGACTTGTCGGCGGCCACGGAGGTGCACCGCTCCACAATCACGATCGTCATGAGCCTTGAGGCGACCAAGAGGGCGGTCCGTGACCACGGGGGCGGCATGACGGGTGCTGCCGCCGTCATGCGCTCGCGCATGCACGTGGTGGAGGAGGCCCTGCCGGCCGCCGGCCTGACGCCGGCGGGCTGGCTGGGCCCGGACGAGCTGGCCCTGATCATCCGGGCCGCCTACGACCCGGCCCGGTCGGTCCAGCTGGAGCGGCACCCTGAGCTGGTCGGCGACCTGGACGAGGCGGGCCCCATGGCGGTTGAGGCCCACTGGGCGCACCTGCGCACAGACTCTGGCTGGCACAAGGTGATGCGGGTGGGTTGGCCGCGCCGGCCCGTCGCACCGGGCTTCCTGCACCAGCTGCTGATGGTGCCGGGCGTAAGGATGACGCTCACGCACATCTATGAGCCGGTGCGCACCGACAAAGCCGTCCGGGCTGCGGAGCATGACGCTAACGACGAGGCGAACGCGGTTGAGGAGCGGGCGAAGGTGGGCCGTACCGAGACCGTGCTCCAGGCCCGCGACCGGCAGGCGGTCGACGAGCACCTGACCGAGTTGGACTCGGGGTGGACGGACGCCGACCACGTCGCCCTGGTCGTGATCGCCGCCGCCTCGAAGGACGGCCTCGGACGCGCCTTCGAAGCCGTCCGGGCGGCCGCGGGACAGTCCGTCCTCCGGGTGGACACTCTGATCGGGCAGCAGGACGAGCTCTTCGACGCCGCCACCCTGCCCCTGGGCCTGAAAGTGAGCTGACCATGCCCCGAATCACCTCACTAGTCATTGGCGAGGAAACCAAGCAGCAAAGGCGTCGGCGTGTGGCGGCGGAGCGTGCGCGCCGCCGGGACCTGGCCGCCCAGGAGCGGGCCGACGCGGCCGAGCGGCGTAAGGCGGAGCGGGCGTTGTGGGAGGGGGATTACCTGCCCCGGCTGGGTGAGCGCAGGGCGCGCAGCGCCCGGCAGCTGCGCGAGGCCACCGCGGAGACCGAGCGGGCCACCACCAAGGTCCTGCGCACCGCGTACCCGTTCGTCGCCGACGACGGGCTCGGCGCCCAGGGCCTGGTCATCGGCCGTGACATCATGAGCAACCGGGCGTTCAGCTTCGATCCTTTTGTGCTGTATCGGCGTGGTTTGATCACGAATCCGAACATCACGGTCGCTGGCGTGATCGGGACGGGCAAGTCGGCGCTGGTGAAGTGCCTGGCCCTGCGGGGCGTCGCCGCCGGTTACAGGACCTTCGTCCCCGGTGACGTGAAGGGCGAGTGGACGGGTGTCGTTGAGGCGGTGGGCGGCACGGTGATCCAGGTGGGCGGCGCCAGCCGGGAGCGGCTCAATCCGCTGGATGCGGGCCGGCGCCCCGACCGCGACGAGAACGGGCACATCGTGGACGATGAGGGCTGGCGGCGGATGGTCCGCAAGCAGCGCCTACAGCTGCTGGAGGCCCTGCTGGAGACGCTGGCCGGAGCCAGGTTGGATGAGCAGGACCAGACCGCCCTGGCGGCGGCCCTGGATCGCGCCGTGGGACGTGGCGGTGAGGTGCTGCTGCCGACGGTGGTGGAGGAGCTGCTGGCACCCACGGACGGGTGCGAGCTGCCCGCGGGCGTGCCCGATAGGGCGGAGATGATGCGCATGGGCCGCCGGGCCGGCCTGTACTTGCAGGGCATGATCGGAGGGGATGTGGCCGGTCTGTTCGACGGCCCATCAACCCGCCGATTCGACCCGGCCGCCCCGATGGTGTCGGTGTCCTTGGCCGGTTTCAGTGACGGCGACAAGGGCCTGCCCCTGGTGATGACCTGCGCGCAGGCCTGGGTCGAGGCCGCCGTGCGCGGCGGCGACCTGGGCAGGCGGTTCATGGTCTATGACGAGGCCAGCCGTCTGATGTCGAGCCCCGGGTTGTTGGGGCGGATGGCGGATGAGTGGAAGCTGGCCCGCCGCTGGGGCATTTCCAACATCGTGGTGTTGCACCGGTTGTCGGACTCCGACGCCGCCGGCCCGGAGGGCTCACGGGAGCGTGCCCTGGCCGAGGGCCTGATCGCAGACACGTCTACCCGGATCGTGTACCGGCAGGAGGCCGACCAGTTGCGCAGGACGACCGAGCGGCTGGGGCTGAACCATGTCGGTGCGGCCATGGTGCCGAGGTTTCAGCAGGGGACGGGGCTGTGGATGATCGGCCAGCGCTATTACGCGGTTTCCCATGACCGCACCCCGTGGGAGGCGGCCCTGACTGATACGGACGATGCAATGGGAGGCCGCGATGAGTGACCGCGATACCGGTGGGTCTCAGGATGCGGGTGGCGCCCTGTTGGCCGGTGTGCTGGTCGGCGTGGTGGCGGCGGCGGGCGTCTCGCTGTGGCTGGCGGCCCGGCTGGCCTGCCTGGGCGGCGCGTGCATGCCCAGGCGGTCGCCGGTGGCTGCGGCGCTGTGGATGATGCTGGGCCGGCCGCCGGCACGCGCCTGGGACGCTGAGGGCATGAGCACCGGCGCCTTCTGGACACTGGCAGTGCTGATCTTCGGCGTCGTGGTGGCTGGCGTGGTGGCGGTGTTGGTGCGGCTGCGGGGTCGGCTGGGTGGTGGCCGGCTGCGGCCGGCCGGCGGCCATGGCCTGGCCACGGCCCGCGACGTGCGCCGGCACTTTTCCGCGGCGGCGATCGCTGCGATGATCTGGCTGCGCCCGGACCTGGAGCACCCGACCGCCCGGGACCTGGGCGTTATCGTCGGCACCACACCGTTTGGTGATGTGTGGTTGGCGTGTGAGGACTCGGTCGCGATCTCCTCCCCGTCCCGGTCCGGCAAGACGCACCAGTTGATCATCCCGATCCTGATGGGCTGGACCGGGCCGGTGGTCGCCACGTCGGTGCGCACCGAGCTGGCGACCGAGACCATGGAGGCACGCTCACATCTCGGGCCGGTGGCCGTGTTCGCGCCAGCTGTCCGCCATGAGGACCTTGTTGGCGTGACGGGCCGGCTGCGCTGGTCGCTGACGTCGGGCTGCCAGGACCCGACCACTGCGCTGCGCCGCGCCAACGCCCTGGTCGCCAACGCCGCGAAAGGCACGGAAAACGCGGACTTCTGGCAGGCGAACGCCCATTCTGCGTTGGCGGCGCTGCTGCACGCGGCGGCGATCTCCGGCGCGGGCGTGGACACGCTCGCCCGCTGGTGCGCCGACCACGCACAGGCCAAGGCGGCCGTGAATGTGCTCAAGGCGGCCGGCGGCGCGTCGGCAGCATGGGGCGACCAGCTCGAGGCCCAGATGCTGGGCGACAAGCGCACTGTGTCCAACATTTGGGCGACCATCAGCTCGTGCGTGGCGCTGCCGCTGATGGACCCAACGGTCCGTGAGGCGCTGTCCCCGGCGCCCGGCCAGGAGCTCGACATCGCCGCCTTTTTGGCCGCCCGGGGCACGCTCTATGTAGTGGGGGACTCCAGGGCGGCTGCGGCGCCGATCGTGGCCGCACTGATCGAGGAGGTCTACGCCGTCGCCCAGGAGCTTGCGAACCACTCCCCCGGCAACAGGTTGTGCCCACCGGTGGCGCTCGTGCTGGACGAGCTGAACAACATTGCGGCGCTGCCGAGCTTGCCGTCGATGATGAGCGCCGGCGGCGGCTCGGGCATCTTCACCGTAGTGGTCGAGCAGTCCCGGGCGCAGTCCGAGGCGCGGTGGGGCGCCCAGACCGCCGCCGCTATTTGGGATTCGGCGACCGTGAAGATCGTGATGGGTGGGATCACCAGGGAGTCGACGTTGTCGGAGATCTCCGCCGCCCTGGGTGAGCGGACCGTGTCGCGGCGCACCACGCAGACCGGCCGCGGCCCGGTATCGACCTCGCTGTCGGAGCAGCGCGAGCCGGTCCTGTCGAGGGGTGAGGTGCATGCGCTTGAGCGCGGCAAGATGCTACTGATCAAGGCCGGTGCGCCCGCGCTGATCATGGACCGCGTCAACACCGCGACGCTGACGCCCGCCGGGGCGCCGGAGGGGCGCCGTATGGGCCGGGTTGAGGCGTGGCTTACCGCGAGGGCGACCCGGCGGGTGGAGCAGCGGCGCCGGCCCGCGCAGGTGGCCGCGCCCCCGCCGCCTCCCCCACAGCAGCAACAGCTCCAGTCGGAGTGGGACCGTGTCAGGTGAGAGAGGAGACGACGAGATGGTGACTGTGTACGGCACAGATGGCTGCCAGCAGTGTGCCGCTACGCAGCGGCGGTTGCAGCAGCGAGGGATCGAGGCGCAGGTGCTGGACGTGCGCCAGGATGCGGCGGCGGACCGGGAGGCGAGGCGACTGGCGGAGCAGATCGGTGCCCGAGCGCTGCCGGTTGTGGCCGCCGACGGCCGCGTGTGGGCGGGCTATCGCCCCGATGAGATTGATGCGGTCGCGCGTGAGAGGCAGGAGCGGGAGATGGACATGAGCCGCAGCATGGAGCGGGAGAGGGAGGCGGTTGGAGTATGACTCCCGACGAGTCTGGGCCCGACGGTGAGGATTGGGAGTGGCAGGTCGACGAGCTGCTCGTGGCTGCTGATGCCGGGGCCCAGGGTGCTGTGGGCGGTGCGGCGCGGGAGGAGGTGCCGCCGGTCACGGGTTTGGTTGACTGGTGGTCGTTGACGCCGGCGCAGCGGGCGAGCGAGCTCGCAGCGCTGCGTCTCTTCGTGGGCCGCCTGGTGGCTGCGTATCGGTGGGATTCGAGCACGGTGCCGGCGTGCTGGGAGCAGCATGAGGCGGCTGTGCGCATGTTGGACGCGCTGCGCCAGTCCTACCGGTCGGCGCTGTCTCCCGGTATGGGTGGGTCGGTGATGGTCGCCTGGCACCGGGACCTGGCATTCATCCGCGGCGAGCTGCGTGAGTTCTTCTCTGGGCGGGCGTGCCGGACGCGCCATGACCCGGATTCGGACGCCGCGGCGCTACAGTCGTGGGCGCAAGACATCGAGCAGCACGGCAGGGCGTCACGTACATGGACCAAGGCTCAGGAGAGGGCCTATCAGGCCTACCAGCGGCAGGCACGGGACTGGGACCCGGGTCGGTCCTGACAGCCGCGCCGGATTGGTCGGCGGTCCGGCTGCTGTGGCACTGCGGACACACGCAGGACCTGGACCTGACCGGCGTGCCGGGCCGGCTGCGTCGCCGGCGCGCACAGTGGGAGGCGGTGCAGGGCTGCCCGCACTGCTGGGAGCACCTGACGGTCGGCACTCCCCTTCCTGAGGGCACCGGGCTTCGGCCCATACGCGTGGAGGGCGCCCCGCGCGTCACACCGGGCCTGCCGGTCGCGCACACGTGGCTGGAGCTGCTGGACCTGCACGGCGCCGCGGAGATCGAGTACGTGGGCCGCGAGCCGGCCCACATCCAGTGGGTGGACGACGCCCCCGGCACGGTCGTGAGCGTGGTGCCTGGGGCGTCGGCGATCGCCTCGGGGTGGACCGACCAGCCCGTGCGCTGCTGGGGCGCCTGCCGGAGTGAGCCGGGCGGGCGCGTGGCCGGCGCACCGGGCGCCCAGCTGGTGCTTGCGGGTGGCGCGGCCGCGGCCGGCGACCGCGCACGACTGATCGCACGTGCGGGGCGGGGCGTGGCCGGGCCGGGCTCCACTGTGGTGATGGAGCCGGCCGAGCCGGTGCAGGTGTGGGTGCTGCCCGGGGCGCAACTGACCGTGGGCGGTGTGCCGCGGCTGGTGGCTACGACGACGTTGGCCACAGCCGAGGAGGTGCGTGAGGACGAGCGCGTGCCGGAGGATCTGGGTCGGCTGCTGCGCCTGGCTGAGGCTCTGCCGGTGCGACGCCGGGCCTGAGGTCACATCTCGGGCCGCTGGTCGGGTGTCGGGGCGGGGTCGGTGTCGGGCCGGGTGGCCTCGTCTGCGATGCGGCGGGCCTCTGCGAGCCTCCAGGTGGCGATCTGCCGACGGTTGGCCTGGAACTTGGTCTCTTGCTCGCCGCTGATGGGGCGGACGCCGAGGGGGTCCATGTGCGGGGAGTCGTCGAGTGTGCCGTCGGTGATGCCGTACAGGTCGCGGTATGCGGCCACGGCTGTGGCCGCTTGCAGCCAGGCGGCGCGGCGGCGCGGATCGTTCGGGGGTACGCCGAGGGCGCGGGTCCAGGGCTGGCGCTCGCGCAGCGCGGTGGCGAGCACGTGGGCGGCGCGGGCGTTGATGCGGTCGGCACGCTCGTTCAGTGCGCGCTGGGCGTCCGGCGTGCGAGCCCACCCTGGTTGGATCAGCCCTGCGATGTAGGTTCCGCCGCCGGTCTCTTCGCTCATGGGCGTGTTGGCGATGATGCGGTCGGCGAGGTCCTGGACGGGCCGGTCGGGGTCCAAGGGCGCCTCGGCGAGCAGGGCCGGCACGAGGTCGCCCAGGTCGAACTGGCCGCCGTCGCGGGCCTGCATGAGCTCCAGCAGGGCCTCATAGTGCGGGTCCTTGCGCAGCTGCTCGTGCTGCGCTTGCGGGATCACGCGGGGTAGCCGCTGGTCCCAGCGCTTGTCGTCGCGGACGTGCCCGCCGTCGCCGCTGGTGATGGTGTCGTACTCGTTGGCCAGCTGCCGCACCGTGTTGGCCCGCTCGTTGGCCTCCGCGGCGGACTCCCGGGCGGTGCGGTCGGCGCCGTCGCGGCGCAGGATCTCGGCCATGACGGCCAGCGCATCCGTCGGCGTGCTGCTGCCCACATCATGGATGTCGGCGGTGTCGGGCTGGGGGTCGTCAACGACCACATGTGCCAGGTTGGCGCCGCGCGCCCGGGTCATGGCCACGTACAGGCCCTGCCGGGTGAGTGTGGAGTCGACGATGGCGTGCGCCCGGTCAACGGTGCGGCCCTGGGAGCGATGCACGGTGGTGGCGTAGCCGAGCTCGACGTCGGCGGCGACGTAAGCGGCCGGCAGGCTGATCGCCTGAGCGGAGGGGTCGCCGGCCGGGGTGACCAGCAGGGAGCCGTCGGTGCGGGCGGCAACGACGTCCCAGGCGGCCCCGTTGTGCACCCTGTGGTTGCCGACGCCCAGGTGGTGGGCGTTGCGACGGGTGACGATGCGATCGCCGGCCGAGCCGTGGGTCTTGTCGTGCAGGACCACCTCGCGGCCGCCGACCTTGCCGGCCGCCTTCAGGTCCGCCCGGGCGCGCTCGTTGAGCTCGCTGACCGTGTTGTTGTCGGCGGCGATCATGATGGAGTCGATGCCGGCGTCGACGTCGTCCCGCCATGCCCGATAGACGCCCTCGATGACCTCCTCGCGCTCACCGGAGGTCACGCAGCCGTGCTCGTCGTAGGCGCGCAGCACGGAGGCGTCGCCTGCACGCAGCAGCAGCGACGCCTGCGCCTGCCAGGCGTCGGCGAAGCGGTGCACCGCGGTGAGCGTCGCCGGGTTGTCGTGATGGCGGGTGATCATGCCGAAGGCGCCGCCGGCCTGGACGGCGCCGAGCTGGTCGGGGTCACCGACCAGCAGCACCCTTGCGCCGGCGGAGCTGGCCCGGGAGACGATTTCGGCCAGGGGCAGGGTGGCGGCCATTGATGCCTCGTCGACGATGACCAGCTGACCGGCCCGCAGGGGGGCGGCGCCGTGCTGCTGCGCCACCAGCCATTGGGCGGTGTTGGCGGTCTCGATGCCGAGGGACTGCCCGAGCACGTCGGCGGCCGCCGCGGAGGTGGCCAGGCCCACCACCTGCCCGTAGTGGGCCTGCCAGGTGTCGGCCAGCGCCGCCATGGCGGTGGTCTTACCGGAGCCGGCCGGGCCGATGAGTACGTCGACGGGGTGCGTGGAGGATAGGACCTTGGCGACGGCAGCCGCCTGGTCGGGCAGCAGCTGCTTGCCGTCCTGGCTGCGCCAGGCGGCCACCGCCGCCCGCGCGCCGGGGATGGCCGGTGCGCCGGCGGCCTGGGAGGCGCGCAGTAGGTAGTCCTCGGCGTCCAGTAGGTCTTGAGTCACCCACAGGGCGGAGTGCTCGCGCTCGAACCGGCTGGTGCCGTCCGGCCGGCGCCACCTCGCCGGCGTGTGGGCGCGGTCGACCCTGTCGATGCGCACGCACTTGGCGGTGGCGGCCTCGCACAACCTGGCCCGAAGGGCGTCGCGGTCCGCCGGCGTGGCGCACCTGATGAACCGTAGCGTGCGCTCGGCCTCAGCCCGGATGTTCCAGTCCGACCACGAGGGCCGGCTGCCCTGCAGGACGTTGACGACGTGGTCGGCCATCTCCTCGATGCGCTGGTCGGTGACGTCGCCGCTGCGGGCGGCTGGCGGGAGCATGCCGGGCCAGCCGGCCGGCGTGCCCGGCACCTGGCGGGGGCGGCCGACGACGCCGCGCAGCGGGTCCGGGCCGGCGACCTCGACGGCCCGGCGGCGCCAGTCCTCGGTGAGCTGGGACAGGGGCCGGTGCTCCTTCGCCATCCGGGTGTCCGCCCAGGCTTTGCGGTCGGCGTCCCAGTGGCCGGAGGCGTCCCCGTCCTCCTGTTCACGGGCGGCGTCGATGGCGGCATGACGCTGGCTGAATTCTTCGATCAGCTCATTACTGATTCCGTCGATCTGGTACTGGGTGCGGCCCGTGCGCGAAAGAGTACGGGCGGAGAATGACACGCCCAGGCGCGCGCTGAGGGAGTCCATGAGGTAGTTGTCGTAGGCCTCCGATAGGGCGACGATGGAGGGGAATAGTGCGCCGTTTGAGTCGAGCGTACGCCACTTTCCATCCTCGGCCGCCTGCACACGATTGGCGATCACCAGGTGGGTGTGCAAATGGGGGTCTCCGGCGCGCGAGTCCCAGTGATCGAATGCGGCGGCAACCATACCTATTGTGAGTTCTTGGGATACGCCGCCGGCACCGATCCTGGTGCGGATCGTGTCGGCCTCCATTACCTGCACAGTCTTTGCGATCGCCTCGTGGTGGGCCGCCTCCACCTGCTCGCGGATTCCCTGGTCGCCCAGCGCCCATAGGACGGATACGCTTTTCGGCGGGGCGAAGGTGTGGTCGAATGCGTGCACAGCACGGGCGGCGGCGGCTTTAGAGGTTGACCGGTCGATCTGCCTCTCACGGGCCTCACGCTCCTGCTCGGTGAGATTCTTCGGCAGCTCGCGCCGTAGAATGTCGGCTCGCTCCTGCGCCGTGAGGTGCTTTGGGAATGCGCGCCCCAGCGGCTTTTCCGTAAGCGGGTCGCGACCTTTCTCCACGAGGGCGCGCAGCTGCTCAGCGGAGACAATATCTCCGGGCTTCAGCTTGGCCGGCATCGGATTGTTTTCGGTCGGGTCGTCTCCGAGTCCAGCAATGCCGGTTCCGACCCACCGGCCTGGGGGCGTGCCGCCGTCGGTGTAATAGCGACTGGACCCGTAGGCGGCCGCCGGCTGAGCTCCGGGACCGTCGGCGACGGAATCGACAAGATAGTCGACGATTGATTGTCCGGGCCGTCCGCGGTCGTAGAGCTGCCTCATGGTTATCATGCACGACCACCGCCCTTAGTGGCGATTTGGTGCGTTTCGCACGGCCATTTATGTCCGCACTCAACGCACACGTCGTCGAGATTCGGGGCGTGTAGCTCGGCGATTGCCTGGCAGGCGCGTGCGGCGGGCGTGACGGCGGCGGCCTGGGTGCGGGCGACCCTGCGGGCGTTGACCCGGCATTGCTCGGTGCAGTATTTCTGCGTCGACCGGGCTGGCGTGAATCCTTTTCCGCACGCGAGGCAGCGCACAAGCGCATCGGTTTTGCGTGCGTTTCTGGCGCCGGTTGGTTTGACGGTTTTGCCGGCCGCCTCTTGGCGGCGGGCGTAGCGGCGTCGCCGCTCGGAGCGCCGCCGGCACGTGGCCGTGCAGTACTCCTGCGTCGTGCGCTCGGGCACGAACTCGGCGTGGCAGCCGGCGCACTCGCGTGCCTGGCTGCGGCGGCGGGCGCGGGCCCGGCCGGCGCAGCCAGGCGAGCAGTACAGGGCGTCCGAGCGGTGAGCGAAGAAGGCCTGCCCACACTCGGCGCAGGTGACGTAGGTCACTTCTTAGGCTCCTTTCGTGCGGCCGGGTATCACCCCCTATATGCGACGCCGCCCCGCACACGCGCACACGGGCGACCCCTACCAAAGTGCGTCCTTTGCGTGGCAGTGCCAGATGTGCCTTGCTTATCTCAGGAGCAGGTGGGTTTTTGGGTGTCCGGCGGTGGTGAGGCGGGGCTGGAAGGCGAGTGGAGATAGGTAGGGCGGGCTCAGCTCGGACTGGCTGGAAGGTGAGGTTGTTGCTGGGTGGTGAGGGTCCGGGCTGAGGCCGTCCGGGAGGGGCTGGGAGGTGAGGTGGTGGTTAGTGCGCGGCGGTCGGCCGCCCTGGGCGAGCACGACGGGCGGCGACCGTCGGGCGAGTGGCGACCGGTGGGCGGCCGACCGCCGCGCCCACCGCGGACCGTTTTTTGACCGCCTGGTCTGTGGATAACTTCGCGCGCATGCAGGGCGGCGTCGCATATAGGGGGTATGAGCACACAACATGAAAACACTTCACCAGACATCCCCGGCCGGCCGCTGGCCGGCATTCGGCCCCGGGCGGTGATCGCCGTAGCCGTCCGTATCGCGGTCGCGGCCATAAGGGCCGTAGCAGTATTGGCCCTGACGGAGCAATTCATCTTGCGTGCACCATTGGGTGCGATCGACAATGCGTTCCTTGTTGCGGTCGGGGTGACGTTTGCGGCGGTCTGGGCGATCACCGAGGTACCGCGCGCGCTGACCCGCCGGCACGCCCCTGCCGGGCAGTCCATGGCAATTGCTTACGACCTGACCTATTTCGGCGTGTGGGCGGCCGCGGTGTTTAGCGGAATGACGATCCCAGGCGTGGCCACCGTGCTCCTCGGATACCTGGCACTGACGGTAATAGGTTACCGTTTGGTGGCAGTCATACTATCCCCGGCCAAGGCAGCGCTTTTGCTTCCAGCTGTAACCGCTGTAGCAGCTTTGTTCATTGCGGACATGCCTAGCGGGCCGGTCCCCGCGATTGACATGTACGCGGTAGTCATCTGCGTTATGTTCGGCATGGCGGTTGCCGTCATCCCTACACTGGGAGCGGTTCTCCGTCGCCAACTGCGCTCGGCGCGCTAACCCAGTATTAGAGGAAGGAGAGAATGATGAAGCGCAAAGTAAGCACACTAGGCTTCGACATTGAGGACATAAGCGCGGTCCCAGAAGTCGACGGCGCTGTCCCACTCACGCCGATCTACGTAGTCAATGGCACGTCGGTCACCGACCCGTGGTCAGGACATGCGTTGGAGAGAGCTGACGGGAGTACGGCCGGGCTCCTTAGATTGGCCACAAGAGCGGGCAGGCCAATCGACGTGAAGGCGAATGGGGATTGGGTGAGAGTATGGCCGGACGGCACTATCCTGCCGGTGCGCGAGCCGGCCGCCCTGGCACGCCGGAAGGCGCTGAGGAAGCAGCGATGGCGCGAGGTCCGTAGGCAGCGCGCTAAAGCACGGATGACTGCGCTCGGTCGAAGCGTGCGCGATAAGGTGCTACGCCGCCGGAACGATGATGACGACGCCGTCGAGCGCGAGTAGTCACCAGCGCAGAAATCATGGCCGGCCACTCGGGAACTATGTCCCGGGTGGCCGGCCTTCTGTGCTCGGCGGCGATATTGTCGGATGGGGCGTGCGGCGTGACGTTTGGGAGGCTGTGCACAGGTCGCGCAAACGAAAGTGACGCCGCCTTTTGAGTCGATGGTGACGTGCGGCCTGTGTGCAGGCGTTCAGAAAGCGCAATGGTGCCGATGGCCTGCTGGCTGAGGGGCTGTGGGGCAGGCCGCGCCGCCGCGTCGTGGGCGGAGCCCGCGGCGGCGCTGGGCTGTCCATCGGCCCCGGTCGGGTCCCGCTGTCCATCCTGTGGGCAGGGGGCTCCCCCGCGCCGCCCGCCCACAGCTACACTCGGCTTGTTGGTGTTCGCCGCGCTACGTGACCTCCTAGGGCGTTGGTCGCTCGTTCAGGGTCGGGCGACCGCTTTAGCGGTGGATGCCACGCCGGCCGGGGCCGGGAGAGGCGCAATCTCTCCCGGCCCCGGTGTTTGCGTCAGCGCGCCTCGCTGTCCCATCCCTGGCGGATGTAGGCAGCGATGTCGAGCGCGTACTCGACCTCGGCGTCGGTGTAGTCGGCGTCCTCGCGGATGCTGGCGAGCTGGTGCTCGACGGCCTCGCGCAGGAACTCGATTACCTCAGCCTCGGTGTACTGACGCGGCGTGCGGTTGTGCATGTTGACCTCGGCGGTAGTCACGCCAAGGGCGTTGAGCTCGGCGATTTCATCGTCTGCCGGATAGCTGGCCATCAGTCATCACTCCTCGGTGTAGGTGATGATGACTGCGCGGCCGTCGGCGCGGAGTGTGCCGGCTGCGCGGCCGGTGGCCACCCGGTGCAGGGCATCGTCCAAGCCGGGGCCGGCGGTGGTGGTGAGCGCGGCCGGCTGGCCAGGGCTGGCCTGGCCGGCGGTGGCCAGCTGCTGGCGAACGATCAACGCCACCTGCTCCTCCAGCGCGCGCAGCGCGTAGTCGACGCTGGCGGGGTCCCGCGGCGCCCGGCTGCTGGCCTCCCATTGGGCGAGGGTGGACTGCCCCACCCCCAGGTGGTTGGCGAGCTCGGACTGCGACAGCCCGAGCGCCTCACGGCGGGCGCGGATACCGGCGGGAGTGATCGCCGGGGCGCTGGTGAGGGTCGCGGCCCATTTGGCGGCTGCCCGTGCGGATGCCTGGGGGGTGCCGTGTCCGTAGGTGGCGGCCCCGGTCGCCAGGGTGCCGCGCCATGACACCTCCGCGAGCTCGCCTGCTCGGGTGAGCCGCGGGGTGACAGTCAGGCGGGCGCCGTGCGGGCCGACCAGCCGGTAGACACCCTCGGCGTCGCCGATACCGACCGGCTCGTCGTCGGCGGCCAGGCCGTCCGGTAGTGCGTCGGTGACGGCGGCCGCGACCCGCTCCCATAGTTCGGCGACTGCGGGCACGCGGGATGCGTCGACGTAGGCCGGCGGGCCGGCGGGCCGGGAGGCTAGTGGGGCGCCGTCGATCCAGGCGGCCGCGGTCCGGACGGCGTCGTCGTCGGGCAGGATGACCTGGCTGGTGCCGTCGTCCAGGCGGGGGTGCCCGGGCGTGGCGATGGTGATCGTCAGCTCCCGCCCGCCCCCGGCGTCCAGCTCTGCGCGCTGGTGGTCGGGGGTAGCTGTGATGGTGGCGGTCCCGCGACCGGCGCGGTCGACCGCCCGAGACGCGATGGTCCACGCGCTAGCCATGATCTTGTGCCTCCATCTGTGGGCGCGCCCGGGGGTGGGGCCGCCAGCCGCTGGCGACCCCACCTCCGGACGCTGTCGTCAGTCGACGAGGCCCTGCTCGGCCGCGAGGGCCTCCCGCAGCACCTCCCGGGCCTCACGCATGATCGTCCGCTCGTAGGCCACGAGGGCATAGTTGACGGCCCTGTGCACCGCATGGAAGCCATCGATAGCATCAGTCATCCACTGCCTCGCGTAGTACGAGGCGACCAGTACATCGTCGATGCCGATTCGCTCGGTGACGGTGTGCTCGCCGCCATGATCGCTCACGGTCTCGACCCAGGTGCCGTCCTCGGCAGCGAAGGGGTGAGCGGCGCTAACGAGCTCATGGAGCAGTTCGGCCCACTCCTGGCCGCCCTGGTCGTGCAGGGCGCGCAGGTGGTCGTGGGAGATGTCCTCGCCCATCTGGTCGGCAAGGAACCAAAGACCGATCGCCATCTTGAGCTGGACGGCCTCACGGCGGTTCATCGAAGTCATCGGAGTCTCCTTCTGAGATTGTCGGGGCGGCTTCTCCGCCCCGTGTTGAGATGATTCTATCACGACTGGCGGGGTTGGGCAATATCCTGTGCGCCGATGTGCCGGTAGACGCTTGCGCGGCTTACGCCTATGGCGCGGGCGATCTCCGTGACTGTCGCACCGGCCTCCTGCATCGCCCGGGCGGCCTGGTCGCGCTCGGGTGTCCATACGGTGGGGCGGCCGATGCGGGCTCCGCGGGCTCGGGCGGCTGCGAGGCCGGCGGCGGTCCGCTCGGCAGTCAACGACCGCTCGAACTCGGCCAGGGCGGCGAAGATCGTGAGGGTGAGGCGGCCGGTGGCCGTGCTGGTGTCGATGGCCTCGTGGAGGGAGCGGAGGGTGACGCCGTCGGCGGCGAGCTGGTCGACGGTGGCCACGAGATGCGCCAGGGAGCGGCCTAGCCGGTCGAGTCGCCAGATGATGAGCGTGTCCCCGCTCGTGAGGCTGGCTAGTGCGGCGTCGAGGCCGGGCCGGGCGGTGATCGCGCCTGATGCCACGTCTGTGTGGATCTGCTGGGCGCCGGCGGCGGTGAGGGCGTCGACCTGGAGGTCGAGCGACTGGCCGGCTGTGGACACTCGCGCGTAGCCGATGGTGGTCATGGCCCTATAGTGCGTCCGCGCTGGCCTTGGCGCGGGCGGGCGCGACCGTTTTGGTCACGGGTTTTGGACGGGTGTTTGTCGGCGTGTCGCGGCTGGTGGGCGGGGTGTGCGGAATCGGCCGTTTTTGAGACACCACCCGCTCCCCCGCCGCCTGACCGCGCAGCACGCGACGGATTGGCGCGCACAGCAGTGGCCCACTCCCGGAACAGGAGTGGGCCACTTTGCCCGGGATCTCAGGCGCTGGCGAGGAATTCGTCGAGGGCCTGGCGGATGACGGCGCTGGGGGTCATGCCGTGCTTGGTGGCGTAGGCGTCGAGGGCGGTGTTGGTGGTCTCGGGTAGGCGTACCTGCCGGCGGGCGGATGCCCCCCGGCCGGTGGCGCGGTCGTGGCCGAGCGTAGGCCGGCCGCTCATGATCGCCTTCAGCTCGCCCTCGCTGGTGATGTCGCCTCCGCCGAGGGGCTGGCCGATGGGACGCAGCTTGCCCTGGGTGGCGAGGGTATCGAGCTCGTCATCGGTCGTGGTGGCGGGCAGGGTTCCGGTGATGCGGTTGTTGGTCATCGTCATTCCTCCCATTCGGTGTGTCCGGGCGCGTACAGCAGCCAGCGCCACTGATCGGTCAATTCCATGGCATGGAACACCACTAGGCGGCCGGATGGCTTGAGCGCAACCATGACCTCGAGGAAGCCTCGCGACAGCTCGTGTCGGCGGCCGACGAACACGAAGGTGACTTCTCCCCTGCGCCCGTCGATCTGCTGCTTGTTGATCGGGTGGAAGATCGCGTACTCGATCTCCTCATGCGGTACGTGGTGCTTGTCGGCGCTCTCGCTGTAGTGGATGGCCATACCGATATTGTACGACAAAACCGGTTGGGTGTCCATGTTTTCCACAGCCTGACTGCTGGCGATGGCGTAGACGGTGCATGATGTCGGACCCTCCGCATATGCTTGGGGCGCCTTCTCCGGCATCTTCTCCCGGAACACCTCGTGTCCTTGCCGGGGAAGCTGGCAAGAGGAATCGTCTGGTACGGTAGGTGATTCGGCGGGTCGGCAACGAAACTGGCGCGTAGATCCATCCTGCCCGTATTCCCGGCCACCCGAACCGGACCCCAGCGGCAGCCGACCCGGTGCAGACAAGGTGAGTGGCTTACCTGTACCGGGCTCGGTGGCGACCAAAGTTGTTCGATCGTATGAGAGGCGGGGTCAGCGAAGGGTGCCGATCGCGGCATGCTGCTGTTCGGGGCTCACGCCGAGGTAGCGGGCGGTGGTGGCCAGCGATGCGTGCCGCATGAGCACCTGCACGACACGTGAGTCGACGCCGGCGGCCAAGAGCTGGGTCGCGAACGTGTGGCGGAGCTGGTGGGCGCTCGCACGTATGCCGGCGCGGTGCAGTGCTGCGCTGATGACGTCACCGACACTCTTTCCGGTGATGGACTCGCCGGCCCGATACGGCGATGGGAACCAATACCCCTCCCCCGGACGCTGGCGAGCTTCGGCGGCGATGCGCGGGTGCAGGGGCAGGGTGTCGACCCGGCCACCTTTGCCTGCGACAGTGAGTGTGCCCGCGCCCGTGTCGATGTCCTCGCCGCGGATCTTCGCGATCTCGTGCACACGCAATCCCTGGTAGGCAGCGAGCAGTATCTTCGTCCTCGTGTCTGGGCGTAGGCGCATGGCAAGTAGGCGGTCGAGCTGGGCGCGGCTGATCGGCCTGGGGCGGCCTGCGGGCATGCGAGGCCGCTCGACGGCCTCGGTCGGATCATCCGTGCGCCGGCCGGTGCGCACCAACCATCGGTGCCATGCTCTTAGGACCGCGTAGTAGGTGTAGCGGGTGCCCGGGGTCGACGCCCGGGCGAGGAATCGTTCGATGTCGGCCGGGGCGAGCTCATCCGGGCTGGTGGCGGCGGTCTGGGCGGCTTGGCGGATGACGCGGGCGCGCTCGGTGACGGTCCGGGGCGCGAGGCCTCGGGCGCGCATGGCGAGTACCCATGCGTCTACAGGGTCGGTGATCTGGTCGGCGGCGGACGGATGGTTGGGAGTGTTGGTGTTTGTGTCCATGGCCGGATTCCCGCGCTCTGCTGGGCTTGGCGGCAATGCCGGCGTAGTTACCGGAGCTAGTCGGACTAGTAGGGCTAGTTGCGCTAGCCGGACTAGCCGCACTAGCGGGGCTAGAGGTGGCACGGCATGGGGCGGGGCACCATGCGTGTGGTGCCCCGTCCCTGAGGTTGGTTGGCGGCTATCGGTGGGTGGAGCGGCCGATCTGGCCCTTGGGCGTCGGCCGGTAGGGCAATCCGTTGTTGTGGCGTCGCTCGGAGTCGATCACGGCGGCCTCGATGACGGCTGCGACCCACTGGCTGAAGTGCTGGTAGGGCTGGTCGACGTCGGCGACGCTTTCGGCGCGCCACGCGGTGCGGGCACGACCGAGCACGTCGGCGTCCATCCAGAGTGACAGCTGCTCCTTCCCTGCTCGCCCGCTGGTCCCGCTAGTGCGGCTAGTCCGGCTAGCGCCGCTAGTTCTGCCACTTCCGCTGGCGGTGTCCGCGGCGGTGAGTGCGGCGGGGTCCGGCCCTGTCGCCTTCGGGATAGTGACGGCCTTCCTGCGGGGCCTGGGTTGTGGCTTCACTTGGTCTCCTGGGTGATCTGGCGGGCGACGGCGTCGAGTGCGTTGACGTAGTCACGTCCCTCGTCGCGCGGGACGGGGACCCTGTTGGTGGCCGCGGTGGCCACGATCTCCCGCTCGGGGAGCGGATGATCGACGACCGTGTCGGCGTAGGTGTCTTGGAGGACTTGCTTCCACGCCCCGCGGTCGAGTCTGTCTGCCCTCCACTTGTTGATGAGGACGCCGACGATAGTGAGCTTGTTGTTGTAATAGCGGCGGACGGCGTCGACGGTGGCGGTGAGCTGGTCGACGCCGTCGACGGAGCTCGTGCGTGCCTCGGTGACGATGAGCACGCTGTCGGCGGCGGTGAGCGCGCCGAGGGTGAGGGCGCCGAGCGAGGGTGGGCAGTCGATGATGACGGCGTCGTAGGCGTCGGTGGCGCCGTCGAGTGCGGTGCGCAGTATGTGTTCTCTGCCAGCGCTGGTGTCTGCCTCGCGGGCGGCGAGGGCGCGCTCGGCGGGGACGACGTCGACGCTGGGCCATGCGGGGCCGGCGGGCACGATGGCTGCGCTGATGGCGCCTGGGCCGGCCTGGCCGTTGGCCACGGCGGCGAGGACGTCGTTGAGGGTCCGGGTGTCCGCGGACACGTCGACGTCGAGGATAGACGTCGCGTTTGCTTGCGGGTCGGCGTCGACCACGAGCACGCGCTGCCCCATGGATGCGAGCCTGGCGGCGAGGTTGACGGCAGTGGCCGTTTTGCCGACGCCGCCTTTCTGGTTGGCGATCGCGATTATGTGTGTCATTGGGACTCCTGTTCGGTCTTGGATTGGTCGATCTCGTCGAGTAGGTGCTGCTGGGCCTGCCATCGCTGGCGGGCGTCGCCTTGGTTGCAGGCGTCGAGGGCCGCGCGGATCTCCTTGATAGTGGCTCTCATGTTTGGACTCCTTGGGCGAGTCACCGGGCGAGGAGGACAGCGAGGTTGACTAGGGACAGGCACGACGCGACGTCGATGAGGACCAATGTCGTGATCGTTGTGAGACGCATCTCCGGCACATTCCGCATGGCACGGATGCCGACCACGTTTGCGGCGGTGCCGACGATGACGACGATGACGGCGAGGATGATGGGAATCATGTCTGTGGCTGCCTGTCAGAACGGAGGCTCGTTGCCGAAGCTCGTCTCGGGACCTTCGGGCGGGATCGGGTGCTGTCGGCGGGGGTTGGCGATCACGAGGTTGTCGGGGCCGAGCTCGGTGAGCATCTGGATGGCATCGGCCTGCCAATCGGGGCAACCCGTGATCCCACCGGCTAGAAAGATCTGGGGGTGCCCGTGGTTGTGGGGGTCGGTTTCGGGGGTGACGACAGTGATGGTCATTTCAGGCTCCTCGGAGGGTGTTGTGCTGGGTGGGGTTGCCGAGGCCGGAGTTCCATCCGTCTGCTCGGCCGGCGGCCTGGGCGCGCTCGTCGAGATCGAGTTCGGCACCGTCTCTGAGGTCGAGGGCGTCCATGTAGTCGCTGACGCGCTGGGCGCGGTCGCGGACGGCGAGGGCGGTGCCGGTGTTACCGGCCGTGGTTTGCTCGTCGAGGGTTTGCTGGCGGGTGGTGCGGATGCGGTCGGCGATCCCGTCGGCGTAGGCGGTCAGGTAACCGTCGCGGACGCGGCGGCGGGTCTTGTCCTTCATGGGCTTCCACCTGCGGGGGTTATTGGTGCGCCAGTTGGTCCAGCCGGCGGCCGCCTGCACCATGTATGCGCTTGCGAGGGGCTTGAGCCATTCGAGGTCGGCGCGGGCTGCGACGACGTGGAGGACGATTCCGGGGTCGCCGGTGCGGCGCCGGTAGTCGGTGTAATAGGTGTTTGCGTTGGCGGCGCGGGCGATGCGGTTGATGGCGTTTGACAGTGCTCGTGATGCGGTGGTTGTGCCTCCGGGGATACGGATTTCGGCGGTCGTGATTTCCTCTTCGCGGCTGTCGCCGTCGTCGGTGTCGTCGGGCAGACTGGTGATGGAATGGCGGGCCATGAGCGTGGTGGCCCTTTGCATGGCGAGCTCGCGCTCGGCCGGGCTGGCGGCTCGGTCCTCGGCGATCGCCAGTAGACGCCGGATCTGGGTTTCGATGTTGCTCATCGTCCGGTCTCCTCGGTGCTGCGCATGTGGGTGGGCAGGGTGAGGACGCCGTTGTTAGCCCAGATTCCCGGAGCGGTTTCCTCGATGGTTTGGTCGTCGAGGAGCTGGCGCTGTGCCTGGCGCACGAGTTCGGCGAGGTTGGCGAGCGTTACCGCAATATCCGCGTCGTCACCTGCGACTACAGCGAGCTTGAGGGCGGCGGCCTCGCTGGCGATGATGTCCAGGAGCGTGAGCTCCTGGCCCTGTCGGTGGATGCTGCGGGGGTTGGGGTGCTGTCGGCGGGTGCGCATGGTCAGGCGGCCTCTTTCGGGGTGCGGGTGGTTGTGGTCTGGATGGTTCCGGTTTCGATGAGCGCCTGGACGGTCTCGATCTCGGTGAGGGTGTCCTGCATGGTGGTGTCGCCTGCGGCGACGCGGTCGCGCACGTGGGCGGCCATTTCGTCGAGGGCCTCCATGACGATGAGCTGTTGCTGAAAGTTGAGTGTGGTGGCCGTGGTCATTGCGGGTTCTCCTTCAATTTGTTGCAGGGTCGTTGAGGAAGTCGTAGATGGTGGTTTGCCTGCCCTTGTGAGGGTCGGCTGGCGGCTGGTTGAGGGCGCCGTGGTGGCCGGCGAGGTAGCAGTTGCAGCGGCCGTCGTGGCGGACGCCGGTCTCCCAGACCTGCCAGCTTTCGGTGCCGCCGAGGTTGGGGACGCCTTTGTCGGGCCAGGTGAGCCAGCCTGCGGGTACGTCGGCTCGGTCGGCCGCCCACTGTGCGTTGTTCGGCTTTTCGTAGGGGCAGTCGGTGTGGTGGCCAGCGGAGCAGTGTCCGCATGGCCCGTATTCGCATGGGCACGTGGTGAGCACGGCGGGAACGCTTCGGTAGGTCTTGCGCATGGCTTTGGTCCATGCGTGCTCTCGGACCCATGCGGCTTCGGCGTTGGTCATGCGCCCGCTAGCGCTAGCGGCGCTAGTTGTACTAGTCGGGATAGTTGCGCTAGTTCGGCTGGGTGTACTAGTCCGACTAGCCGTGTGGGTGCTGGTGATCCGGTGGGTGGTCATGGTGGGCACCTCAGTCCAGGGGGAGGCGCCCGACGGACGGGTCGCGGTAGGCGGGGATCATGGGCGGCATGGGCTCGGGGATGGCGAGCCGGGCCAGCTGGCGCATCTCGTGGGGCAGCGTCTGCCGGGACGCAGCCGCCCTCGTAGCGAGCCGGTGGGTGGCGAGCACGCCGAGGTGCTCAAGCCACGCGGTAAGCCGGTCAGCGAGAGTGGGAACTTTTAATCCGAAGGTCGTGGGTTCGAGCCCCACGGGGGGCACCAGCGACAAGCCGCACCCACATACTCCCCGCCGTCACACCCCAAAGTGCGAAACACCCGTAGCCGAGTCCGCTGTGCGCGCGGCACCGGGAGAGGCCCCGGCGACTACGACCAGAGCCGGCGAGCTACCAGCAGCGCGATGACCGACGCCAGCGCGACCACCCCTGCGGCCGGAATCAGGAAAGGCACCACCGCGACGTCGGCGCCGCCCTCCGCTAGTAGCTCGATGGCCCCTTCGAGGAGCGTCAACGAGAGCACGGCGAGCAGCACGCCGATTATATTCGTGACAACGGCAGTAGTCACCGACCGCATCGTCCCCTCCTCCTTATGTGTACTTTCCCGTCACCCAGTATTCCGGCCAGCTGCAACCAGCGCGACCGTCCGGCAAAGCGGACGGAAAATGTTGGCCGACCCTATTCTGGCGCACAGCCATATGGGGCCTAACAATGACCTCGATTACGCGGGCCACGCAATTTAATGCCGGCACGCGGCGTGGCGAGGGGCCTACATGCCGCCTCGCCACGCCCACGCCCACGCCCACGCCCACGCCCACGCCTCACCGCCTACGGGCGACGGCCAGGTAGATGTAGATCGCGATCATGGCGGCGATCAGCGACAGGAGCCAGCGGATCCAGTCGATACCTGGGGTTGCGTCCACGCCGAGCACCCCCGCGAGCCAGCCGCCAACCAGTGCACCCACGGCCCCCAGCACGATGGTCCACAGAATCGACAGATTCTGGTCACCCCGCATAATCAGCCTGGCCAGGGCGCCGATAATGCCGCCGAATACGACCATTCCAATGAGCTCACCCATGACGCATTCCCTTCATCTAGTGCGAAACGATGCACTCAACGCCGCAATCACCGCGTGGAGTACCGGCGCCCTAAACGCCTGGAATCAACATACACCAGGAATTCCCCACTGTGAGACCGCTCTCCCCCGGATGCATTAAAGCAACCGCCCACACATGCTTTTCCCGTCACCTTCCCACGTCGTTCCGGCCTGATCTCCAGGAAATGCACACCTTCCAGTCCGAATCTCAATGAATCCTGAGGGCCGGGTGGACCCGCCCCGGCCGCCGCGGGTTATCGGCGTGGGCGCAGTGCTTAAGTTCGGGCCGCTGGTTGGTACGGTGCGGTAAAGCCAGGAGGCTTGCCCCTGGGTGGCGGTTGGTGTGCCTGTCCCGGTGGCGCGATGGGTGAGGTTGCGCAGGGGTGGACCACGGTGGATCAGGCGCGACGGCTCGCATGTTCGGGTCGACGGTTCGTGTGTTCCGGTCGACGGTTCGGCACATCCGACGACGGTTCGTGGGGTAGGTGTACGAACCGTCGTCGCTCATGCCGAACCGTTGCTGCTACCTGACGAACCGTCACTGAAACGCACGGACCGTCCACCCCGACACCGCCCAGACGCCAGCCCGACGCCGCCCTCCGCCGGCCCGACAACGTCCTCATCAGCCCGAGAACGACCCGGGCTCGGCCAAAACGTCCTCATCAACCCCAAACCCTCCCGAATGTGGAGGGTTTGGGGATGAAAAGGTCGTACTCGGCAAACCGACACCCGCCGAACACGACCTCGTCAGCCCGAACACGACCTCATACGCCCGGCGACGACCTCCCAAACACAACCCCATCAACCCAAACACGTCCTCGCCAACCCGAGAACGACCTCGCCATCCCGACGTCGTCCTCCCACACCCGAACACGACCACAACACCGCCGGCGTCGGCTTCACCACCGGCCCGAAAACGACCTCCCACACCCGAACACGACCACCACACAACAACCCGCAGGCCCGAACCACCACCCCCCCCACAAACACGAACAGCCCCTACACGCCGATAACCGGCCGACGCCGACAAGAATGCCCCGCCCGGTCATGACGACTGGGCGGGGCGGCACCCCGACGCCTGCGCACGGTGGCGCCGGGTTTGCCCGCTACAGCACCCCCAGAGGCAAGGCGATCAGCATGATGACCAGCATTGCCGTTACCGACAGGATCGTCTCCATGAGCGACCAGGTCTTGAAGGTCTGCCCCACGGTCATGCCGAAGTACTCCTTGACCAGCCAGAACCCGGCGTCGTTGACATGCGAGAGGAACACCGAGCCCGCACCGATGGCCAACACCAGCAGAGCTGTTTCCACGGGCGGCATGGTCTGTGCCAGCGGCGCCATGATCCCGGCGGCCGTGATGGTGGCGACGGTGGCCGAACCAGTAGCCAAACGCACGGCTACCGCGACCAGCCAGCCCGCCAGCAGTGCCGGCACAGCGGCCTGCTCGATCCAGGTGGCGATGATGGTGGCGATGCCGGAGTCGATCAGAGTCTGCTTGAAACCGCCACCGGCGCCCACGATCAGCAGCACGCCCGCAATGGGCCCGAGCGCACCACCGACACGGGCGGAGATCTCGTCGGCGGTGTCACCCATGCGCACGCCGAATACGAGGATCGCCACCAGCACGGTCAGTAACAGGGCCACGATGGGTTGTCCCAGGAACAGGGCGAAGTGAACGATTGGGCTGTTGGAGCCCTCCGGCGCCGCCGTTTCGACCACCGTGCGCATGAGCATCAGCAGCACCGGCAGCAGCACGACGCCGATGGACACCCCGAAGGAGGGCCGTTGGCCGGTACGCTCCTGCTCGCTTCCGCCGAGCGGCTCCGGCGCCTCGATCGGCACCCAGCGGGCCATGAGGCGGGCCGACAGCGGACCTGCGACGATCACCGTCGGTATCGCGATGAGCAGACCGAAGCCGAGGGTGATGCCGAGGTCGGCGCCGACGGAGTCAATGGCGATGAGTGGCCCGGGGTGCGGAGGCACCAGGCCGTGCAGTGCGGAGAGCCCGGCCAGGGCGGGCACGCCCACGAGCACGAGCGGCTGGTGCGCCCGCCGGGCCACGATCATCACTACGGGGATGAGCAGGACGATGCCCACCTCGAAGAACAGCGGGATGCCGACGACGAAGGCGATCAGCGCCATGGCCCAGGGGAGCCGGTTCGCCGAGGTGTGCCCCAGGATCGTGTCGACGATCTGGTCGGCGCCGCCGGAGTCGATCAGCAACTTGCCGATGATGGCACCGAAGGCGATGAGAGTGCCCACGTCTCCGATGGTGGAGCCCAAACCGGAGGTAAAGGCGGTGAAGGTGTCGGTCAGCGGAATGCCGGCCACCAGGGCGAGTACGGCCGATCCGAGGGTGAGCGCCAGGAAGGGATGGACCTTCTTCCAGACGATCAGGACGATGATTGTGGCGATGCCGACCAGCGCGGCGAGGATCAGCTGCAGGTCGCTGCCCGCGTGCGGCACGGCGTCTGCAGCAGCCAGGATTGTGTACATCATTGTCTATGTCTCCGTGGCGAAGATGTGTGTGAACGGGGGATGGCCGCGGTCAGGCCGGCGCGGCGGCCTCGAGCGCGGTAAGGATCGCTTCGAAGGTCTCTTCGGGGGTGGCACGCGAGACCACGGTGACGCCGTCCTCGTCGTCGGCCAGGGGCTCGAGGGTGGCGAATTGCGATGGCAGGAGGCTCGGGGGCATGAAGTGCCCCTCTCGGTGCTCCATGCGCTCGCGCAGCTCATCCTGCTCGGCGACCAGGTGGATGAAGAAGACGCGCCCGTCCGCCTGGGAGAGCAGGTCCCGGTAGGCCCGTTTCAGTGCGGAGCAGGTGACGATGGTCTTTGTGCCACTGGCCGCCTGCTCGCTCATCCAGTCGCGTAGGGACTCCAGCCAGGGGCGGCGATCGGCGTCGGTCAGCGGCACGCCCTGGGACATCTTGTCGATGTTCGCCTGCGGGTGGAAATCATCCGCCTCGGCCACTGGCCAGCCCAACGCGGCATGGAGATTGGCCGCGGCAGTGGTCTTTCCGCAGCCTGCGACGCCCATAAGCACCAGATGCTCGACGGGTTGTTTCATGGTGGCCTCCTAGGACTTCTTTGTCGACCATGCGTACTACGATTATGCGCGCTTAGGTGCTATTTTTAAATAGGTCGTAAGTCCCGAAGATGAACTTGCGGCGCACTCACCTCCCGCGCCGGGAACCTTCGCGGGACCATGCCGATGCCGCTATGATCGCGATTCCAAGCCAGTTGGGGCCGCCACCGGCGACGCCACACAACCACTTGCCTCAGGAGCGCCCATGTCAGCCTCAGCCCTGCGCGGCGGCGTACTCGACGCGCTCGGCGCCGCGATTGTCTCGGGCCAGGTGCGCCCGGGAGAGGCGCTCACCCTGGAGTCCATTCAGACGCGTTACGGCGTCTCACGCACGCTCGCCCGCGATTGCGTGCGCACCCTGGAATCGGCGGGCCTGGTCGAGTCACGCCGCCGTACCGGCGCAATCGTGCGTCCACCACAGGAGTGGGCCGCGTTGTCCCCGCTAGTGATTCACTGGCAGCTGGCGGTATCCCCCGACGGCCCCAAGCTCGGCGCACTCACCGAGCTGCGCGCCGCCATTGAGCCCGTGGCCGCCGCGGCTGCGGCCCGGCGCGCGACCGAGCCGCAGCGCACCGAGCTGTTGCGCCTCGCCACCACCATCCGCGAGCGCGGGCGCACGGGCGAGGTCGCTTCGTATCTCGACGCCGACATCGCCTTCCACGGCCTGGTACTGGAGGCCAGCCAAAACGACACCTTCGCGGCGCTGACGGACGTGGTGGCCGAGGTTCTCACCGGGCGGACCCGGCTGGACGGCGGACTGCAGGCGCCCAAGCCGGAAGCACTCGAATTGCACGTCCAGGTGGCCGAGGCGATCGCCGCGGGAGACTCCCGGGAGGCCGAACGCTGCATGCGCGAAATCGTGGCGGAGGTACGCGACGTGCTGCTGGAACGCGGGCTGCGGGGATTCCTCACCACAACCTGACGCTTGGCCCGCCCGCCGACTCACCCGCGGCGCACCGTTGCTGTGCGCAGGCCGGCGGCATCGGCAGCGGGTCACAGCACCGCCGCGGCGAGCAGCACCACCGGCACGAATCCCGCCGTCGTGAGCAGCACGGCGTCGCGGGCGAGCGGCTTGGCCACCCCGTAGCGGGAGGCGTACATGAACACGTTCTGCGCCGTCGGCAATGACGCCGTCGTTACCGGCATCAGCAGCGCGGCGCCGTGCAGCCCGGCCGCCAGCCCCAGCCCCACGGCCAGGCCGGGGACGACCAGCAGCTTCCAAGCCACGGACCAGCGCAGGGCGGTGCGGCTGGCGGCGTCGTGCACCGGCTCGGGCGGCACGTTGACGACGCGGGGCGCCGCTCCGCCCGTGCCTTCAGCGCCACCGGCCCGGCCGGGCTTCGGCGCGCCGGCCACGTTCTGCGGCGGCCGCAGCCGGGAGGCGGCCAGGCTCATGCCCAGCGAGAGCATCATCAGCGGCACGGCGATCCGCCCCAGCGTGTCGAGCAACTCGGCGAGGTGCCCACGCAGGGCGGCATCCAGGTCGAAGCCGCTGAGGTTGACCAGGACGCCGACCAGCACGGCGAGCACCAGCGGGTTGCGCAGCGGCAGGGTGTAGGTGGCGAAGCGGGAGGGACTGCCGCGGCGGGTCACGGCATCCAGCACGGTGAAGGCGAGCGGCGTGAGTACCAGCAGCTGCAGCAGCAGGATCGGGGCGACCGCGGTGGCGTCGCCGAGCACCAGTACCAGCACCGGTATGCCCAGATTGGCGGCGTTGACGTAGGCGGAGGCGAGCGCCCCGATCATCGCCTCGGCCACCGGCCGGTGCAGCAGGCAGCGGTGCACGCACCATGCGGTCACCAGTCCCAGCAGTTCAGCCCCGATGGCGACGGCGGTGCCCAGGGAGGTGACGGCCGCGAGGTCGGCGCCGGCGAGGGTGGTGATGAGCAGGGCGGGGGTGGCGGCGAAGAAGCACAGTCGGGTCAGGACGGTGTCGGATCCCACGGGCACAGCCCCGGCGCGCACCAGCACCCAGCCCACCGCGATGACGACGGCGAAGACCGCCAAGCCCCCGATGACATCCGACACGCCCCCACCTTATGCGCTTTAAACGGCTGTCTCGAGGTCGATCCAGGTGCCGGCATGGTCGGAGACGACGAAGGCGCGGGCCCCACCGCCGACGGCGCACAGCCGGGGCCCGACCGGCAGACCGCCACCGGACGCGGCCGCCTCCGGGACGGCGGTTTCGCTCGCCGTCGGCGACGGGCCGTTGGCGGCGGGCCCCGGGTCGGTGAGGAAGTGGTCGATGCGGCGAACGGGGCGGGCGGCGGGGAAGGTGGGCCCGTCGCCGAGCATCCGCGCCACCCCGAGGGCCGCGACCTGATCGGCGAGCAGGTTGAGGTCGCCGGCCAGCAGGTGGGGGCCGGGGAGGGCGGCGAGTCCGGACCAGGCCGCGGCGAGCTGCCTTGCGGCGGTGTCGGCGCGGGTGGCCAGATGAGTGACGCCCAGATTGAGCGCGTCGACGCCGGGCAGCACCCCCTCCGGCGGCTCCAGTCGACCGACCAGCAGATTGCGGGCGGTGGCGGTGAATAGACGATAGGAGCGCGGGTCGACCGGACTGCCACGGCGCAGGAGGGTGGCCGGACCACGCCCCAACCGCATCACCCGCCAGACGGTGACGGGGTACCGGCTCAACAGCGCGTTCCCGAAGCCGACCGGACCCTGGCCGAGCCAGGCGCGGGCGGGGCCGAGCACGTCGTCGCCGGGGCCGGTCAGGGCGGTGCGCAATGGGCGACGGCGCAGCCCGGCGACGGGGCCCGCGTAGGCGGCGGCGAAACGGCGGTAGCGCCACCCGAGCAGCTCGGCGAGGGTTGCCGCCTGGTCCAGCCGTCCGGAGCGGGCCTGGCCGAGGTCCACCTCTTGTAAGGCGATCACGTCGGGGGCGAGCTCGGCGATCTCCTCCGCCAAGGCCGCCAGCACGGCGCGGGCGGTGGCGGGGTCGTGGATGTCGGCGCCGGCCAGTGACCCACTGACGGCGGTTCCGTCGCCCGCGCCGGCGCCGGGCTGACCGTGTTGCAGGTTCAGAGTCAGCACACGCAGCACGTTGGCCTCCTATTGGCGCTACCGGTATCGAGCCGCGGTATAGGCGCTCCCCCGGGCCGGGTCTAGGCCTCGGCGGAGTCCAGGTCGGGCTCGAAGCTCAGGCTAACGGAGTTCATGCAGTAGCGCTGGCCGGTAGGAGTGCTGGGGGCGTCGTCGAAGACGTGCCCGAGGTGACTGTTGCAGGCCGCGCAGCGCACCTCGGTGCGCACCATGCCGTGCGAGGTGTCCGTGGACAGCACCACGGCGTCGGTGCGGGACGGGTCGTAGAAGGAGGGCCAGCCGCAGTGGGAGTCGAACTTGGTGGTGGACCGGAACAGCTCCGCCCCGCAGGCACGGCACCGATATATGCCCTCGCGATGCTCGTCGAGCAGTTCCCCCGTGTAGGGGCGCTCGGTGCCGGCCTCGCGCAGTACGTGGTACTCCAGCGGGCTGAGCGCGGCCCGCCACTCGGCGTCGGTGCGCGCGACGGCCGCGGGGTCGAGGCGCGGGCCAGAGTTCGTGTTTTCAATGGCGGTCATGGCGCCATACTGGCCCGGCCGCAGCGGGCCGACAACCCCGCCCCGGCGTGGATAGTCTCACCTGAAGAGCTGGCGGGGCTGGGAATACCAGCGGTGCTGCTTCACCCTGCGCCTCAGTCGTCGTCGGCATCCGTGCTGGACTTGCCGATGCCGAGCTTGCCGGTGGCGGGCGAGTTCGCGTCCAGGTAGGCCTGCTGCTCCTGGGTGGAGATGACGCCGGTCGCCTCGTCGGTGTCCGCCGCCGGGCGGGCGGGCGTGTCGGAGCCGTCGGCGACGGCACCGTCCTGCGCCGCATCCCGGGCGAGTATGCGCCGGCGCCGCACCTTGTCCCGGCGGGCGCGGCGGAGCTTCGCCCGTCCCTTGGCGACGGCGCGCAGGCGTGCGGCCTCGATCGGGTCGTCCGCAATGGGGCGCTGCACGGCCGTGGTCTCCCCCACCGGCTCGACGCCGTCGGCGTTCGGTTTTTGCAGGGTGACGAGCTCCTCGGCCAGGCGAGCCACCTTCTCCGGCGTGGGGTCGTGGGCGACGTCCACGTTGTCGACCTCCACGCGGGTGCGCGGCAGGGCGTAGGGGGCCTCCCGCTGCAGCCAGGCGACCAGCTCCTCGCGCAGTTGGCACTGGAGGGTGAACACGTCGGCGTTGTTGGCGCCGGAGACGGCCACCCGCACGGTGACTGTGCCCGCGGAGGTATCGGTGACGTCCACGGAGGCGACCCGCCCGTCCCACACGGACGAACCGGACAGGATCCGTTCCACCTCGGCGCGCAGGGCCGCCACCGGCGCGCGCCAGTCCAGGTCGATGGTGAAGGTGCCGGTCAGCTGACTGCCGCGGCGCGACCAGTTGGCGAAGGGGTTCTGAGTGAAGTAGGTGGAGGGGAAGATCAGACGCCGCCCGTCCCACACGCGCACCACCACGTAGGTCAGGGTGATCTCCTCGATGAAGCCCTGCTCGTCGTTGACCACCACGACGTCGTCCACGCGGATAGCGTCGGTGGTGGCCAGCTGGATGCCAGCGAAGAGATTGCCCAGGGTCGACTGGGCGGCCAGGCCGGCGACGACCGAGACCAGTCCGGCGGAGGCCAGCAGGGAGGCCATGGCCACACGCGCCGAGGGGAAGGTCATGGCCACCCCGACGAGCCCGCAGATCACGATGATGAACTCCGCCACGCGCCGCAGCACCTGCGCCTGAGTGGTGATGCGCTTGGTGCGGTCGACGTCGCCGTGGGCGCGCACCCCGATCACGATGGAGGACTCCACCGCCTTGGCCACTCCCACCACCACCCAAGTGGCGGACAGGATGATGCCGATCACCAGGGCGTGGAGCACGAACTGCGCCCAGTCCGGCTGAGAGAGGTCGAAGAAGGCGATCTGCCCGCCGATGAAGGCGCCGCTCAGTGCCGCCAGCACGTACATGGGGTTGCGGCAGAAGCGGATCAGCTCGGCGTACAGCGCCCGGCGCTGCCCCATGACCCGCAGGACGACGACGAGTATGAGTACCAGCGCAATGCCGATGAGCGCCCCAATGCCCGCCCGCCAGGCCAGCGCGAATACGTCGGCGGTGGCCTCCACGACCGCCTCGGCGGCGTCGGCGGCGCCTTCGGTGGCCGAAGACGTGGCGGAGTCGCTGGGATTATCGGCGCTCAGGACGGCGGTCAGCGCCGTGAGGGTGCGTGCTGGTGCGGCTAGTGCCGCGGGTGCGAAGGCCATGTGCCCAAGATTAGGGCCCGGCGCTGTGCCCGAGCTGTGTAGGTCCGGGACACGGCCGTCATTCACATCACTGCGGTTCCGGTCACTCGGGCGCTGGCCGCGCCACCGTCAACCGGTGACCAACGGTAGGCCCGTACCCGAAGAACAGGGGTTGCCCCAAGTGCGCCACATACACCACTGGACGTACTACGTCTGTCGTAGTACGTTGGACGTATGAACAGGCACCGCACCCCGGCCCCGACCCCCAGGGCCGGAGCACCCCGCGGAAGGTCGTCATGATTAGCGCCGACGCCATCCGCGGCTACATCGATCTGATCGCGCTCACACTGTTGCGCGACCGCCCCTCCTACGCCTACGAACTCGCCAAGACCATCGCCGAGGTGGCCCAGGGGCAGTACACGATCAAGCAGACCACGCTGTACTCGGCCCTCAAGCGTCTGGAGTCGGCGGGGCTGGTCTCCTCCTTCGCCGATACCAGCGAATCGGGTAAGCCTCGCACCTACTACCGGCTTACCGAGGCCGGGAACACCCACCTGACGGACAAGCTCGCCGAGTGGGAGGACACCAAGGCTCTCATCGACCGCTTCGCGCAGCGCACTCACAACCCAGATACGTCGACGTCGCCCTGACCGCACAATCACCGCCCCAAACAGATGCCACACCAGACAACCCGCCCGCAGCCGATCCGGCCAGCCACCCGCCCGGCCAGATCCCAGACAGACAAGGAACCCTGATGGACACCATCGACACCTTCCTCGAGGCCATGTTCGCCCCCTACCCGGCCACCCCGCGCCTGCTGGAGGCCAAGCGGGAGCTCCACGCCATGATGGAGGACGCCTACGCCGACGCCGTCGCCTCCGGGAAGTCGCACAACGAGGCGGTCGGCTCGGTAATCACCGACTTCGGAAACCTGGAGGAGCTGGCACCCGTGCTCGGCATCCTTCCCGACATTCGCGGCGCCGGCGACGCGTCGGCAGCCGAGGCCGCCGACGCGCCCGCCGCGGCTCCGACCACGCCCGATACGACGCCGTCGGAGTACCCCGTCATTACGCTGCCGGAGGCCCAGGCGCTCGCCGAGGCGCGGCGCAGCACCGGCACCCTGCTCGGCAATGGCGTGGCCCTGTGTGTGCTGGCGGCGGTGCCGCTGTTCCTGCTCCCCGGCCTGTCGCGGGACGACGGCCTGGGTCTCATCCCCCTGAACGAGGACCAGGCAGCAGCAGTAGGCCTGGTCCTCACCCTCGCGGTGGTAGCGACTGCCGTGTCCCTACTCCTTCGCCGTCATCAGGCCTTCACAGGCCTGACCCATCTGACGGACGGCAAGTTCACGCGCAATCCGGTGGTGTCCGCCTGGGCCGCGCGGTTGCGCCTGGAGCATGAGGGAGTGCGGTCGCGAGCGCTGAGCATCGCCGTCGCCCTGTGGATCATGGCTCCAATCCCCACCGTGGGGGCAGGCATCCTATTCCAGGAGTCAGCCGACCGCTCCGGGCCGCCGTTGGGACTAGTCCTCACCCTGTTCATGGTCGCGGCCGGGCTGCGTATTTTCCTGCCGACTACCTGGGCCGCCATGACACATACAACCATCACCGAGGAGGGCCGCCCCGCCGACGCCGCGCCCACCTGGCGAAACCCCGGAGACTCCCCGTTCATTGAAGCGATCGCCGGGCCGTACTGGATCGGGTGTGTAGTCATCTTCCTGGCGTGGTCCTTCATCTCCTCCGACTGGGGCATCACCTGGATGCTCTGGCCGATTGCGGGCGTCCTGTTCGGCGCGATCGCCGCAGGTGAGGCCGGTCTGCGCTCCTGGCGCTCCCGCTGAGCCGTCCGGACTCGCTACTGAGGCGCCCGTCGCCGCCACACCCGGGAGCGGCCGGGGTTTTGAGCGTGACCGTCGAGGGCGTCGGGACCTCCGGCCGGCTTGGGCGGATGCCCACTTGGGCGCCGAGTTGTTGAGCCGTCTTATCACCGCGTCTGGCGGGGCCGGAAGCCGGGTACGTCTGCCACGCCTACGGACGCGGGCCCACGCCATCGACCGCAAGCAAGCGGATTGTCGGCGCGGACGCGTTGCTTCGGGCCGGCGTGTCGCGGGGTGTTGCAGGGGTGCCAGCGGCAGTGCGACCGGACTTCTTCATCGGGGCCTGACAGATCAGTCAGGGCCCTGCCCGCGGGAACCGTGTTCCCACCGCCTGCGTGTTTACCCGCGGATGTCAAGCACCTCCCCGGAATCACCCACCAGGCGTGCTGACAGTTCATACGTTCGGGGCGACGACTCGTCAGGAGCACGAGTTCGCGTCAGGAACACGAGTTTTAGAGATTTGCACGTGCCCTGCGCCCGCAAACCTCCAAAACACGTGTCTTTGCGAGGAACTCGTGTACGAGACAAGGCCCAGCGCCCGAGGGAAGAGCCGCACGACAGCAGACCTGCCCGATGACGACCGCCCAGACACCGCGAGTGGACGCCGTGGCGAATGTGTGCCATGATTAACCCACCCCTTGAGAGCGCTCTCATGCAAGGGAGGCCAACCCAAGAGCGCTCTCAAACGAACACCGCGGCGCAGTGCTGCGCCACGCATCCCAACAAAGGAGTCATCGTGTTCAAGAAGCAGGCCATGGCCGGCCTCAGCGTCCTCGCCGTCGGCGCGCTAGCCCTCGCCGGCTGCGGCTCGGGAGGCTCCGAGTCCTCAGGCACGGACGCGGACGGCCAGATCACCCTCACCATCGCCACGTTCAACGAGTTCGGCTACGACGATCTGCTCGACGAGTACATGAAGCAGAACCCGGGCATCAAGGTTGTTGAGAAGAAGGCCGCCACCTCCAACGAGGCCCGCGACAACATGAACACCCGCCTCGCCGCGGGTTCGGGCCTGGCCGACGTCGAGGCCATCGAGATGGACTGGCTGCCCGAACTCATGCAGTACTCCGACCAGTTCGTCGACCTGTCCTCCGACTCGGTCGCCGACCGCTGGCCCGAGTTCAAGACCGCTCCGGCCACCACCGCCGACGGCAAGCTCATCGGCTACGGCACCGACGCCGGCCCGGAGGCCGTGTGCTACCGCGCCGACCTGTTCGAGCAGGCCGGCCTGCCCACCGACCGCGACGAGGTCGCCGAGCTTCTGGACGGCGACTGGGGCAACTACTTCGAGGTCGGCAAGCAGTTCGTCGACGCCACCGGCATTCCGTGGTACGACTCCGCGACCGGCACCTACCAGGGCATGCTGAACCAGATCGAGAACCCCTTCGAGAACGACGACGACACCGTCATCCCGCTGGAGTCCAACACCACGATCCGCGACACCTACGACACGATCCTCGAGCAGTCCGACGCCGGGCTGTCCGCAGGCCTGTCGCAGTGGAGTGAGGACTGGGTCAACGCCTTCCAGAACGATGGCTTCGCCACCATGCTCTGCCCGCCGTGGATGCTCGGCGTGGTCGAGGGCAACGCCGCGGGCGTCGAGGGCTGGGACGTGGCTCCGGTCTTCCCCGGAGGCGGCGGCAACTGGGGCGGCTCCTACCTGACCGTTCCCACCCAGGGCGAGCACCAGGAGGAGGCCAAGGCGCTGGCCGACTGGCTGACTGCCCCCGAGCAGCAGATCACGGCCTTCCAGACGAAGGGCAACTTCCCCTCGCAGACCGCGGCGCTGGATGACCCGGCCCTGCTGGAGTACAGCAACGAGTTCTTCAACGACGCGCCGATCGGCCAGATCTACTCCGACATGTCCAAGAAGATCGAGATCTCCCCGTACAAGGGCACGAACTTCTTCGCCATCACCACCGTCGTCACCGACGCGCTCACTCGCGTGGACGTGGACGGCACCGACGATGCCGACTCCTCCTGGGACAAGGCGCTGAGCGAGTTCGACCAGCTCGGGCTCGAGTAGCGCCCGCAGGCACCCGCACATGCTCGTGGCGCGGCCCGGTACCGCGGAAACCCGCGCGCCGGACCGCGCCACGACATTTCCCGACCGCTGACCGGAAAGGATCGGCAATGACGTCAGCAGCAATCTCGACGCGGGACCGCCGGACCGCGCCCACCCCACCGACGCGCTCGCAGCGGCGCGGGTCCATGTCCCGGCGGGACAAGCTGGGGCGCCTCGACTTCGTCGTCTCCCCGTACCTGTACATCGCCCCGTTCTTCATCGTCTTCGCCATCACCGGTCTGTACCCACTGCTGTACACGGCCTGGGTCTCATTCCACAAGTGGCACCTGATCGGCGGCGACCAGGGATTCACCGGGCTGGACAACTACATCAACGTGGTGCACCAGCCGAACTTCTGGATCGCCCTGCGCAATACCTTCTCCATCTTCCTGCTCTCCAGCGTGCCGCAGATCATCCTGGCCATCTTGATCGCCTACGTGCTCAACACCAACCTGCGGGCCAAGACCTTCTGGCGCATGGGGGTGCTGCTGCCCTACGTCGTCGCCCCGGTGGCCGTGTCAATCATCTTCTCCAAGCTCTTCGCCGACCAGTCCGGCATGATCAATGCCATCATCGGTCACATCGGGATCGGCCCGATCGGCTGGCACGCCTCGGCCTTCTGGTCCCACATCGCGATCGCCAACATGGTCAACTTCCGCTGGACCGGCTACAACGCCCTGATCATCCTGGCGGCCATGCAGGCCATCCCCCGTGAGCTGTACGAGGCGGCCACGGTCGACGGCGCGGGCCGCATGCGGCAGTTCTGGTCGGTCACCATCCCCCAGTTGCGCTCCACGATCATCTTCGTGGTCATCAACTCCACCATCGGCGGCCTGCAGATCTTCGACGAGCCGCGCATGTTCGACACCATGGGCAACGGCGGCGCCGACAACCAGTGGCTGACGCTGACCATGTACCTGTACCAGCTGGGTTGGGGACCGCAGAAGAGCTTCGGCCGGGCCTCGGCGGTCGCCTGGATCCTGTTCCTGATCATCCTGCTGTTCGCCTCGCTCAGCTTCATGCTCACCCGGCGCATCTCCTCCTCGGGCACCGCCCCGGCCAAGAAACGCCGGCGGCGTCGGCCGGGCCGCGAGCGCACCGGATCCAGCAGCCGGGCCAGCACCGGCATCGCCAGCAGCAGCACGGAGGGAGTCTTGTCATGAGCAGCAACGAGCCGTCGTTGGCAATGATCGAGCAGACGGCGGGCAAGCGGGCCGCCCGCGTGGCCGCCCGGCGCCGCGCCAGGCAGGCGCACCGGGGCTTCGGGCCGGACCGCCGCCCGGGACCGGTGGGCTACATCTTCCTGATCGCCGCCGTCCTGATCAGCGCCTACCCGCTGTACTTCGCCTTCCTGCTGGCCACCTCCAACGCCGCCGAGATCGCCAAGCACCCGATCCCCTCGCTGATTCCTAAGGGGGACCTCATTGACAACATCCACCGGGTGATCAACTCCGGCATCGACCTGTGGGGAGCCTTCCTGAACTCCCTGATCGTCTCCCTGATCGTGTCGCTGTCGGTGGTGTTCTTCTCCACGCTGGCCGGCTACTCCTTCTCCAAGCTGCGCTTCCGCGGCCGCGACGGTCTGCTGACCTTCGTGATCGCCACCATGGCCGTGCCCGCGCAGCTGGGTGTGGTGCCACTGTTCATCGTGATGGCCAAACTGGGGTGGACCGGGCAGCTGGTCGCCGTGATTGTGCCGGCGATGGTCTCCGCCTTCGGCGTGTTCTGGATGACCCAGTACATCCGCGACGCGCTGCCGTACGAGTTGATTGAGGCGGCGCGGGTGGACGGGGCCTCCATGTTCCGCACCTTCTGGTCGGTGGCGCTGCCGGCGGCCCGGCCCGCCGCGTCCATGCTTGCCCTGTTCACCTTCGTGGGCTCGTGGACGAACTTCTTCTGGCCCTTCATCGTGCTGGGGGCGAAGAACCCGACCCTGCCGGTCGCTCTGCAGCTACTGCAGGCCTCCTACTTCAAGGACTACTCACTCATCATGGCGGGCGTGGTTGTCGCCACCGTGCCGCTGCTGATCCTGTTCGTCTTCGCCGGACGCCAGCTGGTCTCCGGCATCATGCAAGGAGCTGTTAAGGGATGACCGCAATCACCTTCCCGCCCGGATTCCGCTGGGGCGTAGCCACCGCCGCCGCCCAGGTCGAGGGCGCCGCCCACGAGGACGGCAAGGGCGACTCCATTTGGGACGTCCTGTGCCGTCGCCCCGGCGCCATCGACGACGGTTCCACCGTCGAGGTCGCCTGCGACCACTACCACCGGGTCGACGACGACGTCGCCCTCATGCAGTCGCTGGGCCTGCCCACCTACCGCTTCTCAGTGTCCTGGGCCCGGGTCATGCCCGACGGGCACACGGTCAACGAGAAGGGACTGGACTTCTATGCGCACCTGGTCGACGCCCTGCGCGCGGCCGGCATCGAGCCGTGGCTGACGCTGTACCACTGGGACCTGCCGCAGGCCCTGCAGGAGGAGGGCGGCTGGACCGCCCGCTCCACCGCCGAGGCCTTCGCCGACTACGCCCGGGCCGTTTACGCACGCCTGGGCGACAAGGTGGACATCTGGACCACGCTCAACGAGCCCTGGTGCTCCTCCTTCCTGTCCTATGCGGGCGCGGAACATGCGCCCGCGGTCAACGAGCCGGCACAGGCGGTCGCGGCGGTCCACCACCTCATGCTGGGGCACGGTCTGGCGGTGCGGGCACTGCGGGAGGCCGGGGCCGCCGCGGGCCGCAGCCCGCGCATCGGCATCACGCTGAACTTCTCCCCCGCCCACCCCGCCGACCCGTCCAGCCCCACCGACCGGGACGCCGCCCGCCGGGTGGACGGCACCCAGAACCGCCTTTTCCTGGAGGCACTGATACGCGGCGCCTACCCGGCCGACGTCGTGGCCGACATGGCCGTCTGGGCGGACATCCACGACTGGGTGCGCCCGGGGGACATGGAGGCCATCAGCGAGCCCATCGACGTGCTGGGGGTCAACTTCTACAACGGTCAGACCGTGGCCGGGCCCGAGCCGGGTCGGCTGTTCGGCGGGCCGGAGGCGGGCGCGGGAGCGTCGTCGAATGTCGGCTCGGAGAATGTGCGCGCGGTGCCGCAGGACCTGCCGGTCACGGATATGGGCTGGCAGGTGGAGCCCCACGACCTGTATGAGCTGCTGCTGCGGCTGGACCGCGAGTACACCTCGACGGCGGGCCCGGACGCGGCCGGCATCCCGATCGTCATCACGGAGAACGGCGCCGCCTACCGCGACCAGCCCGACGCGCACGGACGGGTTGAAGACCTGGACCGTCTGGCCTACATCCGCGACCACCTGGTCGCCGTGCACGCTGCCATCGCCGACGGCGCCCGCGTGGAGGGGTACCTGGTGTGGTCGCTGATGGACAACTTCGAGTGGGCCCGCGGCTACACCAAGCGCTTCGGCATCGTCCGGGTGGACTATGACACACTGGAGCGCATCCCCAAGGCGTCGGCCGACTGGTTCTCCGCGGTGGTGCGCAACAACGGCTTCGACTTGGAATGACGGGAGGCTCCCATGCGCTCGTCCGACAGGGTCACATTGGAGGACGTGGCCCGTGCCGCCGGGGTCTCCCGGGCCACCGCCTCACGGGTGGTCCGCGGGGACACCGGCGTGACCGCCAAGAAGATGAAGGCCGTACGGGCCGCCGTCGACTCACTGGGGTACATCCCGAACTCGGCGGCGCGGGCACTGGTGTCCCACCGCACCGGCACGGTCGCCGTGGTCATCCCGGAGCCGGACCAGATGATCTTCTCCGACCCCTTCCTGACCCAGACGGTCCTGGAGATCTCCAGCGCCCTGGACGCGGCGGACATTCAGCTGGTCATGGTCTTCGCCGACCAGGCCGGCCATGGCCGCCGCGCCGCCAAGTACCTGCGCAACGGCTCGGTTGATGGGGCGATCGTCATCTCCCATCACCGCTTCAGCGGGCAGGTGGAGGCCATTGTGAGCACCAACATCCCGGTGGTGTTCATCGGCCGACCGGTGTCCCGGCAGACCCATAACAGTTGGGTCGACTTGGACAACGTCTCCGCCGGCAGGCTCGCCGCCGTGCACCTGCTCGACCGGGGGGTGCGACGGCCGGCGATCATCACCGGCCCGCTGGACATGGTGGCCGCACACGACCGCTTGCGGGGCTTCCGGGACGTAATGGCCGGGGAGGGCATCGACCCGCTCCTGCTGGAGGGCGCATTTACCTCCGACTCCGGGCGCGCAGCCGGCGAGGCGCTGGCGCCACGGATCGAGTCCGGTGAGGTCGACGGCGTGTTCGCATCCTCGGATCTGATGGCGCTGGAGGCGCTCAGGGCCTGGCGCGAGCGGGGACTGCGGGTGCCCGACGACGTCGCCCTGGTCTCCTGCGACAACACACCCCAGGCGGCGGCTGCGGACCCGCCGCTGAGCTCGATCGACAATCCCACCGATGTGCTCGGACGGACCGCCACCGACATGCTGCGGTCGATCCTCGATGAGACCTGGGACGGGCAACCGGTGCTGGTGCCGGCCCGGCTGGTGGTGCGGGGATCCTGCTGACATGCCGGCTGGGGATCAAAGGCATTCGCGGAATTGACACCACGCTACGAGCCCCGCCCCGGGACAGAGCGCGGCCAAACGCATCCGGGGTCCGAGCCACTGACCCGCCTCGTGTTTTGCACGACCTCGGGCCGCGTTCCACGACCTTGGTGCCTGTTGCACGACCACCCCGGGGTCGTGGAAAGCGCACCAGGGTCGTGCAGTGTCACCCAGGGTCGTGCAAAGCCACCCCAGCCCCGACGCCGGACACCACCACCCACACAAGAGCCCGGCCGAACGAACCAGCAGGCAGACCACAACACGCCCCAACCACACACATCCGCGCTGACGACCCGGCCTCCCCACGACACGCCGACCTAAAGCACCACGTTCGCGCCGATAACCCACACACTCACACCGACAATCCCCTGTCGACGGTACGGAACCGGCGAAATGAGCGAAGCCCCCGGGACCTTGTGGGTCCCGAGGGCCATCGCCGTGGCTCCGACCGGCGTCGATCCGGTGACCTTTCGATTTTCAGTCGAACGCTCTACCAACTGAGCTACAGAGCCTAGGTGCGCGATCGCCCAGCCGTTTCCGACTGAGCGACCCGCATCCGCGACCTCGACGGGACTTGAACCCGCGACCTCCGCCGTGACAGGGCGGCGCGCTAACCAACTGCGCCACGAGGCCAATATGTCATCACTTACGTGAATCGTACCCCCAACGGGATTCGAACCCGTGCTACCGCCGTGAAAGGGCGGGGTCCTAGGCCGCTAGACGATGGGGGCCCGGTGCCCTTGGCGTCGTCGCGCCTTGAACCGGGATGTACGGTATTGGGACGGGACCCGTCTGCGCAAATCTTACGGGCGTGACTCTGCTCACCGCCCGCCGAAATCCCACAGACACCCTCACCCAAACGGCCGCTTGCCCACGCATGGCAGGCTGTTCCCATGACCCCGGTCCACCTGTCCGACGCCGAGTTCGAGTCCGCCGTCGCCGACGCCCTGGACGCCATCCCGGAGGAACTGGCCGCCGAAATGGACAACGTGGTGGTGCTGGTCCAGGACGAACCGGATGCGGACATGCTCGGCCCCGACGACTACGACGCCGCCGGCCGCCCCACCCTGCTGGGCCTGTACGACGGCGTGCCGCTAACCGAGCGCGACGCCGGCTGGTCCCTGGCGCTGCCCGATCGCATCCTCATCTTCCAGGGCCCGCTGCAGCGCTGGTGCCGCAGCCGGGAGGAGCTGGTGGAGCAGGTGGCGGTAACCGTCATCCACGAGGTCGGCCACCACTTCGGCATCTCCGACACCCGCCTGCACGAACTCGGCTGGGAGTAGGCGTACACATTCACACGCGGCCGCACGCTTCACCCACGGCGCGATTACGTGTGACACTACCGTTATGACCACAGTTGCACCCGGGGAATCCTCCTCGCCCGAGGCGCGTCACCTGAGTACCTCATCCACGCCGCCCCGCCGCGAGACACGTATGAGCCGCCGTCACCCGGAGGGGCTGATGGCCCACGGGCCGGTTGGGGATCCGGTCGTCACCGCCCGCAACCTGTCCAAGCTCTTCGGCAGCGGCGAAAGCGCGGTCACCGCCCTGGAGTCGGTGGACGCGCACATCGCTCACGGCCGCTTCACCGCCATCCTGGGCCCCTCCGGCGCAGGCAAGACGACTCTGCTGCGCTGCCTGGCGGGCCTGGAGACCCCCACCTCGGGGACGATCATCCTCGACGACGAAGAGATTTCCCTGCTGAACCAGCGCCGTCTGACTCGCCTGCGGCGCGAACGGATCGGCCTGATCTTCCAGTCCCACAACCTCGTCCCCTCCCTGAGCGTCGTCGAGAACATCACCCTGCCGCTGACGCTGGCCCGGCGGCCCGTCGATACCGCGCGCCTGGACCGGATCGTCGACGTCGTCGGCCTGCGGGGCCGTCTCGATTACCGCCCCGACGAGCTCAGTCCGGAGATGGCCCAGCGAGTGGCCAGCGCCCGCGCACTCCTCGGCGCTCCGGCGGTGGTGCTCGCCGACGAGCCGACCGGCTCCCTCGGCTCGCCGGCCGCCGCGCAGATCCTGCGCATCCTGCGCACCGCGGTCGACGAACTGGAGCAGAGCGTCATCGTCGCCACCCATAACGCCGACGTGGCCGCCCACGCGGACACCGTCCTGTTCCTGCAAGACGGCAATATCGTTGCCGAAATGAATCAGCCGGACCGCGATCGGCTCCTGGATGCTCTACACGATCTGGGCGACGCTGCCAACGCCAACATCGGCGTCGGCAGCGTCGAGCGGGAGGTCTCGCAGGTGGAGGAGGCCTGGGCGCAACCGCTCGGCACCCGGGGATCCGCCCGCTCCCACACCCGCGGTAACCGTCCCCACGACTGGGACGATCCCGCCGAGCGCTCCCGCCCCGGCAGGTCAGCGCGCGACTACGACGCCGCTCCACACGACTGGGACGACCCCGGCGACCGTCCGGCCCGACCCGGGCGACGGCCGCATCGGGCCGCCGGCTCCGGCGGTGCCGGGGCGGACGGCACGGACCGCAACAACCCCTGGGGCTACCAGTGATCCGGGCGGCCTGGCGCGGCGTGCGCATGCGGCCCGGCCCCGCCCTCCTGCTTGCCGTGGTCGTCGCCGCGGCCACGGTCATCATGGTCGGCGCCTTCGCGCTTGTCGCCGCCGACCGGGGCGGCGGATCGGTGGTAAGCGGTCAGGCCGACCCGCTGGCTCGGGGCGGCACACATGCACTGGTGCTGGGCCTCGGCGGCTTGACGGGACTCATGCTCGCGCTGATCGTCGCCGAGGCGTTCAGTACGAGCCTGCGTCGGCGCGCTGGGGTGTTCGCGCTCCTGCGGGCGACCGGGGCGTCCACGTCGCTGCTGGTGGACACCGTGCTCCTCCAGGCGGTTGTCATCGGCCTGCTGGGCAGCGCGCTCGGCCTGCTCGCCAGCATTGGGGCGCCGCGCCTGCTCACCGCCGAACTCGCCTCGGCCCTCAACCCGACCTGGGACTCCGGCGAGGCGCTGATGGCGCGGGAGCTCGCCGCCGGCACGGCCCTATTGGCCACGCTCGTCGGCACCCTGCCGCCCGCCTTACGCGCGGCCACCGCCCCACCGGGGACGACGCCGGCCGCGCCCTCCAAACCGCAACAGCCGCTGTCGGCACGCGGCGTCATCGGCGCAGTGCTACTTGTTGTGGGCGCGTTTGGCAGCGTCGTGGTCTGGCGCGCGGATGCCCTGACTCACCGTGTCGGCGTGCTGTGGGCAGCGGCCGGAGTGTTGCTCGTCGGCCTGCTCATTGCGCTGCCGCAGGCGGTGCGCGCGCTGGTCGCCGTGTTGGGGCTGCCGGCGCGGCTGGGTTCCAGCGGCCGGCTGGCGCTGCGGCAGGTGGCGGCGACACCCCGCAGTGCGGCCGCCATCGCGGTGGCCCCGCTGCTCGCCACTGCGGCGGTCTGCGCGGGCGCGCCGCTCGCCGTCTCACTGCGCGCCACCGTGGCGGATCAGGCCGTCCCTGAACAGGCGGCTGCACAACTGGATGCACTGCCCGCGTTGCTGATCTGCGTGAGCGCACTCGCCGGTCTGTGCGCGGCCGGAGCCCTGGCGGCATCGGCCGCTGAGCGGACGGGTGAGAGTGCGCTCATGCGAGCGGTGGGGCAGAGCCGAGGCCAGCGGGCCGCGCAGCTCCTGTGTGAATTCACCCTTGCCTGCGTAGCCGGACTGGTCCTGGGCGCGGCGACCGGACTGCTGCTGGCCGGGGTGGGAGGAGCCGTGCTGGCCGACCAGGGAATTGGCGGCTTCGCGATCCCCTGGCGGCAACTGCTGCTACCGCTGGCGATCGGCTGCGGCGTCGGCGTGCTATCCGCGCTGGCGCCGGTGCTGGAGCCAGCCCCGCGAGTCGTGTCAACCACAGAACCGGACGGGGCACCTGCATAACCCCACTCCAGTCCGTTACCATGCCATTACCTTCCCGTAAGCCTGCGGTTAGATGGTCGACTCGTGTCGACTCTCGCCGCGCCCGGCCATCGGAGGTACCAGACCCGCCCGCGCCTGTTGAGGAATGCCATGGCGAAAACCACCATCTTCATCTTTCATCCCGATCTCAGCCAGTCCACCATCAACCTGCGCCTGGCGCAGGCGGCGGAGGGACTGGAGGGAGTCGAGATCCGCGACATGTACGCCCTGTACCCCGACTTCAACTTCGACGTCGAGGCTGAGCAGGACCTGCTGGAACGCACCGATCGGATCGTGCTTCAGTTCCCGATCCAGTGGTACTCCAGTCCGCCGCTGTTGAAGAAGTGGGAGGACGACGTCCTGACCTGGGGGTGGGCCTACGGCACCAACGGGGACGCCCTGCAGGGCAAGGAGCTGCTGCTGGCCGTGTCCGCCGGCGCGGTGGCCGCACACTACCGGCGCTTCGACACCCGCCGCTCGGTGACCGACGTGCTGTTCCGACGGCGTCGGCGCGATCGGGACGCCGCCTCCTCCGGCTACACCATGAACGACGTGCTGCGCCCCTTCCAGGCCACCAGCGTCATCATCGGCACCGACTACCTGGAGCCCTTCGTCACCCCCGGGGCGACGACGATGCACACAGCCGACCTGGAGGCGCGGGCCAAGGCCTACGCCCGGTACGTGACCTCGCGCAAGCTGCGCGTGCTCGACACCTACCAGTAGCGCCCGGCTCGGCCGGTGTAGGGGCCCCGACACCGGCCGGCTCCCTGCGCGGGCACCCCGGCATGGACCGGTACCCGCGCCGACGCCTATTCCCGCCTTCGAAGCGTCCCTTCCCACACCGATTGGGCGGCGCCCGTTTGCTCGGGGGCGGCTAGCCTCATGGCACCATGGCCGACTCCCGAATGCCCCGCGCCGCCGTCCGACGACTGCTGCCGCAGCCCGACGCCCCGCTCCCCCACCCGCCCGCCGGCACGTCACCGGGGAGACTGCTGCGCTGGCTGCTGCGCCGTGCCGCCCCACCGCTGGCAGTCGCCACCGCCGCGGCGATCGTCTCCAGCATCATCCAGGCGATCGTGCCGTCCTTCCTCGGCGCCGCCCTGGACGCGGGCATCGAGCACGGGCTGAACGGCCGCGTGTGGGCGATTGCCCTGACCCTGCTGGGGCTGTTCGTGGTCTACGCGGTGGGTGACACCCTGCTGTCCTACTTCCGTGTGCACGGGTGGATGCGAATCAACTTCGACATCACGCGTCTGGTGGGGCGGCAGGTGTCCACCACCGGCGCCGACTTGCCCCGGCAGGTCTCCTCCGGGGAGGTCGCCTCAATCGTCGCCTCGGACGCCCAGTACATCGGAAACTTCGCCGAGCGGCTGCCGGAGCTGATCGGGTCCGCCTGCGCCTTCCTGGTGGTGGCGGTGGTCATGCTGAGCACGTCAGTGCGGTTGGGCGTGATCGTGCTGGTGGGGATGCCGGTGGTGGCGTGGGCGATCACGCCGGTAATCCGGCCGTTGCAACGTCGCCAGTCGGTGCAGCGGGAGGCACAGTCGGCACTTACCACCATCACCACCGACACGGTGGCGGGTCTGCGGATTCTGCGCGGGATCGGCGGGGG
>NZ_LK995540.1:33398-141838 GCF_900002405.1 Actinomyces succiniciruminis | reverse complement strand
CCATGGATGGGTTGGGCAGGTAGCCGGTGGTCCCGCCGCTACCGGGAGGCCTCCCAGGAGCTGCGGCGCCGTGGCGTCGACGTCGCCGGGGCCCAGTCACTGTTGATGAGCCTGCAGGTGCTGCTACCGGGACTGTTCGTCGCCGTCGTCGTGTGGGCGGCGGCCCGCATGGCCATCACCGGGGCGATCACTGCCGGAGAGCTGGTCACCTTCTACGGCTACACCGCCTACCTGTCCTGGCCACTGATGGTCTTCTCCTACTCGGTGCAGGACTTCACGCGGGCGCTGGTGGGCAGTCGGCGCCTGGCGCGCCTGCTCGCGGTGGCACCCGCGGCCGGCACCGTCTCGGAGCGGCTCGCGCTGGACCCGACGCGTGCTGCACCCGTGGAAGGCGAGCTGGTGGACTCCGCCTCGGGGGTGGTGCTGGCACCCGGGCGCATGACCGCGCTTGTCGCCGCCGATCCGGATGCCTCCGCCGCACTGGCCACCCGCCTGGGCCGCTTCGACGACGCCGCTCCGACCGTCACGCTCGCCGGACGGGCCCTGACCGACATGCCGTTGGAACAGGTGCGCGCCTCGATCGTGGTCTCCGGGGCGACGGCGCAGCTGTTCACCGGCACCCTGCGCGAGGCGCTGGACGTGCGCGGCGGGGCGGCACCCGCACCGGTTGACGTTGACACTCTGGTGGCCGCCGAACGAGAGCGTTCCGGGGTCGCCGATGTGGACCAGAACGTGCACGCGGCGGTGACCCGCGCGGACGGCGACGAGCGCCTGCTGGCCGCCCTGGAGGTGGCCGACGCCCACGACGTTCTCTCCTCCCTGGACCTGGGGCTGGCGGGCATGATCACCGAGCGGGGGCGGTCACTGTCCGGCGGGCAGCGGCAGCGCGTGGCGTTGGCCCGGGCGCTGCTCACGCAGGCGCCGACGCTGGTACTGATCGAGCCGACCAGCGCTCTGGACTCGCATACGGAGGCCCGGGTGGCGCGGCGGGTACGCGCCGCCCGAGCGGGAAGCACCACGATCGTCACCACCGCCTCCCCGCTGGTGCTGGAGGTCTGCGATGAGGTCGTCTTCCTCGACGACGCCGGCCGCGAGCGCCTGCGCGCCCCGCACCGGGAGCTGCTGACCCGCGCCCGGGCCGGTGACCCCGACGCCGTCGCCTACCGCGCCGTCGTCGCCCGGGCCACGGGGGAGCAACCGCAGGCGGGCGCGGCCCAAACCCCGCGGACCCCGCCGTCGGCGCGACCGAACGCCGTCGCCCCCACCGAGGAGGTGGCCCGCTAATGGCGCTGCCCGTAGCCCCCGGCAAGGTGGCCATGCGCAAGACCTTCGGCATCATGGCCTCCTACCGCATGCGCTTCGTGTGGGTGCTGATCCTGCAGATCACCGCGGTGCTGGCCACCCTGGTGGCCCCGCAGCTGCTGGGTCGGCTGGTGACTCGCGTTTCCGCCGGCACCGCCACCGTCGACTATGTGGACAAGATCGTCCTGGTGATCGTGTTGGTCACGCTCGTCGGGGCAATGATCAACCGCTTCGCCCAGCTGCGTGCACGCACGCTCGGGGAGTCGGTGTTCGCTGACCTGCGTGAGCGCATGATGACCCGCGTGGTGCACCTGCCCCTGTCCGCGGTCGAGTCCGCGGGGACCGGCGATCTGGTGGGCAGGACCACCAATGACGTGTCCCGCATCGAGTTCCTGGTGCGGGTGGGCGTGCCCCAGATCATGGTGTGTACGGTGACGATCGTGTTCACGATCGCCGCGGCGGCGGTGTCGGATCCCCTGCTGGCGGCAGGGCTGCTGTTGGTGGGCCCTCCGGTTTGGGCGATGATGAGCTGGTACTTGCCGATCTCGGTGCCCGCCTACCGTGCCGGCTCTGCCGCCGATGCGCGGGTCAACGGCGTCGTCTCGGAGACTGTCGACCACGCCTTTACGGTTGACGCCCTCGGAATCGGCCGCCGCCGGGAGGAGGTCATCGCCGCATCGATCGCGGAGGCCTGGAGCCTGGAGAAGTTCACCGCCTGGCTGCGACTGCGCCTGTACCTGGTGCTGGACGTGGCCTGGCGCGCGCCGGTGGTGGTGATCCTGCTGTGGGGCGGGTTCCTGGCCTCCCGCGGCTGGGCGAGCCTCGGGGCGATCACCACCGTGACCCTGTACGCCATGGAGCTGCGCAAGCCGATCGGCCAGCTGATGTACTGGATCGACCAGGTGCAGGTGTCCCAGGCGTCGCTCACGCGCATCCTGGGGGTGGAGGAGGTGCCCGAGGACCGCACCCCCACCGGGGCCGTGCCCGAGGACACGCGTATGCGTCTGCGCGATGTCCGCTTCTCCTACCGCCGGGGCGTGGAGGTGCTGCACGGCATCGACCTGGACCTGGTGCCCGGGGAGCGGCTCGCCGTCGTCGGCCCGTCGGGCTCAGGCAAGTCGACGCTGGGGCGAATGCTGGCGGGCATCAACCCGCCCACCTCCGGGTCGGTGACGGTGGGCGGCGTGCCGTTGACCGATCTGACGGAGACGGAGCTGCGCCGGCATGTGGCTCTGGTGACGCAGGAGCAGCACGTGTTCTCCGGCACGATCGCCGACAACGTGCGCCTGGGCCGCCCGGACGCGGACGACGCCACCATTGCCCGCGCGATCACGGCCATCGGCGCGCAGGCATGGGTGGAGGCGCTGCCCGAGGGCATGCACACGCGGGTTGGCTCGGGAAACCTAACGCTCACGCCCGCGCAGGCGCAGGAGGTGGCGCTGGCGCGATTGGTGCTGCTCGACCCGCACACGCTGATCCTGGACGAGGCGACCTCCCTGCTGGACCCGCACGCCGCGCGCACCCTGGAGCGGACGCTGTCCACGGCGCTGGCCGGGCGCACGGTGATCGAGGTGGCGCACCGGCTGTACACCGCGCAGGACGCGGACCGCGTGGCCGTCATGCTGGATGGGCGGATCGTGGAGCTGGGCACGCATGACGAGCTGGTCGCCCGCGGCGGGGAATACGCGAGCCTGTGGGAGGCCTGGTCTCAGGAGTAGGGCCGCCCTCCCTCCAGCGCACTTGGACCGCCGCGCCCCCATTGGACCGCTGTGCCCCCGTTGGACCGCCGTAGCCGCCGGTTACGGCGGTCCAACCGCGCGTGAGCGGTCCAAACAGGCACGCCGCGCCCGGCAGTATTGCCGACCTGAACACCACCGCGCCGCCCAAACATCACCGCGCGGTTGCGCTGGCACCGCTTTGGGCGAACCAGACGCGCGCACCCGGCCGGAGGGCTGCGATCAGGGCCCGGCATGTGAGATTCTGGTGCAAGCAGTAGGAGCGGCCGTCCGCCGCCCCGGGATTGTTCATCAGCAGGCATGAGAAGGTCGGTTCCATGAGCCAGCAGGCCCAACAACCCAAACAGCCCCCAACGGCGTCCTCGTCATCCGCCTCGGCGGCGCAGCCGACGCTCAGTGAGCTCGTGACCCGGATCTCGGACAACGTCTCCGCACTGGTGCATGGTGAGATCGATCTGGCCAAGGCCAAGGGCAAGCGCATGGCCACCACCATGGGCGTGGGCGGTGCCCTGCTTGCCGTGGCTGGAGTCGTCGCCCTGTACGGCGTGGGCTTCCTGCTGGGAACCATCGTGGAGTTGATTGCACTCGCGCTGCCCCTTTGGGCAGCCAAGCTCATCGTCGCCGTGGTGCTGCTGATCGTCGCCGCCATCGCCGCACTGCTGGGGGCCAAGCGCCTCCAGGCCGCCAAGGCCGACATGCCCGACCCGAAGGGCGCCCTCCAGCATGATCTGAACACCGTCAAGTCCGCCGCCGCCACCGGCTTCGAGAAGGGCAGCCAGCAGTGAGTGAGAACAATTCGGCCGCAGCGGCTACCCCGGAGGAGATCGAGGCCCGGCTGGCCGACCTGCGCGCATCGGTTGTGAACGATGTTGAGGAGCTGACTCAACGCCTGGCCCCCAACGCCCTCAAGGCGGTGGCCCGCTCCACCACCGAGGCAACCGTGGCCGACCTGCGCGAGCGCGCCCAATCGGCGGCCACCGGCCTGAAGGCCCGCCTGCAGGGCGACGCCGGCGCTCCACTGGTGTCCGCCGACGCGCCGAGAGCCGACAGCCTGTCACTCATTGAGCGGGCCCGGCGTCTGCTCGACGACGCCCAGGACGGAGATCCGCAGGCACTCGCACTGGTCACCGGAGCCGTGGCGGGACTGGCCGGGTTGAGCGTATTCGCCCTGATCAAGGCCCTGCGCCGCTAGGCGCACGCCGCCGCCATCCCGCGCGCCGCCCGACCCCGCCCACATACACGTATTCCCAGCGGTGCGGCGCCCCATCCGTGGGCCTTACCACGGCCGAAGCGCCGCCTGTGGAATGGTGTTTCGGCGCGGCGACGTTGTACGGTTGCCCCACGACACATTTGCCCAGTTGCTGCGCGCCCACGTGCGCGCCCAGAGATATGTTGGAGGGGGTCGAGCCTATGGGGCGCGGCCGTCAGAAGGCCAAGGCGACCAAGGTCGCCCGCAAGCTCAAGTACTTCAGCCCGGAGACCGACTATGCGGCGCTCGAACGCGAGCTCGCCACAGCGTCCTCCGCAGCGTCCCCCGACGCCGAGTCCGACGACGACATGTATGAGGAGTTGGCCGCAAAGTACGCGGTCGACGACGACTGGGACGACGAGGACGCCTGACGCCTGCCCCGGCGCTTCGCCGCACGCCGCCATGCGCGAGTGCGGCGCCTGAGCGTCTCCGCATGACGCCGCGACGCACCGCCGGGCCCGCAACGGCCTCTGGCGGTCCCGCCCAGGTGCCGGCTCAAGCGATCCGGTAGGTCCCCAGCAGGTCCACGCCACCGCCGTCCACGCCCTTGGTGCCGGCAATCAGCCGGCCCCGGGGCGTGTAGTCGGCGGCGTCCTCGACGCCGCCCAGTACCCAGGCGGGCACGCCCGCGGCCGCGGCTCCGCTCAGCACCGCATCGGCAGCGTCCGGGGATACCACCGCGACCATTCCCACCCCCAGGTTGAGGGTGGACTCCAGGTCGTCCCACGGGACTGCGCCCAGGCGGCGCACGACGTCGAATACCGCGGGCACCACCCAGGTACCCCGGTCGACGACGGCGATGGTCCCGGCGGGCAGGACGCGGGCCAGGTTCGCCCCCAGGCCGCCGCCGGTGACGTGCGCCAGGGCGCGGATGCGCAACTCGGCGGGGTCGACGTCGGCGGGGTCGATCTGGGCGATGAGGTCAAGCAGCACCCGCGTGTACAGACGCGTGGGCTCAAGCAGCTCCTGCCCGACGGTGCGGCCGAACTCGGGCACCTCACGGTCCAGGGACCAGCCGGCCTGATCCACCACGCGGCGCACCAGTGAGTAGCCGTTCGAGTGCAGGCCGGAGGACGCCAGGGCCACGAGCACGTCGCCGGGACGCACCCGCTGCGCACCGAGCGCCCGGTCGGCCTCCACCACGCCGGTGGCGGCACCGGCGACGTCGTAGTCGTCCGGGCCCATCAGCCCGGGATGCTCGGCGGTTTCCCCACCCAGCAGGGGGGTGCCGACGGCGGCGCAGGCCTGGGCCACGCCGCGCACGATGTCGGCGATGCGCTGCGGGATCACCTTGCCGCAGGCGATGTAGTCGGTCATCAGCAGGGGGCGGGCGCCGACCACCACGATGTCGTCGATGACCATGCCCACCAGGTCCTGACCGATGGTGTCGTGGATGTCGAGGGCCTGGGCAATGGCGACCTTGGTGCCGACCCCGTCGGTGGAGGTGGCCAGCAGGGGGCGGCGGTAGTTGCGCAGCTCGGAGACGTCGACCATTCCGGCGAAACCGCCCACCTCCCCGACGACGGCGGGGGTCATGGTGGCGGCAACCGACGCCTTCATAAGTTCGACCGCCCGGTCGCCCGCGGCCGTGTCGACGCCGGCGGCGGCGTAGGTGATGGGGGCGTTGGGGGCGTCGCTCTGGCTCATCGGACGGTTCCTTCCGGTGCGGGGTCGGCGGGGGTGACGGCGTGCCGGGCGGATGCGGCGTCGGCACCCGAAGACATGGCGGCGTCGGGGTCGGCTGGGGCCCGGTGGGGACTGCCGGCGCTCAGGTCCGGGCGGGTGACGCGGCGCGGGGCCGCGGGGACGGGGGCGGCGTCGGTGTCGGCGCGACGACGCCGGTAGGCGCCGGGGACGCGGGCGGCCGGCGCACCGGGTAGCGGGCCCGTGGTGGGCGTGGCGGTGGGGTAGTTGCCGGTGAAGCAGGCGGTGCACAGGGCGTCGGCGTCCTGCCCGGAGGCGGCGACCATACCGTCCACCGACAGGTAGCCGAGGGAGTCGGCGCCGATGGAGTCGCGGATCTCCTCCACGCTCATGCCGGTGGCGATCAACTCGGCGCGGGTGGCGAAGTCGATGCCGTAGTAGCAGGGCCACAGCACCGGCGGGGAGGAGATGCGCACATGCACCTGCGCGGCGCCGGCCTCCCGCAGCATGCGCACCAGGGCGCGCTGGGTATTGCCGCGCACAATCGAGTCGTCGACGACGATGAGGCGCTTGCCGGCGATGACCTCCCGCACCGGGTTGAGCTTGAGCCGGATGCCGAGCTGACGCAGGGTCTGGGTGGGCTGGATGAAGGTACGGCCGACGTAGGTGTTCTTCACCAGTCCCTGCCCGTAGGGGATGCCGGAGGCCTGGGCGTAACCGATGGCGGCAGGAGTGCCGGATTCGGGGGTGGCGATGACCAGGTCGGCGTCGACCGGGTGCTCGCGGGCCAGGGCCGCCCCCATGGCGTTGCGGGCGGCGATCACCGAGGTGCCGGCGATGCGCGTGTCCGGGCGGGCGAGGTAGACGTACTCGAATACGCAGCCGGCTCGGCGGGGCGTGGCGAAGCGGGTCGAGCGCACGCCGTCGGCATCGATCTCGATCAGCTCGCCGGGCTCGATCTCGCGGACGAAGGCGGCCCCGAGGATGTCCAGGGCGGCGCTCTCGGAGGCGACCACCCAGCCGCGCTGCAGGCGGCCGAGGACGAGGGGACGCACGCCGTGCGGGTCGCGGGCGGCGTACAGCGTGTGCTCGTCCATGAACACCAGGGAGAAGGCGCCGCGCAGCAGGGGCAGCACCCGCCGGGCGGTGGCGGAGATGCTCAAGGGCGGAGCGGCGTCGGCATCGGTCACCGGGAGGTACAGGGGGGTGTCGGCGTCGACGGCGTCATAGTCCCAGGCGTCCAGGCGGCCACGCTGGGAGACCAGCTCCATGAGGGCGGCGATGACGGCGGTGTCGGTGGAGGAGCCGCGGCCGAGTTCGCCGGTGAGGTCCTCCCCGCTGGTGCGGTGGACCGCCTCCATGAGTTCCCGGGTGTTGGTGAGGTTGCCGTTGTGGGTCAGCGCCAGGGTGGAGCCGGCGGCGGGCCCGAGCATCGGCTGCGCGTTCTCCCAGGTGCCGGCGCCCTGGGTCGCGTAGCGGACGTGTCCGACGGCGAGGTGGCCGGTGAGGCTGGACAGAGTGCCGTCGTCGAAGATCTGGGAGACCAGGCCGAGGTCCTTGTAGACCAGGATCTTGCTGCCGTCGGTGGAGGCGATGCCGGCGGCCTCCTGGCCGCGGTGCTGGAGGGCGTACAGGCCGAAGTAGGTAAGCCGCGCGGCCTCCTCCCCCGGCGCCCAGACGCCGAAGACGCCGCACTCCTCGTTCACCTCCTCGCCGAGGGCGAGCGGCGGAGCGGGGCGGGCAGGGGCGAGTGTGCCGCCGGAGGGCGGGGTGGTCCGGTCGGGGTCACCAAAGCTCACCGGAGCATCATCCCACAAGCCGATCCGGCGGGCCCTAGTCGCGTCGGCGGGCGGTCAGCAGGGTGCCACCGCCCATGAGGCCGAGGGCGAGCATGCCGAGGGCGATCGGCGCGCCGGTGCGGGCCAGGGCGCCACGCGAGCCGTTCCCGGTGGCGGGCGTACCGGCGACTACCGGGACCACGCCGGCCGTCATCGGAGCCCCGGTGGCCGGTCCCACCGCCGCGCTGGGCGTCGGCGGTGCCAGTGTCTCCGGCGAGACCGCGTGCACGACCTGGGCGGTGACGGCGAGCGTCTCGGTGGACTCGTCGGCCCTGGTGATGGTGAAGGAGACGGTCGCGCACGTCGTGCTCACGCCGTCGACCGTGCAGTCCTGGGTGGCGACGCCGTCGGGAAGCGTGAAGGTGAGCGTCGCCTGGCCGGTCTCGGGCAGGCCCGGGGTGACCGACTGGTCGATGTCGCTCGTCGCCAGGGTGCGGGTGGTGCCGTCGGCCATGGCGACGGTGGCGGCGATCGAGGTGGCCGCGTCGCGCACGCCCTGCTCGGCAGTGGCCGAGTAACTGAGTCCAGTGAAGCGGGCGGTCACGGTGTCGCCGTCAATGGCGAGCGAGGTGCCGACCTGGTGCTTGTCGTAGGAGGCGGTGGCCGGGGAGATGCGCACCAGGTACTCGGAGGTGACCGTGCGGTCGAGGATGCCGGTGTTGATCATCGTCTTCTCGCCCAGGGTGTCGAAGTTGTCGCCGCCCGCGAGGAGGAAGGTGTTGGAGGCAACGGTGACGGTCGCCGCGTCGTCGAGCAGCTCGCCGTCGATGTAGACGGCGTCGATGACCCGCGAGCGTGCGTCGGCGATGTCGTCGGCAAGGCTCTCAACCAGTGCGGCCCGATCCGCCTCGGAGGCGGCGGTGGAGATCTGCGTGAAGTAGTCCTCGAGCTGGTCGGCGGCGTCCTGGTCGAGGTAGACCTCGACGTTGTCCGAGGTTCCGAGCATGAGCGCGGCGCGCGTCGTCGTCGGCTGGAACTGCTCGGCGAGCACCTGCTTTACCTGGGCGCCCGTGTAGGTGGCGTAGGCCATCTCGTTGCCGAAGGGCTGCACCGTGTAGGCCTCCCCCGCGGTTAGGTCGCCGGCCAGGTAGTCGGCGCGCACGCCACCGGGGTTCATCAATCCGATCGCGTAGTCGCTGGACGGCTGAATGTCCTCGGCCATCCAGGAGGCGAAGGAGGTGGCGATGAGGTTGGAGGCGGTGGACTCGGTGGAGCGGTTGGCCCCGTAGTCCGTGCCCGTGTCGGTGCCGCGGTAGAAGTTCGAGCCGAGGGTGGTGAGGACCTCGTTGCCGGCGGCCTCGGAGTCCGTCTTCGCCTTCGCGACGATGTCGGCCACGCCGTAGGCGTCGGTGGTGCAGTCGGACTCCGCCAGGTCGAGGTTGCGGGCGGTGGCGGCGGTGACGTCCTTGGTGCCGTCCGCGGCGGTGGTCACCGTCAGGGAGATCTCGCCGAGTTTGAGGCCGTAGTGGTCGGGCTGGACGACGGCGATGTCCGTGCCGTCGGTCGACTTGACGACGTCGGCGAAGGGCACGTGGGTGTGGCCGGCGACCACGGCGTCGACGGCGCCGTTGAACTGGTTGCCATAGATGGCGGCGTCCTCGTGGGCCAGGACGACGACGACGTCGGCCTCTCCGTTGGCGGCGTCGCCGTCCTTCAGCGCGGTGGCGCGCGCGTTGGCGGTGGCGGTCGCGTCGGAGACCGTGAGGCCTTCGAGCGCGGACTTGGACACCAGGCTGGGCAGCTCTTCGGTGACGACGCCGATGAAGCCGACCGTGACGCCGTCGACCTCGGTGATCCAGGTGCCGTTGCCGGAGCCCTCGGCGCCCAGGGCGGCGTTGCCGGTGACGTTCGCGGACAGGATCGGGGCGTTGAAGGCGGGCAGGAGGCGGTCGGCGAGGTCGGTGATGCCCTTGTCGAACTCGTGGTTGCCGGCGCTGGTGACGTCCAGGCCGATGGCGTTCAGGACGTCGATGGTGGGCTGGTCGTCGAGGATCGAGGAGATGTAGGCGCTGCCGCCGACGTTGTCACCATTGGAGACGAAGAGCGTGCTGGGGATGCGCGCGCGGGCGGCGGCGACCTCGCAGGCCAGGGTGACGGCGCCGGGCTCGTCGCCGGTGGTTTCGATGTGGCCGTGTAGGTCGGTGATGCCGAGAATGGAAAGCGTGGTGACCTCGGCGGCCTCCGCGGCCGTGGCCGGGGCGGTGGTTGCCGGGGCGAAGGCGCCGAGGGCCAGGGCCGCCGTGAAGGCGACGAGGCGGCGATATAGGTGTGGCATGAGCAATCTCGGGAGGTTGGTGGGGTGGAAGACCAGCCCAGTGTAGGTCACTTCACACCGCCGCGGACCCAATGGAGCCGCGTCTCCGGGAGTCGGCTGCCAGCGCGTGTTTTGACATCGCAACGTACCAGGAGTTACAGTTTCGTTACTTATTCCTGGTGGTTCCTGAGAGGGCTGGTTGATGGCCGACGGCGAGGGCGCTGTGCGCGAGGCGGCAGGCGACGACGACGCCTGGCGGGGCCGGTTGGCATCGGCGGCTGCTGGGGGTGCGCCCGCTCCACCTCCGCCTCCTCCGCCACCTGCCGCACCTGCGCCGTCGCCCTCGTCGTCTTGTTCGCCATCGCCTGCGTCGCCTCCTCCTGGGCAACCGCCTACAGGCTCAGGGCGTCTGGTTCCCGGTGACGCTGACGCACCACCGCCGTCGTTCGTGCCGGGTTCCGGGGAGTGGGTGAGCCCCGGCCCGGCGGGTCCGGGCGCACAGGCACCGAGGCAGTACACCTATGGGGTAATGCCAGACCAACCGCCGACGTCGCGGCCCTACGGCGAGCCGACATCACCGCCTCCTGACATGCCGGTGCCGGTTTCTGGCGTGGTACCTGTTATGAGTCCGCTGTCCGCGGCTGCGCAGGTGCCCGCCCCGGTTGCCCCGTCCCCTCCGGTGCCGCCGGAGCTGTGGGAGCGGGCGTTGGCGGGATGGTGCGGCTGGCTGGGGCGGCACGAGCGGTTTGCACGGAAGTTGTTTCGGGTCTCGAGGTTCAGCCAGTGGGCCGCCGCGGTGTTGCTGCTGGTGGTGCTGGCGGTGGTACCGCGGGTCGGGGTGGCGATGGTGCCGGCGGTGTTCATGACCGCCTGCACCGGGCTGCTGGCCCTGGCCGCGCGTACCCGCACCATCAAGTGGCGCTCTATCGCCCTGATGCTGTCGTTGGCGGTGCCGTGGGCGGGCCTGGTAGCCCTGTTCACCCGGGCCCTAGGCGCATCCGCGGGTATGAGCGACGTCGATGACGGGATGAGCATCGCCCTGGCCGCATTCATTGAAGAGCCCGGCAAACTACTGCCCCTGCTGGTCGTGGCGGTGGTGGCGCCGGGGCGGGTTCGGCACATGTCCACGGTGGACTGGGCACTATTGGGCATGGCCGCCGGCGCGGGTTTCACGATCGCCGAAGACGGGGCCCGACGCCTGCCCTCCCCTGGACTACTGGTCTCACTGATCGGTGAGCGGCGCGTGTCCTACGGCCTGAACCCCTTCACCTCCGGGGCCTTGAGTATCCCCGACTCCGGCCTGATCGGCGTGCTGGTCGGGGATGATCGCGGCGGGTCGACCATGGTGGTCGGCCACCAGGTCTCCACCATGCTCGTAGCCAGTGCGATCGCGATCGGCATCGCCCTGTGGCGCAACCCCGTCACACCAGCCGGACACGTGGCCGCCGCGCGGCCGGGCGCGGGGCGGATGGTGGCGCGCCGGATTCTGGCATGGGTTCCCGGGCTGGTGACCGGGTTGGTGGTGGTCACCGACCACGCCGCCTACAACGCCACCGCCGCATTCTTCTCCTGGCTGGAATCCGGGCAGGGCATACCCGACTGGATGATCTTGGCGTGGGCCGCAGGCGGCCGCGGGCACGCCCAGCCCTGGCTCGCAGCTATCGCCTTCTTAGCGTGCCTACTCATCGACATTTATCACCAGCAGCACGCCGTAACACCCACCACAGACACCACGACCCCACCGCCAGCGGCACAAACCGCAGCACCACCAACACACCCGGTCCCGGGTATCGGCACCGGTTCCGGCGGCGTGCTGTCGGCCGAAGGCTCTCCGCCACCAGTGGGAGGCCCCTCGCCGGCGCCTGGTTCCGGGATGCCGGCTCCGGCTCCAAGCGTCGGTTCTGCCCTGTCGGGGTGGTTGCGCGGCCTGGCCGGACTGGTGCGGGCGCTGGCGGCCTCCACACGGGCTGATCTCACCACCATTCTGGCCGCCTACGCCCGGCCGGGTCTGGACCGGGCGGCCCGCATGGTCGCCGGCCGCCAGGCACAAGCGGCGGTCATCCAGGCCCGCGCCCAGGCTCAAGCCCGGGTGGTCGCAGGCTCCGAGCCCGCCTCCCGGAGCCGGTTCCGGCTCATCGCCCTCACGATCGGCATCGCCGCCTCCGCGGCCTGCCTGGCCTACGGGCTGAGCATGGCCCGCACCATCGGCCCGTCGGTAACCGTGGACGGAGACCAGGTCTTCTTCGCTGGCCTACTGGACGCCCTGGCCTACTGGTGGGACCAGCTCTCCTTTGGCCAGCAGATCGCGGTTACCGCTTACATCGCCATGCTCGCCCTGGCCGCCTGCGCCTCAGTGGGACTGGCCCTGGGGGTCGCCGGAGCAGTCACCTGGGCCTTCGCCCACGGCCACGGTCTAGCCTCCTACCTACGCGACCCCAACACCGCCATCGCCGAGTACCTCAAGAACGCCACCCCCGGCCAACTACTACTCGACGCCCTCGACTTCGCCCTCACCTTCATCCCCGGTTCCACCATCGCACTGGGCGCCCGCCGAACGGTCACCACCGCCGCCACCAGACAAGCCACCCGCCAAGCCACCGAAACCGCAGCCGAACAAGCCGCGCGTCGTGAGGCCGCTGATCTGGCGGAGCTCAACAGTCTATTTGCTCAGCGTGACGCAGCCAGGACCAGCCGCCAGGCGGCCGAGCAGCGTCTCAAGGACGCCATGCCGCCCGGCTACGACATGAGCGCCTTCAACGAAAAAAACCTCGACAACACGCTCGATGAACTAACCGACGCCGGCTACAGCCGTCGACAGAGAGACACGCTCCGTGATGCCGCGGAGCAGGCCACGAAGGCACGGCCTGTGGAGCGGCGTGTTGCTGAGTACATTGGTGAGCGGGGCGGGGAGCAGGCTCTGGCGCGCGAGGGGTATGAGATTCCGGATCCGTTCCGGTCCAAGGGTCTCGGTGCTTCCGGTCCGGGCAGGAACCATCTTGATAGCATGGGGATCAAGTCCGATGGTAGTGAGATCGTGTTTCCCGAGTTCAAGGGAGGCACTGCGAAGGTGCCCACCAAGAAGGTTTCCACGAGGTTTGAGGGTCCCGCGACCCAGGCCACGCCGGCCTACGTGCGTGACCGTATGGTCACCGATCCCCGAGTGGTCCAGTACTTCCATGACAATCCCCAGATATGGCAGTACGTGAAAGACGGGCGCACCAAGCTGCTTGTCGAGGTGTACTCAACCCCCGAGGCAGGACCCGCCCAGGCCAGCGGTAGGACGTACTTTTCTTTGACGCCCCAGATAATCCAGGCCATGGAGGAGGCCATGGCCGCCCTGTAGAATCAATACCAGCACCCCGGGCACACGCCGACCCACGCCAGCGACATAGGAAACCACCAATGACCGAAATGAAAATCCTACCCGTCGAGCGCGCTATCGAGTGGATTCGCGCCTGGACCGAACTCGACTGGCCCATCACCTGGGAAACCGCCTTCGCCACCCGCGACAAACTCGGCTGGACACCCGCCCCCGACGACGGACGCTTCTTCACCACCGAACTGTCCACCGACAGCCAAGAAGACGGAAACCTTACGCGTTTTGAAGGCCAATGCAGCGGCGCGTCGTTCCAGCTCAGCTCACTCGCCCTATCCGCGGCGGCGGACGAAAGGTGGGCGACGTCCTTACGCTCGGCCTACGACAGCTACATCAAGGAGCTTACGTACCTGTACGGCGTTGGCGAGGCTTCGAGCGGGCGTGGCGGAAGACAGAGAACCAAGTGGATACTCGCAAATCAGGTCACACTGAGCATGTCAGTGTCAGACAAATCCATCAATGTCACGATCAAGTCTCCAGCTGTAACCGCAATCAACGAGCGCGAGCGGTACTATATTGAAAAATACGGGGAGAACTACGTCGACGACTAACCCCAACACCACGCACGCGGGCACCGCCGCGGTCGATTCCCCGAGCAGCACCAACACACACTCGCGCAGCATGCGTATTCTTCCGGTTAATCGTGCTAGCGAGTAGATCCGCGCACGGACCTACCTCGTGAACTGCACCGGGTTTGATGGAGGCAGTGAATACACGGAAGGATCACTGCCGGGAGTGCGCAGAGGAAGTATCCCGAGGAGTTGCGGGAGCGGGCCACCAGGTTGGCTGTGCAGAGGCCCGCCGGGACCCCGAGAGGTCCAGGGGCGCGAACCTGGAGGATCGCCGAGGAGCTGGGTGTCCACCCCGAGGCGCTGCGTACCTGGGTCAAGAAGGCCGAGATTGACGCGGGCGCCCGGCCGGGAACCACCAGTCAGGATGCTGAACGGATCAGGCAGCTGGAGAAGGAAGTACGCGAGCTGCGGCGGGCGAATGCGATCTTGAGGAGCGCGTCAGCTTATTTCGCGGCGGAGCCAGGCCGCCCGTCCCGCTGATCTGTGAGTACATCGACTCCCGCAAGGAGGAGCTGCGGGGCCTGTGCCGGTTCTGCCAGGCGCTGACCAGCGCCGATGTCAAGCTCGCCCCGAGCACCTACTACGCAGCCAAGTCCCGTCCCCCCAGCGCCAAGGCTGTGCGCGACCAGGCCCTGAAGACCGAGATCAGGCGGGTCCACGCCGACAACTACTGCGTACTGGGCGCCCGCAAGATGCATGCCATGCGGGGCCGGCCTGAGGCCTCCGCCCGGCATGGTCTGGGGCATGCGATGCCTGCTGCACCGCCCGTGCGCCTGATGCGGGACATGGGGTTGCACGGCATCCGCCGCGCCAAATCGCCCAGGACGACCCGGTCGGCTCCTAAGGAGCAGTGCCCCGCGGACCTGGTCAGGAGGCACTTCTCGGCTTTCATGCCCAACGAGCTGTGGGTGGCGGACATTCCCCCACTACGTGGGAGGTACCCCCACCTACGTACGCACCCTGTCCGGCTGGGTGTACGTCGCCTTCGCCCGCCGACGTCTACTCCCGCCGGATCATCGGGTGGCAGACCTCCACCAACCTGTACACCGACCTGGCCCAGGGGCACCCTGAAAATGGCCATCTGGCAGCGCCAGCGAGAAGGGACCGACCTTACCGGCCTGATTCACCACTCCGACCGGGGTGCGGCTGTACCGGGCCATCCGAATGCGGGCAGGCCCTGTCCGACTGTGATGCGGTGGCCTCGGTGGGGTCGAAGGGCGACTCCTATGACAACGCGCTGGCCGAGGCCCTCAACTCGCTCTACAAGGCAGCTCATCCGCAACCACAAGTACCTCGATTCCCACGGGCCCTGGGAGGGCATCGACGATGTCGAGCTCGCCAACGTCGAGTGGGTGCAACTGGTCGGGCACCGTCCGGCCTCACTCCGCCATAGGCATGCACGCCCCGATCGAGCACGAGCAGGCATACACCCCACCAGACGACACCGACACCGCCGACGCCCAGGACGTCGGCGAGCAGACCACCATCAACCAACCCCAGCCGGCAACCACCGGCGCCAGATAAAACAGCCTCTACGAAACCCGGGGCTTGACACCTACCGAACTGGCTCCGCAGCCGCCGCCGGTAACACAGAGAAGCCCGGGGAGAAAGGGCTTGCCCGGCCCCGATCTGGCGGGGCGCCACGAGCAACGTGCCGAGGCCGGTCATATCGACCGACCTCGGCACGTAACTGCTACCGATCTCGGTACGTAACTTCTACCGATCTCGGTGGGGAGGGGCGCCCGTGTTCGGAGGCGCCGCTCCGGGTCAGGCGGCAGCCGCTTCGGCGGCGGCCTCGGCGACGAGCTTGCGAGCCCGGGCCTGCTTGAGGATGAGCACGCCGGTGGCGGTGACCACCATGCCCGCGATGATCGAGATGAAGAACCCGAGCAGATTGTCGATCGCGAAGAACACGAAGATGCCGCCGTGCGGGGCGCGCGAGCCCACGTGCAGCGCCATGGACAGGGCGCCGGTCACGGCACCGCCCACCATGGACGGCGGGATGATGCGCAGCGGGTCGGCGGCGGCGAAGGGGATGGCGCCCTCGGAGATGAAGGAGGCGCCCAGCAGCCAGGCGGCCCGCCCGTTGTCCCGCTCGACGTCGGTGAACAGGCCCGGGCGCACCGTGGTGGCCAGCGCGAGGGCCAGGGGCGGCACCATGCCGGCCGCCATAACCGCGGCCATGATCTCGTAGGAGGCGGTGGTGGCCGCCGACAGGCCGGCGGTGGCGAACAGGTAGGCGGCCTTGTTGACCGGCCCGCCCAGGTCGAAGCACATCATGAGTCCGACGATGATTCCCAGGACGACCCCGGAGCCGGATTCCGCCATGGAGGTCAGCGAGTCGCTCATCCAGGTCATGAAGGAGGCCAGCGGGTTACCGAGGACCATGTACATCAGGGAGCCGACCACCAGCGTGGTGCACAGCGGGATGATCACCACCGGCATGAGACTGCGCAGCCACCGGGGCACGTCCAGCCCCGCCAGCCAGGAGGCCATGTAGCCGGCGAGCAGGCCGCCGATCAGACCGCCGATGAAGCCGGCGCCGATGGCCACCGACAGCGCACCCATGGCGAAGCCGGGGGCGATGCCGGGGCGTCCGGCCAGGCCGAAGGCGGTGTACCCGGCCAGTGCCGGCACCAGGAAGTTCATGGCGGTGGAGCCGAGCATGAAGAAGACCGCGCCGATGTATGCCATCAGCGGCGACCCGCCCAGGGCGTTGGGGGCGGCCATGTCCGGGTTCGCCAGGTCGGGCAGGTTCCACAGGCTGGAGTCGGTGACGATGTTGGAGGCGTTGTTCGTGATGTCGTAGCCGCCGAACAGGAAGCCCAGGGCGGTGAGCAGACCACCCGCGGCCACGAAGGGGATCATGTAGGACACGCCGGTCATCACCGAGCGCTGCAGGCGCCGCGCCCAGTGGACGTGCTCCTCCTCGCCCTCGGCCTCGCCGCCACCGGCGCCCGCCGCCACCCGCTTGGCGCCGGGATCATCAATGGCGGCCAGAGCTTGATCCACCAGGGACCCGGCGTCGTTGACGGCGGCCTTGACGCCGACGTCGATCACGGGCTTTCCGGCGAAGCGCTCCAGGCCCTTGACCGGCAGGTCGTGGGCGAAGATGACGGCGTCGGCCGCCTCCACCAGGTCGGCGTCGAGCCAGTCGATCTTGCCCGAGCCCTGCCCCTCGATGCGCACGGTCACGCCGCGCTCCTTGCCGGCCTGCTCGAGCGCCTCGGCAGCCATGAAGGTGTGGGCGATACCGGTGGGGCAGGAGGAGACGCCGACGATGACGCGGCCGGTGTCGGCGGGAGCCGCGGCGGGCGCAGCGGCATCCTCCTGAGCGGGGGCGGCGCCGTCGTCGAGCAGCTCGGGCTGGACCTGCTCGGTGACCAGTCGGGCGACGTCCTCGGGGGTGGCCGCGGCGCGCAGGGCGCCGGTGAACTCCGACTTCATCAGCCCGCGGGCAAGCTTGGCCAGCAGCTGCAGGTGGAAGTCGTCCGCGCCGGCGGGGGCGGCGATCATGAACACGAGGTCGGCGCCCTGCCCGTCGGCGGCACCGAAGTCGACCGGCTGGTTCAGGCGGGCGAAGCCGAGCGAGGGGGCGAGCACGTGCGGGCTGCGGCAGTGTGGGATGGCGATGCCGCCGGGGATGCCGGTGGGCGCGGTGGCCTCGCGGGCCAGGGCGTCGGCGGCGAGCCCCTCGGTGGTGTCGGCGCGGCCGGCGGCGGCGACGACGTCTGCCAGGTAGTTGATGACCGCCTGCTTGTCGGTGCCGGCGGACGCGTCCAGGCGGACGAGTTCGGGCACGATCAGCGGCGTGTTCGCTGCGTTGGTGGGTTGGGACATGTTGTCTTCCTTGTGGTCTCCTGGTTAGTGGTGGTGTGGTTGCGGGCTGGTCAGAGCTCGGTGATTTCGGCGGCCTGCGTGGACAGGTCGGCGGGGCCGGGCAGGGTGGTACCGGGCAGGCCGGCGGCGGCGGAGCCGTAGGCCATGGCGGTGGCCAGACACTCGGGGGCGGCGGCGCCGTGCACGTCCGCCAGGATGTAGCCGGCGACGGAGGAGTCCCCGGCGCCGACGGTGGAGATGACGGGGACGGCGGGGGCGGTGGCCCGCCAGGCACCGGAGGCGGTGGCCAGGACGGCACCGGCGCCGCCGAGGGTGGCCAACACCGCGCCCACGCCGCGGTCCACCAGGACGCGGGCGGCCTGGGCGACGGGGGCGTAGTCGCCGGCGAGCGCGCCCTCCTCCAGGGCGGTGGCGCGCTCGGGGGGCAGGCCCGCGAGCTGGCCGAGTTCCTCCCCGTTGGGTTTGATCAGGTCGGGGGCGGCCTCGGGCAGGGCGGCGGCCAGGGCGGCCAGGGGGGCGTCGGAGGTGTCGACCGCGATGCGCAGCCCGGGGGCTGCCCGACGCAGCAGACCGACCAGGCGCGCGTACCAGTCGGTGGGGGCGCCGGGCGGCAGCGAACCGGACAGGATGGCCCAGCTGTGAGTGTCGGCCCCAGCGCCGACGGGCGCACCCGCCTCCACGGCTCGACTCAGGGCCGCCTCCACGGCGGCGACCTCGGCGTCGGTCAGGGTGGCGCCGGGCTCGTTGAGTTTGGTGGTGGTGCCGTCGGGCTCGGTGACGGCGGTGTTGATGCGCACGGCCCCGGCCACATCCACGGGGATTGTGCTCAGACCGGGCGCGTCCAGCGCCTTGACCGCAGTCACCAGCGGGTCGTGCTCGGGCGCGGGCAGGACGGCGGTTACGGCCTCGCCGGCGCGGGCCAGCACGCGGGCGACATTGAGTCCCTTGCCGCCCGGCTCGGTGGTGACCGACTGCAGCCGGTTGACGCCACCGCGCACGAGCGGACCGGCGAGCGTGACCGTGCGGTCCAGTGAGGGGTTGGGGGTGAGTGTGATGATCATGCGATGAGGACCTCGGTTCCAGTGTCGGCGAGTTGTGCGGCCAGTGGCGTAGGGAGGGCGGCGTCGGTGACCAGCAGGTCGACGTCGTCGATGTCGGCGAAGGAGACCAGGTGCTCCTGGCCGATCTTGGTGGCGTCGGCCAGGGCGACGACGCGGCGGGCGGCGCGGACCATGGCACGCTTGACGGCGGCCTCGTCCGGGTCGGGTGTGGACAGGCCGTGCTCGGCGGTCAGGCCGTTGGTGCCCATGACGGCCACGCTCACGCGCAGGGTGGCGAGCGCATCCAGGGCCTCGGGGCCGACGGCGGCCTGGGTGATGCCGCGGACCTGGCCGCCGAGCATGCGCACGGTCAGGTCACTGCGGCCGGCCAGCAGGGCGGCGGTGAGTACGGAGTCGGTTACCACCGTCAGCCCCAGACCCTCGGGCAGGAGCCGGGCGAGGCAGCCGACGGTGGTGCCGGCGTCGAGCAGGATGGTGGCCCCGGGGCGCAAGCCCAGGGCGCCGACGGCGGCTGCGGCGATGGCCTGCTTGGCGGTGGCGCCCAGCAGCTCGCGTTCGGCGACGGCGGTCTCCGGCAGGGCCAGCACGGTGGCGGGGACGGCGCCGCCGTGGACCTTGCGCACGGCGCCGGCGCGGTCCAGGGCGGTCAAGTCGCGGCGGATGGTTTCAACGGTGACGCCGTAGCGGGCGGCCAGGTCGGCGACGGCGACGCGACCCTCATGGGACACGGCATCGACGATGTCCTGCTGGCGCTGCTCGGCGTTCACTGCGTACCTCCACCCTGAAGTCCGTTCGGGCATAAGCATATGCCCGAACGGACGCTCTTGTGAAGAGGCCAGCGAACTTCAACGAAGTTTCTTGTCCGACCGGGCGTTCAGGCGCGCAGCAGCGGCAGGTAGGCGGACAGGTCGCAGCGCTCGCCGGAGGCGTGCAGCACCCCGGAGTCCAGCGCCTCCCGCCAGCCCAGGCGGCCGGTGGCCAGGGCCAGCCAGGTGGCGGCGTCGGTCTCCACCACGCTGGGCGGGGTCCCCCGGCGGTGCACGGTGCCGGAGACCGCCTGGGTGACGCCGAAGGGCGGCACCCGCACCTCCACGGCATGCCCGGGAGCGCAGGTCGCCAGCTCCTCCAGGGTGTATCGCACCGCGGTAGCCGTATCGGCGCGCTGCGGCCGAGCGTCGGCATCGGTTGCGGCCGCCCATTGGCGCACGGCGTGGGCGCCCGCGGCGGGATCAATACGTCGTCTCACGCCTCCGACGGTACGGCATAGTGCCGCCTGCGCAGGCCCCGGCGGATCACGCGGTAGCAGGCCAGCCCCGAGGCGGCGACCACGGTCACCGCCATCACGCTGAAGGAGCCCAGGAAGTCCGGCACCTCGAAGCCGGCCAGGGGGTCGTCAGCGGGGGCGACGATCACCTGATCGGCCGCCTCCGGGACGCCGACATCGGCCTGAGCGGCGGCCGCGGCGACCGGCACCAGGGCCTGCAGGTCCACGCTGCGGGTGGAACCGTCGTGAGCCACCAGGGTGAAGGAGACGACGGCGCAGGCTGCGTTGGCGCTGACGCCGGCGCCGCTGCCGGCGTCAGCCGGGCAGGTAGTGGTGTCGACGTCGGCGGGCAGGGTGATCTTCAGCGTGCTGGCGCCGGTCTCCGGAAGTTCGGGGGTGATGGTCGCATCAATGGCGGCACTGGTCAGATGTTGAGTGCCGCCGTCCGCCAGGGCCACCGTGGCGGTGACCTCCGCGGCGGCGCCGGGCGCGGCCTGTTCGGAGGCGGCGGTGAAGCTCAGCCCGGTGAAACGGACCGTGGCGCTGCCGCCGGCGGCGTCAACGTCCAGGTCGACGCCGATCTGCCGCTTGGCCAGGTCCGCGGAGGCGGCACCGCCTCCCTGGAGGTACTCGGCGGTGACGGCGCGATCCAGAATGCCGGTACTGGAGACCTCGCCCCCGCGCAGGACGGTGAAGCCGTCGCCGCCCGACAGCATGAAGGAGTTGGAGGCCACCACCACGCTGGCGTCGTCGTCGAGCTCGACACCGTCGACGTAAACCGAGCGGATGACGCGGGCGCGAGCGGCGTCGATGGCGGACTCGAGTTCGGCGGCGGTCTGCGCGCCGTTGGAGATTCGGCTCCAGTACTCCTCGAGCTCGTCGGCGGCGTCCTGGTCGATGTAGACCTGCACGTTGGCAGAGACGCCGAGCATGAGCGCCGGCCGGGAGGTGTCGGGCTGCCACTGCTGGGCGAGCACGTCCTTGAGTTGGGCGCCGGTATAGGCGGCGTACCCCATCTCGTTGCCGAAGGGCTGGACGGTGTAGGCCTCCCCCTCGGTCAGGTCGCCTAACAGGTAGTCGGCGCGCACGCCGCCGGGGTTCATCAGCCCCACATAGTGGTCGCCTTCGGGGCGAATATCGGTGGTCAGCCAGGCGCGGTAGGAGTCGGCGATGAGGTTGGCTGCGGTGGACTCGGTGGAGCGGTTGGCACCGGGGTCGGAGCCGGTGTTGGTACCACGGTAGAAGCCGGTGCCCAGGCTGGTCAGCACGCGGGCACCGGCGGCGCGGGACTCGCGGGCGGCCTGGTCAACGATGGCCTGGACGCCATAGGCGTCGGTGGCGCAGCTCGAGGCGGCCAGGTCGATGTTGGCGGCCTGCACCACGCCCACGGCACCGGTGGCGGGGTCGAAGGACAGGGTGATGTTGCCCAGCAGTTCCCCGTACTGGCCCGACTGGACCACCGCGATGCGGTTACCGTCCTTCCCGGTGACGGTGGTGGCGTGGGCGACATGGGTGTGCCCGCCGAAGACGGCATCGACAGAACCGTTGAACTGGGTGGCGTAGACCGCGGCGTCCTCGTGGGCCAGGACGACGACGACGTCGGCCTCCCCGTTGTCCGGATCGCCGTCCTTCAGGGCGGCGGCACGGGCGTTGGCGGTGTGCACGAGGTCGGCGACCTCGAGTCCCTCGAGGGCCGAGCCGGCCACCAGGCTGGGCAGGGAGTCGGTGACCAGGCCGATGAAGCCGACGGTCACGCCGTCCACCTGCGTCGTCCACACGCCGTCGCCGTCCCCCTCGGCGAGCAGGGCGTCGTTGCCGGTGACATTGGCGGCCAGCACGGGGGCGTCGAAGGCGCCCAGCAGGCGGGCGGAGAGGTCGGTGGCGCCGTTGTCGAATTCGTGGTTGCCGGCGGCGGTGACGTCCAGGCCGATGGCGTTGAGTATGTCGATGGTGGGCTGGTCGTCCAGCACCGATGAGATATAGGCCGAGCCGCCCACGTTGTCGCCGGTGGAGACCAGCAGGGTGCCCGGCGTGGCTGACCGGGCGGCGGCGACCTCGCACGCCAGGGCGACGGCGCCGGGCTCGGAGACCAGCTGCGCGCCCTCGCTGTCGGTGGACACCCGCTCGATGTGGCCGCCGAAGTCGCTGATACCCAGCAGGTTGATCGTGACGGTCGCAGCGTCCGCACCGGCAGGGGCGGCAGCGGCAGCCGCCTGCTCGTCGGCGACACTCGCGCCGGGGCTCGCGCTCAGCATGCCGCCTACCGGGGCGGCCACTACCACCGGACCGCCGATGGCGGAACCGGTAACCGCGGTCGGCGCAGCCACTGCGCCGGGATCAAGGGCAGCGAGGCAAAGGGCCGTCAGGGGGACGACCAGCCGGGCCAGGTGTCGCGATCTCATGGTGGTCCTCGTAGTGATCATCAGTAGGTCGAACGATTGACATCACCATAAGTGTCAGGACACCTATGGGCCAGGGCACATACCAATTAGTAATCATGACGATTTGGTGATGCTAGGCAGGCCTCCACCTATGAACCCGGATCACCGCCACCGCGCCTCCCACTTTCCGGCTCCATACCGCGCATATGCCACGACGGCGCCCGGCCGCTTGAGAAGCGACCGGGCGCCGTCGTCGGGCAGCGAGCCCCGGAACACGTGACCGCGAGGTAACCGCATCCGCGCTACGCATCGGCCGATCGGCTAGGCCGATTGGCTACCCCCGTCTTTCGGATCATCGGATCAGACGATGCCGTGGGCGATCATGACGTCGGCCACGCGGGTGAAGCCGGCGGCGTTGGCGCCCAGGACGTAGTCCCCGGGGCGACCGTAGGTCTCGGCGGCCTCGACGCAGGAGTCGTGGATGTCAGCCATGATGCCGGTGAGCTTGGCCTCCGCGGTGGCGAAGTCCCAGCGGGTGCGGCCGGCGTTCTGCTCCATCTCCAGGGCGGAAGTGGCCACACCACCGGCGTTGGAGGCCTTGCCGGGGGCGTAGAGGATGCCGGCCGCCTGGAAGGCCTCGATGGCCTCCGGGGTGGACGGCATGTTCGCGCCCTCGGCGACGACGGCGCAGCCGTTGCGCAGCAGGGTGGCGGCGTTGTCGGCGTCGAGCTCGTTCTGGGTGGCGCAGGGCAGGGCGACGTCGACCGGGACGTCCCAGGGGCGGCCCTCGGTGACCAGGCGGGCGCCGGGGCGCCGAGAGACGTAGTCGGCGACGCGGCCGCGCTCGACCTCCTTGACCTGCTTGAGCAGCTCCAGGTCCACGCCGGCCTCGTCCACGACGTAGCCGGAGGAGTCGGAGAAGGTGATGGGCTTGGCGCCCAGCTGCTGCGCCTTCTCGATGGCGTAGATGGCGACGTTTCCGGCGCCGGAGACGGCGACCGTCTTGCCCTCCAGGGAGTCGCCCTTGGTGGCCAGCATGGACTGGGCGAACAGGACCGTGCCGTAGCCGGTGGCCTCGGTGCGCACCAGGGAGCCGCCCCAGGCCAGACCCTTGCCGGTCAGAACGCCGGCGTCGTAGCTGTTGCGCAGGCGCTTGTACTGACCGAAGAGGTAGCCGATCTCACGGCCGCCCACGCCGATGTCACCGGCGGGGACATCGGTGTTCGGGCCGATGTGGCGGGACAGCTCGGTCATGAAGGACTGGCAGAAGCGCATGACCTCGGCGTCGGACTTGCCGTGCGGGTCGAAGTCGGAGCCGCCCTTGCCGCCGCCGATGCCCTGGCCGGTGAGCGCGTTCTTGAAGATCTGCTCGAAGCCGAGGAACTTGATGATGCCGGCGTTGACGCTCGGGTGGAAGCGCAGGCCCCCCTTGTAGGGGCCAAGCGCCGAGTTGAACTCGATGCGGAAACCGCGGTTGACGTGGACCTCGCCGGCGTCGTCGACCCACGGAACCCGGAACATGATCTGCCGCTCCGGCTCCACAATGCGCTCCAGCAGCGCATTCTCGGCGTAGTGGGGGTGCTTGGCGATTACCGGATCGAGCGACTCCAGCACCTCGCGGACGGCCTGGTGGAACTCGGCCTCCCCGCGGTTGCGAGCCACAACCTGCTCATAAACCTTCTCAACGACGTCCTGCATGGGGAACTCCTTCACCTGTCAGTATCGCGACTGCGATGGCTGCGCAGGAGCACGTCGTTGAGCAGGGCGGGCATCCCGCGCTGGGCTAAACACTCCCACCCCGCCGGTAACTGAGACGAAACATCTCATGTTTCGACCGTAGGCTGGGGAGAGGGAGGCAGTGGCGACCGCGAACGCGGGGGCCACTCACAGAGCAGCGTAAGCGACGTCGTCGACGGGCTCGAGCCACTCGTTGGAAGTGTTCTCCCCGGGAACCGCGAGCGCGATGTGGGAGAACCAGGAGTCGGCCTTGGCACCGTGCCAGTGCTTGACGCCGGCGCGGATGAACACCACCGACCCGGGCTCGAGGGAGACGGCGTCCTGCCCCTCCTCCTGATACCAGCCGGAGCCGGCGGTGCAGATGAGCACCTGGCCGCCGCCGGAAGTGGCGTGGTGGATATGCCAGTTGTTGCGGCAGCCGGGCGAGAAGGTGACGTTGTGGACGCCGACGACGCATTCGGGGTCGTCGATGAGGTTGTTCAGGTAGCTGTCGCCGATGAAGTACTGGGCGAAGGCGGTGTTCAACTCACCCTTGCCGAAGACGTTCTCGGCGGCGAAGACGGATTCGTCGGTGGTGGCGGTCATGGTGGTTCCTCTCCCGCAGCCCGGACGGCCGCGCAGCCTCAGGCTAGGAGCGCCGCCCGGCCGCAGCCAGGCACCGAGCGGGCCCCCATGCGCCGTCCCACCGCCTCCGAGAACACGCCGAGGTCGGTAGATGTTACGTGCCGAGGTCGGTAGACGATACGTGCCGAGGTCGGTCGAGGCGGTGACAGCATGCGGTCCGTCTACGCCGCCTCACCGGTCTCCCGGACGGTCCTATGGGCTGTGGCCGATTGACTATGTTTGGTGGACGCGGGGGGTGGGTTGCCGAAGATCGTGTTCGGCATCGTCCTCCTCCGCGCCATCCGCGACCTGGCCAACAACATCTATGACAGCATCGGCTACCGGTATGCGGCGTAATAACGCCCAATCAGGCCTTCCGGTTTGTGGGTGTGGTGGGTGTTGCCGGCCTGGTAGGCGGGCAGGTGGGTTGGGTGCTGGCGGGTGAGTGGCGTGTGTCCAGGTGCCCCGCCGGGGGCGGAATGTCCGAGTTCGGCACAAAGGCCGTCGGCGACCGTTTGGGCCGATCGGGAGACCGCATGATTCCAACGTTCTGACCACGGCCGCTGGCGACATTGGAGTCGTTTATGCCGATCCTGGACACTTTGGGCCGCTGCGCACGGTAACAAGCGCCAACAGCGAACCACCGCAGGCGGACAGGCGGCGGTGGGACCGGCCGGGACCGGCGCCCGTACCTGCTCCAGATCCCCACTTGGACTGCGAATCTGCAGTTGGACCGCCTGGGAGTGCGTCTGGGGCGGTCCAAGTGCAGCCAGACGGTCCAAGGAGACACGGGCCAGTCGACCCGACCCACAAGCAACCACACACCCCAGGCACCACGCCAACCCCCGCCCACCACACCCGCAAACCGGCATCGAGGCCGTCTTGGCGAGCGCCGCCGGGAGGCAAGCAGTGGCCGGTGCACTGATCCGGCAGTGACCACCTCGACGGCGACTCCGACCGCCTCATAACGTTCCCCTCACGCGCGCATCTCCGGGCAGCCGGGTTAGCACCGCATGGGTCTCCGCCGATGTTTGCCCGCTCAGACTCAGCCGTCTCCTCTTACTCCTCTGCACTATCTCCGTCGGACTCTAGGGTTGCCCCATGCCCAGCCCCTCTGATCAGTCCGACGCCGCAGCCGCGTCGGCTTCGCGCACCATGCCCGGCCTGCGGGACATCCGCCTGCAACCCGAGGAGCCGGCGGTCCACTCCTGGACCGTCACCGCGCTGCCCGACCTGCTCCGATACGCGCTCGGTCGCGCGAGCGAGCCGACGGGCCGTCCCGTCATCGTCGCCGTCGACGGGCGCTCTGGCAGCGGGAAGACCACCCTTACGCGCCGGCTGGCCGCGCTGGAGCCCCTCGCACGGGTACTGCACATCGACGACCTGGACTGGAATGAGCCGCTCTACCAGTGGGACCACCTACTGGTAGAGGCGCTGACGCGGCTGCGGGCCGACGGCGCACTGGAGTTCACGCCGCCGGCCTGGCCCCGCCACGGCCGCACCGGAGCGATCACCATCGCCGCCGGCACGCCGCTGGTGCTGGTGGAGGGCACCGGTGCCGGTATGCGGGCGGTGGTCGAGCTGGTGGACGCGCACCTGTGGGTCCAGACCGACTACGCCGTCGCCGAGGAGCGCGGCATCGGCCGGGACATCGCCGACGGCACCAACGGCGATGCCGAAGAGTCGGTGCGGTTCTGGCACCACTGGCAGGCGGCCGAACGGCCCTTCTTCGCCGCCGACCGCCCCTGGGAGCGGGCCGATGCCATCGTCTGCGGCCAGGTCCTGCCCGGTGTCGGGCCGGAGGAGGTCGCCTGGACGGCGCGGCTGTAGGCCGACGCCAGGGGCGCCGGAGTCAGGCGATCAGCCAGACGACGCCGGTGAGCAGGAAGCCGGTGAGTCCGCCGACGGTCGACAGCAGGGTCCACTTCTTCAGCCCGTCCTTGACGGACAGGCCCATGTACTTGGTGACGATCCAGAAGCCGGAGTCGTTGATGTGGGAGAAGCCCAGGGCGCCGAAGCCGATCGCCATCTGAATCAGCACCACCTGCAGGGCCGAGTAGCCGCCGCTGGCAATCGCGTCCGCCAGCAGCCCTGCCGTGGTCAGGATCGCCACCGTCGCCGAGCCCTGCGAGGCCCGCAGCGCCGCCGAAATGACGAAGGCGGTCAAGAGGATCGGCAGGTGCGCGGTCACCAGGGCCTGCGCCAGCGCATCGCCGATACCGCTGGCCACCAACACGCCGGCGAACACTCCCCCGGCGCCAGTGACGAACACAATGGTGGCCACATCGGGCAGTGCGGAGTCGAGGATCTTGCCGCGCTGCTCCAAGGACCACCCCTGCTGATGGCCGACGATGAAGTAGGCCAGCAGCACGGCGGTCAGCAGCGCCGTCGTCGAAGAGCCGATGAATCCGAGCACCGCGTGGGCGGAGGACTCCTCATCCACCAGCATCTGCCCGACGGTGCCCACCATGATCTGCACAATCGGCTCGAGAATCAGGAAGACGACCGTTCCGGGGCCGGTGGCGTGCGCCCGGGGCACCGCGCCGCCGGGCGTATAGGTGGACTCGGCGGCCTCCGTGACGCTGCCGAGCGGCGTCGGGCCGACCGGAACCGCCTCCAGGCCCAGTCGCGTGGAGGTGAAGTAGACCACGACCGCCACCAACGCGCACACGGGCAGGGCCAGCAGCATCAGCAAACCGACGTCAACCTCGAGCGTGGCCGCCGAGGCGACCGGCCCCGGATGAGGCGGGATGACCACGTGCAGGGCGAGCATCGTCGCCGCCACCGGCAGGCCGATCTTGAGCGGGTTGATCTTCGCAATGTAGGCGAAGCCGAAGACGATCGGCGCCAGGATGATGAAGCCGACGTCAAAGAAGATCGGGATGCCGAGGATGAAGGCGGCCGCGACGACGGCCGCAACCACGCGCTCACGCCCCAGCATCCGAGTGAAGCGCTCGGCCAGGACCTCCGCGCCGCCGGCGGCCTCAATGACCCGGCCCAGCATCGCCCCCAGGCCGACGACCATGGCCACGGACCCGAGGGTCTTGCCCATGCCGTCGATCATCGTCTGAACCACGTCCCCGATCGGGATGCGCGCGGCCAGCGCGAGCACCATGGACACCAGGATCATGGCCACGAAGGCACTCATTTTGGCCTTGATGACCAGTACCAGCAGAACGGCTATCGCCGCTACCGCCAGTAACAGCAGGACGGTGGTGGACATGGTCCCGCCCTCAGTCCTGCTCGGGCGCGATCACGGTGATGACCGTGGAGTCGTCCTGCGCTCCCAGGCCGCGCCGCGCCCCCTGCAGGTACAACTGCTCGGCGGCGGCCGCCACCGGAGTGGACAACCCGACCGACTTGGCGGCGGCCGTAACGATGCCCATGTCCTTGACGAAGATGTCGAGCCGTGAACGCACCTCGGGCCCGTCCTCGTCGTAGGCCTGCAGCATGCGCGGCCCACGGTCGCCAAGCATGAAGGACTCCGCTGCGCCGGCCATGAGCGCCTTCAGCGCGGCCTCCGTGTCCAGGCCGAGGGCCTGGGCCAGCGCCAGTGCCTCACCGGCGGCGGCGATGTGCACGCCGCACAGCAGCTGGTTCACGGTCTTCATGGACTGGCCGTAGCCGGGTTCGTCGCCCACGCGCACCAGCGTGGAGGACATCGCCTCCAACACATCCTCGGTCACTGCCCAGGCCTCATCATCGGCGCCGACGACCACAAGCAGGTCACCGGTACCGGCACGCACCGGCCCGCCGGAAACGGGGGCGTCCACCAGCAACAGACCCATGTCTCGCAGCCGACCGGCGACGGCCTCCACGCCGGCCCCGCCCACCGTGGAGGTGAGCAGGACCGCGGCGCCGGGGCGCATGGCGGCGGCGATGCCGTCCTGGCCGAACAGCACCTCCTCCAACTGCGCCTGGTTGCGGACGGCCACCAGCACGACGTCGGCGTCGCCCACGGCGTCGGCCGCCGAGGCCGCGGGCACGACTCCGGCCTGCTGTGCGAGGGCCAGTCGTTCGGCCGAGATGTCGAAGCCGCGGACGGTGAAGGTCTGGGAGAGATTGGTGGCCATGGGCAGGCCCATGGCGCCTAGTCCCAAGACGGCAACAGTGGTGGTCATGATGAGATCTACTTTGATCGGTTGTGGGGCAACTGCCCCCGGGTGTTGATGGGAAATGGTGAGGTATGCAGCACCGCCGCCCGGCGAGGCGATCAGGCGTTGAGGGTGCGCACGACGGCGGTGAGTGAGTTCTCGTCGCCGACGTTGCCGGCGAACACGATGTAGGGGACGCCCGCGGCCGGGCCGTCCTGCGGCTCCCATAGGGAGACGATGCCGGGCAGCATGGGACCGCGGACCAGCGCCCTACGCATGCCCAGGCCGCGGGAGGCGACATCGGAGGAGGTGATGCCGCCCTTGGCGATGACGAAACGGGGGCAGCGGGCGGCGACAATGCGCTGGACGATCTCGACGACGGCGGCGGACACGCGTCGGGCGAATTCGAGGGACTCCTCGGCGTCTCGTCCTGCCACGAAGGCGCCGCCGCGACGGACCACCACGTTGCCCTCACGCAGCGCGGCGGCGGCCTGTTCGGCGACCTGTTCGACGTGGGCGTCGCGCCGGTCCGGGTCGAGCACGGTGGGGACGTCGACTACGACTTCGGGCGTGCCGGTGGCCTCGCGCAATGCGTCGACCTGACGCCCGGTCAGGCCCACGTGCGAACCGACCACGATGAGCCCACCGGCGGCGTCGGAGGCGGGGGCGAAGTCGGCCGGACGGGCCTGCTCGGGGGTGAGCGGGGCGTGCGGCACCTGCCCGATGCGTGCCCGGACGAAGGGCGGGCCGACGCGGTAGACGAAGTTCGCGCCGGCCGCCTCCGCCCGCTGGAGGGCGCGGGCCAGCAGCAGCAAGTCGTTCTCCTCCACGCAGTCGACGGCGGTCGGCGTGCGGTTGTGCACGGAGGTGAGCCGGTCGACGACGGCGTCCTCATCGGTGCGCAGCATCTCCAGGTCGATCACTACGACGTCCTGCGCCCGGGTGACGCCGGCGGTCTTCTCCGCTACCCACTCGGGCAGGTAGGAGGCCCGGTAGCCGAAGGTCTTGTCGGCGGCGAACTCGGTGTCTCCGACGGGCACGAAACCGGTCTGCGCGCTGCCGGCGTAGTGGGTACCGTGCACGGTGATGCGTCCAGCGTCGGGGAAGGCGGGCGACAGGACGATGCCATCCACCCGCGTACCGGCGCGTTCCAACAGGTCGGCGATGGTGTCGGGCTCCAGCGGGAAGTGGCCGCGCAGTGTGGAGTCCGAGCGGGACACGAAGGCGATCTCCCTGCCGACGGAGTTGGCTGCAGCCAGGGCATTGGTGACGACCTCGGTGTTGACGCGGGCGGCCTCGGCTGGGTCGAGGCTGCGCGAGTTGGTCATTACGTAAACGGCGCTGGCGCCGGTGGCGAGGGCCCATTCCAGGTCCTCGACCGCCCACCCGGTTACCACCGGCAGGTCGGCGACCGACTGGGTGCCGGTGGGGTCGTCGTCGAGGACGACCAGCGCCCGAGTCAAGGCGGCGGATACTTGTGCCGGATCCACGGCCGGGCCGGCGGGGATGCCCGTGGTGAGCTCGTCCAGCGTCTTCATGAGTGCACTCCTTTGTGACTGATGTTCTCGGATATGAGGTTGTCGGCGTCGTCCGGATTGCCGGCCTCAGGCCGCACGCCGGTACGGCGGAGCGGTCAGGTTGCGTATTCCAGAAGGTCGTTGGTGGTCTGATCCATGTGGGCGCGCATGGCTGCCTTGGCGGCGTCCGGGGAGCCGAGGCGCAGGGCCAGGAGGATGCGCTCGTGCTGGGCGATGGCGTGTGCGCGCACCTCGTGGTGGGCGGAGGTGACCCGCCGCGCAGTCATCAGCTCCTGCCGCAGGGGTGCGAAGGTGGCGTGGATGAAGAGGTTTCCGGTGGCCTCGATGATGTGGTCGTGGAAGGCGAGGTCCGCGGCGGTGGCGGCTTCGACGTCGTCGGCGGCGTCCGCAGCATTGAGGGCCGCGATGGTTGCCTCCATTTCGCTCAGCCGCTCGGGGGTGATGCGGGCGGCGGCGATGCCGGCGCTGCCGACCTCGATCATGCGGCGCACCTCGAGCAGGGCCAGGCCGATCTCGTGCTCCGAGCCCTCGTGGCGGGCGAGGGCGACCAGGCTGGCCAGGTCCTGCCAGTCGGCGGGATCGTTGACGTATGTGCCCGATCCCTGGCGGGCCGAGAGGACCCCCCGTGTAATCAGGACCCGCACCGCCTCGCGCGCGGTTAGCCGGGAGACGGACAGGACGGCGGCGAGCGCCTCCTCCCCCGGCAGAGCCGAGCCCACGGCATAGGTGCCGTCCACGACGCGACGCAGCAACTCGGCAACTGCGGTGTCGATACGAGACGGGGCCATACCAGCTCAACTCCTCTGAGGACTTGATCACGAGCGTACACCTCCGGCCACGGGCATACAAGAGCAGTGACGGCTCAACTCGGCCTGAATCGAACCGAATCAACATGTCAGCCTCGATAGGCGACAGGCGAACAAGTCGCACATGAACCACAGTCCTCAGAGGTCCATGTATGATGTCACGCGCCACTACCCGTTGCTCCGACTGGAAAACGGTATGCCGGCTCGATGTCAGCCACATCGAGGCCTCCTGCGCAAGGGAGTAGACCGCCCCAGGACGACGCACGGCTACGCCGGTTCACCGTCCACTACACCACTTAGCGGTCTACTGAAGGGCTCAGAGGTATTCAGCAAAACGCAAAGTGGCGTGGTAGACCACGAAGTGGCCTTCGAAACGTGCTCGGCATCAAGAAACCCATCCTGTGCTGGCAAAACGCCCCTGAGTCGCGGGCAGCGCAAGCAGCCACACACCCGCTCCGGACGGGTTCAGACGTCTTCCGGACCAGCTCGGTTGAGCTCAGTCGAATAGCGCCGGCAGGGTAGCGTCCACCCCCGCGCGTAGCTCATCCAGGTCCAGCACCAGCGGGCGGCCGGAGCCGCCGTCGGCCAGCAGGTCGGTGCCGGTGGCGACGAGCATGTCCCCGCCGGTGGTGCCCAGGCGTCCCCAGGGCACGTCCTCGGCCTCGGCGGCCGCCGCCACCGCGGGCACGGCCGCCTCCGGCACCGCCACCAGGGCGCGGGCGCCGGACTCGGACAGCAGGGCGGTGAAGTCGTCCACGTCGCCAGGTAGGGCGGCCAGGTCGATGGCCGCACCGACGCCGAAGCGCAGGCAGGCGTCGACCAGGCTCTGCACCAGCCCGCCGGTGGACAGGTCGTGGGCGGCGCGCACCAACCGGGAGCCGTCGGGAAGGTCCGCCTCGCTCAGGGCCACCAGCACCCGCCCGAGGGCGGCCTCGGCCTCCAGGTCCACGCGCGGCGGCAGCCCGCCCAGGTGGTCGTGTACCACGCGGGTCCAGGCGGAGCCGTCCAGCTCGTCGCGGGTCTCGCCCAGGGCGATGATGGCCAGGCCCTCCTCCTGCCAGCCCGACGGGTTGGCCCGGCGCACGTCATCCATCACACCCAGCACACCCACCACCGGGGTCGGGTTGATGGAGGAATCGGGCAGTCCCTTGACCTTCCCGTGGGAGTTGTACAGGGAGACGTTGCCGCCGGTGACGGGCACACCCAGCTCGCGGCAGGCGTCGGCCAGGCCGGTGATCGCCTCGACCAGCTGCCACATGGCGTCGGGGTCCTCCGGGGAGCCGAAGTTGAGGCAGTCGGTGACGGCCAGCGGGCGGGCGCCCACGGTGCACACGTTGCGGTAGGACTCGGCCAGCGCCTGGGCGGCGCCGGTGGCCGGATCGAGCTTGGTGAAACGGCCGTTGGCGTCGGTGGCGATGGCGACCCCGCGGCCGGTGGCCTCATCCACGCGAATGACGCCGGCGTCGTCGGGCTGGGCCAGGGCGGTGGCGCCGCGCACGAAGCGGTCGTACTGGTCGGTGACCCAGGCCGCGGAGGCCTGGTTGGGGCTGGTGACGACGGCGCGCACCTGCTCCGCCAGCTCGGCGACCGTCTCGGGCCGGGCCAGTGCGTCGGAGGTGTCGGCGTTCAGGGCGTCCTGCCAGGCGGGCCGGGCGTAGGGGCGGTCGTAGGTGGGGCCCTCGTGGGCGACCGTGCGCGGGTCGACGTCCACGATCCGCTCCCCGAAGTGGTCGATGGTGAGCCGGCCGGAGCCGTTGACCTCGCCGATCACGGAGGCCTCGACGTCCCACTTGTCGATCACCGCCATGAAGTCGTCGAGCTTGTCCGGGGCGACGACGGCCATCATCCGCTCCTGGGACTCGCTCATGAGGATCTCCCCGGCCGTGAGGGTGGGGTCGCGCAGCAGCACGTTCTCCAGGTCCACGTGCATGCCGCCGTCGCCGTTGGAGGCCAGCTCGCTGGTGGCGCAGGAGATGCCGGCGGCGCCGAGGTCCTGAATGCCGAGCACCAGGTCGGAGGCGAACAGGTCCAGGCAGCACTCGATCAGGACCTTCTCCATGAAGGGGTCGCCTACCTGCACGCTCGGCCGCTTGGCGGGCATGCCGTCCTCGAAGGACTCCGAGGCGAGGATGGAGGCACCGCCGATGCCGTCACCGCCGGTGCGGGCACCGAACAGGACCACCTGGTTGCCCGCGCCGGAGGCGTTGGCCAGGTGGATGTCCTCGTGCCGCAGCACGCCCACGCACAGGGCGTTGACGAGCGGATTCTCCTGATAGGAGGGGTCGAACTCGGTTTCGCCGCCGATGTTGGGCAGGCCCAGGCAGTTGCCGTAGCCGCCCACGCCGGCCACTACGCCGTGCACCACGCGGGCGGTGTCCGGGTGGTCGACGGCGCCGAAGCGCAGCTGGTCCATGACGGCCACGGGGCGGGCACCCATGGAGATGATGTCGCGCACGATCCCACCGACGCCGGTGGCGGCGCCCTGGTAGGGCTCGACGAAGCTGGGGTGGTTGTGGGACTCGACCTTGTAGGTGACGGCCCAGCCGTCGCCGATGTCGACGACGCCGGCGTTCTCCCCCATGCCGACCAGCAGGTGCTCGCGCATCTCGGGGGTGGTCTTCTCCCCGAACTGGCGCAGGTGGAGCTTGGAGGACTTGTAGGAGCAGTGTTCGGACCACATCACCGAGTACATGGCCAGCTCCGCGGCGGTGGGGCGACGGCCGAGGATGGTCTTGATGGAGTCGTATTCCTCGTCCTTGAGACCGAGTTCGCGGTAGGGCATCGCCTGGTCGGGGGTGGCCGCGGCGTGGGCGACGGTGTCGGGGTGGTCGGCGGCCCGGGCGGGGCGGGCGGGTTCGGTCACGGCGTTGGGCTCGACGGCGGACATGGCTGCTCCTGGGTGGGCGGTGGAACCGGGACCGAGGTTACCCGGCGCGACCGCCCCACGCCTATTCCGCCCCCGTGTCCGCCGCCCCAACTCGCGAGATCGGTAGATCTTACGTGCCGAGGTCGGTCGTTGTGACAGCCGCCCATCCGCCGTCCAGGTGATGGTCGCCTGCATGCCTGTGGACGGGGGATCGCGAGCGGCCGGGAGGCACCGCGGGCGGCGTCTACGGGGAGGGGATCGGCGCACCCCGGCCAGGCGTACCAGAGCTCCGGCGTCGCGGTTGCGGCGCACACGCTCGCGATCCGGACTCCGCCGCGCCGGCTGCTACCGCTCGGCCACCCAGTAGTTGCTCATGGAGTCGAAATGCAGGGCGTGCAGGCGTTCCGGGAGAAGGTCAACAGGCCTGTCCCCAACCGCGCCGGTCAGCTCCCTGAGCGTGGCGCGAAGCTCGTCGGGAGGCAGCGCAGCGGGCGCCTCCGGCCGGTAGTAGGCGAGCGTGATATGGGGCGTGAACGGCCCAGAGGGCAGGATCTCGTCAAACAATGCGCGAGCGGACAGCAGCCTGTGGTGCTCGCGCTCGTCAACTGCCCGGATCCCGACGACGACGCTCGTATTCACCAGGTTGAAGACCGCCGTGCACCTGGTGCGGATCGGGCCGATCGCACGCGCCCGCGCGACCAGCTCCGCGGCCGTCGCCGCGCAGGCCTCGACCAGCGGCCACACCCGCGCCCGGTCCGAGCCGGAATGGAGATCGTGGAGCGTCACATGGGCCATCTCCACGGGCAGCGGCAGCGACAACGACTCGCCGAAACGGCCGTGGAGGTCATGCGCGATCGCCCCTATGAGCTCTCGATCCTGATCGTCGAGGAAGTAGGCGATCGTGTCCCCATAGAAGGGCCGCAGCACGCCGACTCGTCGGGCCACCTTCTCCTCCAGGGACGCGGGCAGCCCGAGCACCGGCTCGACGGGGACCGAGTCGGTCTGGAATGCGCCGACGCGCTCGTCGAAATCAGCAAGCGTCTCCACAACCGACTCCTTCAGTGAAACACCAACGGCCCAGGATCACCGCGCCGCCAAATCCCGCCCGGACAGCCACATCGACCGACCTCGGTGGTAACAACGACCGACCTCGGCGGTAACGTCGACCGACCTCGGGGGCGATTACTTTGAGGAGACGGCGCGGAGCGCCTTCACTGGAGGCTGCCGTCGTTGGAGACCAGGATCATGATGAACTCCACGAAGGCCCAGATGCGGTTCCCAAGGGCGACGAGCCAAGCGATCATGAAGATGAGTCCAGCCGCAGCGGAGGGCCCGTCCGGCGTATATCCGAAGTCATCCGTGTTCGCCGCAATGACTACGCCACCGATGATGAAAAGCACGACCACCGCGGCAACCAAGCACAGGTGAATGATGCCCTTGCGGGTCTGCCCCCGGTAGAAGTTATGGATCCCCAGGCCGCCGAGGAAGAAGGCCAGCACCGCCGCAGCGGCCTTCGATTTGGGCTGCGTGTAGCCGGGTTGCACATACCCCGCCTGCCCGTAGGGCGCCCCGTAACCGGGGGCCGCATACGCCGGCTGCTGACTGTAGGGATAGCTCGGCTGCGCATTGCCGTAGGCCGGGGGCTGCGTCGCCTGCGCATAGCCGGAGGTCGCGGCCTGCCCGTAGGGGTCGGAAGGCGACCCGTATCCGGTCGGCTGCGGCGTGTACTGCGGCTGGCCGGGATCGGGGATGTTGGGGCTCTGGCTCATGACTGTTTTCCTTCAGGCGTGTCGAACCGAGCAGGGAGGGGATCGCGGGCGGCACCCGCACACAACCACTCCTCCACACACTCGTTACCCGGCTAGCCTCTCCCCCGCGCCTCCCGACGCGCAAGCCGGTGCGGACAACTGAGGGTGACACAACACCTTGAAACGCACGGCGCGCCGTCGAAAGCGCTGCGCATCACACGGCTTTGGGGCAGTATCGGGACATGAGAACCATCGACGTCGCCCCGCTCCCACTGTCGGACCTCGAAAGCCACTTGGACGAGGTCGCCACCCGACGCCTGCGCGACGGCGTCGCCGCGGCCCGCAACCTCCTGGAGGGACGCACCGTCTGGACCATCACGCCCACGTCGGCGGCGGCGTCGGGGCCGGCGGAGATCGTCGCCCCACTGGTCGGATACGCGCTGGACATCGGCGTGGACGCCCGCTGGCTGGTGCTGGACGCGCCGCGCGAGTTCAACACGATCGCAGCCCGCCTGCACGCCGGCATTCACGGCGACCGCGGCGACGGCGGCAAGCTCGCGGAGAAGCAGCGCGACATCTACGAGCACGTGATCGCCTCCAACGCGGAGAACATCGTCGACGACATTCGCGACGGCGATGTGGTCATCCTGCACGACCCGCCCACGGCCGGCCTGGCCAAGGCGCTGAAGGCGGCCGGCGCCACCGTCATCTGGCGCTGCCACCTGGGCGCTCAGGACACCGGCGACGCCGGCCAGCGCGCCTGGGCCTTCCTGGACCGCTACTTGGAGGAGGTGGACCTCGTCGTCGTCTCACGCCCCAACTACCGGCCGCCCTTCGTGGAGCCGGAGCGCTGCGCGGTGATTGCCCCCTCGATTAACCCCGACTCCCCCAAGAACCGGGTGCTGGACCTGGACGAGGCCTGGTCGGTGGCGAGGCTGGCGGGCGTGTTCGCCGGCGAGCCACCCTTCGACGCGGTCGCCTTCGTGCACGAGGACGGGCGGCCCGACGCGCTTCGCGAGCTGCCCACGCTTGCCGGCGCGGGCCTGCCGGTGCCGCAGGGCGTGCGTGTTATCGCGCAGGTGTCCCGCTGGGACCGCCTCAAGGGCGCCAAGGAGCTGATCGACGCCTTCGCGGACAACGTGGCCACGCTGCCGACCGACGCGCACTTGCTGCTGGTGGGGCCGGACCCGGACCCCGAGCGCGACGCCGAGTCCGCGGCGGTGCTGGGCGAGGTGCTGGACCGTTGGGACCTGCTGCCGGAGTCGGTGGCCTCGCGCGTGCACATCGCCGCCGTGCCCATGCACGACCGGGACGTCAACGCCATGGTGGTCAACGCCGTGCAGCGAGTCGCCGACGTGGTCACCCAGCGCTCCCTGGTGGAGGCCTTCGGGCTGCCGGTGGCGGAGGCCATGTGGAAGAAGGCGCCCGTGGTCGCCTCTGCGGTGGGCGGCATTCAGGACCAGATCGACGACGGCGTCGACGGCGTGCTGGTGGACCCCACCGACGGCGCCGCGTGGGCGCAGGCCGTGGCCGACGTGCTGCGCTTCCCGGAGCGGGCACACGACATGGGGCTGGCGGCGCACGAGTCGGTGCGCCGGGAGTTCCTGCCCGACCGTCACCTGCTGGAATTGGTCGACGCCATCGCCGGCGCCCTGGAGTGAGCAGAACCACACCGGCGGCGGGGCCGTTCGCGAGAGGACGGCGCCGCCGCCGACGTCTGCCCGCGCCCCACCCCACCAACGGTTATCCACAGAATTGATCCACAGGTTTGTGCACAGACCTGGCGATGCCGGAAATGCCGCCGCTTAGCCTGTGGGCGACCATCGGGCCACCCACTCCACGGGCCGACAGTCCGGCGTCGGGCTGGAATCGTACCGCGTCGAGCGGCCAGTACCACCACCCGCGCCGCCCGGTCAAATCGTTGCAATTATGCGGTTCTGCAACGTCGCCTCCGGCAGCCGGCCGCCGGTAATCCGCGGGCGCATGCGCCTTGTTCCCGGTGTTGCCGGCCGCACCGACATCCACCCGCAGTCCACCAGTTGCCACCCGATCACCGCTATTCCCAACCAGCACTTCCCGACATTTTCCACAGGCAATGTGGATGCGACCATGCATTTGTCGTTTCGTTCTCCGCCGGGTCGGCCGGCGAGCACGCCTGCACCCCGCTCGACAGTCAGTGACTCTTCCGGTTTGCGGGTGTGGAGGCGGGGGTTGGGTGGTGTCAGACACGTGGGCGGCCTGTCCGCCCACGGCCCGCCGTCGGCACCGAGTGCCGTGCGTGGCGGCCCAAAGTGTCCAGGATCGGCATAAACAGCTCCGACGCTGCCCGCGGCCATGGGCAGAACGTTGGAATCATGCGGTTTCCAAATCGGCCCTAGCGGTCGCCGACGGCCTTAGTGCCGAATTCTGACATTCCGCCGCCGACGGGGGCACCCGGGCACACACCCACACCCAACCCAACTAGGCCGGCAGCACCCGCCACACCCACAAACCGGAAGAGCCCGTTCAGGAGGAGCGGATTGCGGCATCTAAAACCATGGCTGCGGCTCCTAGCGCCGCGGCGGTGCCACAGTTCGGTGAAAGCCTCGCCGACACCGGACGCGATGCGGCCGCCCCATAGCGCAGGTTGAGTTCGCTCGCAATGGCCCGCAGGTAAATCGCGCCGGCGCCGGCAGCGCTCGGCCCGGTGAGGATGACGGCCGCATTGTCCAGCACGTTGACCACCGACCGTATCGCTACTGCCAGGGCGCGAGCGGACTCATCTAGCAGATGCCGCGCGGACTCGTTCCCCAGGTGTGCGGCCCGGGCGACCGCCGCGAAGTCCGCCTCGACCGAACCGCGTGAACCGACCTGCGCTCCCAATCCTGCGGGCCCGGCAATGTCGGGGTCCAGCAGCGCCCTGGACACCACCGCCTGTGGTCCGGCAACCGCCTCCACACAGCCGCGGGCCCCACAGGTGCACACCGGGCCGTTGAGGTCCACGCAAACGTGCCCGAGCTCGCCGGCATTGGCCGAGGTCCCCCGCTGCAAGCGCCCGCCGACCAGCAGTCCTCCGCCGATGCCGGCGCCCAGGTAGACCACCAGGGCGTCGTCTGCGCGCCCGCTCGGAGAAACCCACCATTCGCCTAGTGCCGCCGCAGTGGCGTCGTTCTCCATGAGTACGGGCATGCCGGTCGACCGCTCCAACGCCGCGCGCAGCTCATCGCGGTCGGTCACGGAGGCCGCCCCGGGCAGACCGCGGTCGGCGGGTCCCGCCAGCACCACGCCGGTACCAACCAACTTGGCGTCGTCGATTCCGGTGCCGGCAATGATCTCCGCGATGGCCTCCTGCACCGTCGCCCGCAGACCATCCTGTCCCGCGCCCTCCCGCGGGCCCGTTGGCAGCTCTCTCCGGGTGCGTCCAATGATCGCGCCCAACAGGTCGGTCAGCACCAGCACCATGTCGGTGCGCGTCAGGTGCACACCGACCGCATATCTCGCGTCCGGCGCAACCCGCACGAAGGTTCGCGGCTTCCCGCCGGTTGATGGAGCTCTACCGGTCTCCTCAAGCAACCCCTCATCCAACAGGCGACGGGTAATGGTCGAGATCGACGCTCCGGTCAGCCCGGTCCGCTTGACCAGTTCCGCCCGTGAGGTGCGGTCCAGAGCGCGCACGAGGTCGAACACCAGCGCCTTGGTATCGGTACCTCGTACCATCCACTGCCTCCTTCGTAATCCCGCAAAATCCCGATATCCCGGACAAATGCGGCAGGCCACATCCCCGTTCCGACCTAGGATAGGGGGCGTCCCGGCTAACACCGGCCGGCTTCCCGGGTGCCGCTGATCTCGGCCCGACCAGCAATTGGTTAAGACTGAAAGGCCCACATGACTACCGGCTCGGACACTCACCGTTGGGGCATGGTCCTCGCCCGCCCCCGGGGACTACTTACTGCCGAGTCCTTCTGGTCGGAGAACGCCGACGGCATCGAAGAGACCCTGCGCGGCACCTCTGTACTGTTCTTCCTGCATCAAGTTCCCGGACTGTGCGAGGAGCTGGAGGTCTATCGCCGCTGGGCCGCCGAGGCCTTCGTCCGCGGGGTGATTCTCGTCAACCCGCTGGTGGACGATCCGCGTCCGGCGCTCCTGAATGAGCTGGGCCTGGCCACGCTCCACGCGGGTGTGGAGCAGGCTGCGCCTGGCACCGCCTCGATCGTCTCCGACAACGCCGAATCAACCCGCGGGGCGATGGAGCGGCTGCACGAGCTCGGCCACGAGCGCATCGCCCGCGTAAGCGGCCCCGAGCACCTGGCACACACCCTGATCCGGGACACGATGGCCCGCCGGGTGGCACAGGAGCTCGGCGTAGAGCTGCGCATCGTCCCGGGTGATTACAGTGAGGCCTCCGGTCAGCGGGCCACCGCGGAGCTGCTGAAGCTCCCCGCGGCCACGCGTCCGACGGCAATCATCTACGACAACGACACCATGGCGCTGGCCGGGCTGGCCACCGCCTCCGCTCTGGGCGCCGTCGTGCCCAACGACGTCAGCCTCATCGCCTGGGACGACTCCTCCTCCTGCCAGCTGGCCTCACCCCCAATCACCGCGATCGCGCAGGATGTACATGCGTTTGGCCGGACCATCGCCGAATGCGTGCTGCGCATTGAGTCCGGGCAGACCTCCTTCGAAGTTCCCGAGCCCGCCCACCACTGGCTGCGGCGCGCCTCCGTGGCGGAGGTGACGCCGCAGCCGTGACGGCGGCACGTGACCGCAATAGGCCCGATCGCCGTCGCGGTCAGCCGGCCAAATGATTGGCGCTGCGCAGCACCGGCCAGGTGGCCAGCACCTGCGGGTCTGTCGGTTCGCCGTCGGTCAGGACAGTGAATGAGGCCTGCTCGCCGGGCAGCAGGGTGGTGAGCATGTCGTCGACGACGGCGCCGGGCCGTTCGGCATCGGCGGTTACCGCCACGTCCCGCAACAGCACTCGCGCAGTCACGTCGACCCGGTAGCCGCCCGCAATCCGGGCCACCTTCACGTCCGCGTCGAATTCGGGCAGGCCGGCCTCGCGGTCGGTGGACACGAACCAGACGACGCGGCGGGCGTCGTCGGCCTCGGCCATGAGGAAGCCATCCGGATCCTCCGGCAGGGCCAGCTCGACCGCGGCGGCAGCGCGGGGCGCGACCTCGATTCGGCGTTCCTCCCACGCGACCTCCAACCCGTAGCGCGTGCCGTATCCAATCCTGACGTGCGCGACCCAAGGCTCGGCCAGGTCGTTGACCGCCGCCAGCCGGACCCGGCCGCCCTCGGCGGGCTCCAGGCACAGCATGCGGTCCTGCTGGGCGTGGCGCAACGCGTACCAGGCGGGCTTGCGCACCCCGGCGGAGTCGACCACGGCCCAGGAGATGACCGGCCAGCAGTCGTTGAGCTGCCAGATCAGCGATCCCGTGCAGTGCGGCTGGAGCGAGCGGAAGTGGCGCACTCCGAAGTCGAGGGCGCGCGCCTGGTTGAGCTGAGTGGCCCAGTGCCAGTGGCGGAAGTCGACCGGCTCGGGGAAGTGGGCCTCCAGCCCGCGGCGCAGCTTGGTGAAGCCGTCCTCGGCCTTCTGGTGCACGGCCAGTTGCGCGCCGCTCACGTCCAGCGGCTCATCGTGCACCGCGGCGGTGAGGGTGGAGTAGGCCATGGGCCCGCCGAAGCCGAACTCGGAGGCGAAGCGCGGCGTCTGGTCCGCGTAGTGCAGGTAATCGAGCTCGTTCCACACGTCCCACACGTGCGTGTCGCCGTCGGTGCGGTTATTCGCCTCGGCCTCGGGATCAGGGCTGAACGGGCTGGAGGGGATGTAGGGAGTGCTCGGATCCAGCTCGGCGACGATCGCCGGGAGAATCTCCCGGTAGTAGCCCTGCCCCCAGGCGCGGCCCCGCAGGCGCTCCTTCCAGCCCCAGTCCTGGAAGGCCGTCTCGTTCTCGTTGCTGCCGCACCACAGTGCCAGGCACGCGCGTCCACCCAGCCGGGCCACCGCCTGGCGGGCCTCGGCGATGACGTTGTCCCTCAGCCAGGCATCCTCGCTGTAGGCGGCGCAGGCGAACATGAAGTCCTGCCACACCAGCAGCCCGAACTCATCGGCGGCGTCGTAGAAGTCCTCGGACTCGTAGATGCCGCCGCCCCACACGCGCACGGTGTTGCAGTTAGCCTCCACCGCGTCCGCCAGGGCGCGCCGGTAGCGGGCACGGGTGATGCGGGTGGGGAAGACGTCGTCGGGGATCCAGTTGACCCCCTTGGCCAGCACCAGCTCTCCGTTGACCTTGAGCCGCAGCGGCGTCCCGATCTCATCGGGCGTCAGATCCACCTCCATGTGCCGGAAACCGACGCGACGGGACCAGACGGGTTCCCCGTCCAGGTGCAACGTCGACTCGTACAGGGGCTGGTCACCATAGCCGCGCGGCCACCACACGTCGGCGTCGGCCACGCGCGCCTCGAGCACGACCTCGCTGATGCCGGGGGCTTCGGCCATTGCCTCCACGGTGGTTCCCGCGACGGCGTAGGCCAGGGACGCGGCCGGCGCGTCCGGGTCCCGCTCGACTTCGGCGACCAGCCGGGCGACGCCCACACTCCCCTCCAGGTCCACCCCCAGGCGCACGCCGCGTACCCGGGTCCCGCACCAGCGCTCCAGGCGCACCGGTTGCCAGATGCCGGCGGTGATCGTCACCGGCCCCCAGTCCCAGCCGAAGGAGCAGGCGCTCTTGCGGACCATGGGGAAGGGGTGGGCGTTGACGAACGGGTACTCGCCGTGGAGGCGCTCGCGCTCCTCGGCCACGTTGAGCGCGGAGGTGAAGTCGACCACCAGGCGGTTCTCACCGGCCTGCAGCAGGTGGCCGACGTCGAACCGGTACTGCCGGAACTGGTTGTCGGTGCGGCCCAGCTCGACGCCGTTGAGGGTGACCGTGGCGATCGTGTCCAGGCCCTCGAATACCAGCTCGACATGCTCACCGGGCGCGGCCGGTGCGGCTTCGAAGCGCAGTTCGTAGCGCCAGTCGCAGCGCCACATCCAGGCCAGGCGCTCCTCGTTGTCGGCGTCCAGCGGGTCGGGGATAAGGCCGGCGTCCAACAGGTCGGTGTGTACGCAGCCGGGGACGGTTGCCGGCACCGTCTCGGGGATCCGGGGCTCCTCCGGGACGGCGCCAGCCAGATGGCTCAGTCGCCAGCCGGAGTTCAGCGTGGTCGTGGTGATCATGGGCGGTCTTTCCTGAGTGGTCAGTGTGCGGATGATTCCGGGGCGTCCATGCCGGCGGCCCGCCAGGCCTGCCACCAGGCGTCGGCAATGGCGCGGTGGCCGGCGGGCGTGGGGTGGACGCCGTCGGCAGCGACGGCGGCATCACCGATTTGGGCCGCGAGCGCCGTCATGGGTTCTTGCAGCGGCACGTACACGGCCTCGAGCTCCTGGGCGATCCGTGCGATCGCCCGCACCCGCGGGTTCAGGTCCTCCTGCCAGCTGCGGTCCTCCCCGGTGTAGGGCAGCACGAAGGGGGAGACCAGGACCAGCGGCGTGCCGGCGGCGGCGAATGGAGCGAGCAGTTCCCGCAGCCGCCGTTCGAAGTCGGGAATGGGAGAGATGATGCCCTCGTCATAGCGTCGCCAGGTGTCGTTGATGCCGATGTAGACGCTGAGCACGTCGGGGGCCAGATCGATAACGTCTCGCTGCCAACGCTCCGCGAGGTCCACCAGGCGGTCCCCACCGATGCCGGTGTTCAGGACCGTGCGCCCGGCCAGGTGTTCCTCGGCCAGGAGCTGCACGTAGTTGTGTCCCAGGTCGTGCGGGTCGCGCTTATCGATGCGGCCCCACTCGGTGATCGAGTCGCCGGTGAACAGCCACCGCTGGGGTTGCGGGTTTGCCGGGGGTGTCACTGGTTCGCCCCCTGCTGACGGCGCAGCTGGGCCAGGCGGCGCTCCGGGTCGGGGGCGGCGGCCAGGAGCCGCTTGGTGTACTCGTGGTTCGGGTGGAGGATCACCGTGTCTGCCGGCCCGCGTTCTACGACGTCACCGTGGTAGAGCACCATGATCTCGTCGGAGAAGTGGCGGGCGGTGGCCAGGTCGTGAGTGATGTACAGGACGCCGAGGTCGTTGTCCTGCTGCAGCTCGGCCAGCAGGTTGAGCACCCCCAGGCGGATCGACACGTCCAGCATGGACACCGGTTCATCGGCGATGAGGATGCCCGGGTCGGGGGCCAGGGCACGGGCTATGGCCACGCGCTGGCGCTGGCCGCCGGACAGCTCATGCGGCTTGCGATCGGCGTAGTCGTCGGCCGGATCCAGCCGCACGCGGCGCAGCAGCTCCAGCACCCCCTCGCGTACCGCGTCCTTGCCTAGGTGCGGATTGTGGAGCCGGACCGGACGCGCCAAGTGGTGGCCGATCGTGTGGTAGGGGTTCAGGGAGGCGAAGGGGTCCTGGAAGACCATCTGCACGGTGCTGCGGTAGCGTGCCAGTCCCCGGCCGCGGCGGCTGACGGGCTCGCCGTCGAGCAGGATCTCGCCGCTGGTGGGCGACTCGAGCTGCAGCAGGAGCTTGGCGATGGTGGACTTGCCGGAGCCGGACTGTCCGACCAGCGCAATGGTCTTCCCCGGCACCAGCCGGAATGAGACGTCATCCACCGCGCGCAGGGTGGAGGTGTGCAGCCCGTTGCGGAGTGTGTACTCCTTGACGAGGTTCCGCGCTTCAAGGACGGTCATGACTGCTCCTTAACGTGGGTGCGGCGGGTGCGGACGAACGCGCCTCGCTCGCCGGTCAGCGACGGGAAGGAGCTGAGCAGCTGCTTGGTGTACTCCTCCTTGGGGTGGGTGTACAGCTCGATGGCGTCGTCGAGCTCGATGACCACCCCGTCGCGCATGACGGCGATGCGGTCGGAGATCTCCAGCAACAGCGGCAGGTCGTGGGTGATGAAAATGACCGCGAAGCCGAGCTCCTCCCGCAGCCGGGAGATCTCCTGGAGGATCTCCCGCTGGACGACGACGTCGAGCGCGGTGGTGGGCTCGTCCATGATCAGGATCTGCGGCTCGAGGGCGAGCGCCATGGCGATCATGACGCGCTGCCGCATGCCGCCGGACAGCTCGTGGGGGTAGGCGTCCAGGCGATTGCGGTCCACGCCCACGCTCTCCAGGAGTTCGCCGCTGCGCTCCAGCCGCTGCTGCTTGCTCATCTCCGGACGGTGGGTGGTCAGCACGTCGCCCAGCTGGGTCTTGACCTTGAGCACCGGGTTCAGGGAGTTCATCGCCCCCTGGAAGACCATGGCGATCTTGTCCCAGCGCACGGCCCGCAGGTCGGCGCCCGTCAGGGCGGTCAGGTCGATGTCGTAGCCCTCGCGGGAGTGGAAGACCGCGGAGCCGCTCACGCGGCGGGCCGGGTCCTTGAGCAGTTGTACCACGCCGTAGGCGAGCGTTGATTTTCCGCAGCCGGACTCCCCCGCCAGGCCCAGAATCTCACCGCGGTGGAGGGTCAGGGACACGTCCTTGACGGCGTGTACGGGTGGGTCGACGTCGTAGTCGATCGACATGTGTTCAATATCGAGGACGGCGGGCCGGGGGGAGCGGCCGGCAGGCCGGACGGTGCCGTCGATCGTGGTTCGGGGGCTCATGCGGCGACCTTCTGGGGGGTGCGGTTGCGGGCGGACTCGGAGCGTTTGCGTGCACGACGGCGTTTCTTCGCGTCCGTGGCCGCCCGCAGCTTCGGGTTGATGGTCTCGTCGATCGAGTAGTTGATCATCGATAGTGCCGCGCCGAAGAGCGCGAGCATGAGGCCCGGCGGCACGAACCACCACCAGGCGCCGAGCCTGAGTGCCAGTCCGTTCTGGGCGTAGAACAGCATCGTGCCCCAGGTGAAGGAGCCCGAAGCGCCCAGGCCGAGGAAGGACAGCCCGGCCTCGCCGAGGATGCCGGCGATGACCGCGCCGACCACCTGGGAGGCCAGCAGCGGGATCAGGTTGGGCAGGATCTCTATGGTCAGGATCCGCCAGGTCTTCTCCCCGCTCACGCGGGACGCCAGCACGTAGTCGCGATTGCGCACCGATAGGGTGACGCCGCGCAGTACCCGCGCGGACCCCGCCCAGCTGGTCAGCGAGAGGATGAAGGCCACCAGCCAGATGCTCTTCTTGGGCACGTAGCTGGAGATGATGATGACCAGCGGGAGCCCGGGGATCACCAGCATGATGTTGGTGAACAGGGAGAACAGGTCATCCACGATGCCGCCGATGAAGGCGCCCACGACTCCGAAGAACGCGGACAGCAGCAGCGTGAGGCTGCCGACGATCAGCCCGATCAGTAGCGACCCGCGGGTGGCGTAGGTGAGTTGAGCGAGTACGTCCTGCCCGGTCTGCGTGGTGCCCAGCGGGAACTCGCCGGAAGGCGCCGTCATGCCGAGGTTGCGCACGGTCGAGGGGTTGCCGACCACGAGCGGTCCGATCAGCCCGAACAGGATGGTGAGCACGACGATCGTGGTGCCGACGACGAGCTTGGGGGTGACGCGGAGGCGGAAACGGCTGCCGCTCCTGCGGGCGGGCCTGCTGCCAGCCGCGGTAGAGGTTTGCGTGGACATGGTGGAGCCTCCTTCAGCCGCGGGCGCGCGTGCGCGGGTCGATGACGCCGTACAGCAGGTCGACGATCAGGTTGGCGCCCAGCACGGACAGGGTGATCACCAGGAAGATCCCCTGCATGAGGGCGTAGTCGTTGTTGTTCACTGCCTGGTACAGGGCGGTGCCGATGCCGGGGTAGGAGAAGACCTGCTCGGTGACCAGCGAGCCGGCGACCACGAATCCCAGGGAGATGGCGAAGCCCGAGATGGATGGCAGGACGGCGTTGCGAGCCGCATACCAGGTGCGGATGCGGCGGGGTGTGAGGCCCTTGGCCTCCGCCGTGAGGATGTAGTCCTCACTCATGGTGGACACCATCATGTTGCGCATGCCCAGCGTCCAGCCGCCGACCGAGGAGATGACGATGGTGATCGCCGGCAGGATTCCGTAGTAGACGACCGACTTGATGAACGGCCAGTTGAGTCCGACCACGGTGCCGTACACGTCGTAGCCGCCGTGGATCGGGAAGATCCGCCAGGTGGAGGAGAACAGGAACAGCAGGATCAGCGCGAGCCAGAAGTAGGGCACGGACTGCAGCATGGTCAGCCCGGGGATGATGTTGTCCAAGAAGTGTCCGCGCTTCCAGCCGGCGGCCGTACCCAGCACAATGCCGAGCAGGAAGGAGATGATGGTCGCCAGCCCGACGAGCCCGATCGTCCAGGGGAGCGTCTGGCCGATGACCTGCCCTACCGGGGTCGGGAAGTAGGCCACGGATACGCCGAGGTCGCCGCGCAGCAGCTGGCCCAGGTACTGCACGTACTGATCCCACATGCTCGCACCGGTGTCGGCGCCCAGCAGGGCCTCGATCGCCTGCCGCGTGGCGGGGCTGACCTGGCCATGCGTGGCCAGGCGGGAGACCATGATGTCAACGGGGTTGCCCGGCAGCAGCCGGGGCAGGAGGAAGTTGAGGGTTACGGCCGCCCACAGGGCGATGGCGTAAAACCCGATCTTTCGTAGGAGAAAACGCAACCTGGGGTCCTTAGGGTTCCGAGTGGTCGGTGCCTGCATACGGTGACGGCGGACTCACCTGTGGCGGGTCCGCCGTCGCCGCGGCTCAGGACGCGGGCTCCAGCCGCTGCAGGATGATGCCGGTAGACCAGCTGCCCCAGGAGGCGGGCAGCGCGTACAGGTCGTCCTCGGTGGGCCAGCCCGTGTAGCGGGAGGTGTTGAACTCGGTGAGCATGGAGTTGACGTAGATCGGGATGTAGGGCAGGTCCTCGGCGATCTGCTCCTGGACGATCGCGTACTGCGCCTTCTTCTCCTCGGGGTCGTTGGTCTGCCCGGCGGCACGGATGGCCGCGTCAACCTTCTCGTTCACGTAGCGGCTGTAGTTACCGCCGGTGGCGGAATCCCCCACCTGCTCGGTGTTGTCGGAGTGCAGCATGCGGTTGTAGGTGAAGTAGGGGTCGGTGGAGGCGCCCAGGTTGAGCGAGTCCAGGGAGAGCTGGAAGTCGCCCGTGACCTCCTTCTGGTTCCACTCGTTCCAGGACACCTGGGAGGTGCTCAGCTCGATGCCGACCTCGGCGAGCTGCTGCACCAGGGTGTCGTTGATGGAGATGAAGTCCGACCAGCCGGTCACGGTCTGGATGTTCAGTGCCAGGCGCTCGCCGTCCTTGACGCGGACCCCGTCGGACCCCTCGGTCCAGCCGGCGTCTTCGAGGATCTGCTTGGCCTTGTCGACGTCGGGGCTCTGCGGCACGACCAGGTTGTCCTGGTCGGCGATCCAGTCGTCGTCGCGCCCGGGAACCAGGTAGGACGGGGAGGCCTCGCCGGCGAGCCCGCCGCCGGCCAGCTGGTTGAGTTGGCTGCGGTCCATCGCGTAGTAGATCGCCTGCCGCACCGCCTTATCGGTCTGCGGGCCGGTGGAGCCGAGGTCGGGGTTGCAGGAGGCGTAGATGCAGCTGGTCAGCGTCGGGGTGTTGACGTAGGTGAGGTCGGGGTTGGAGGCGATGATGTCGTCGATGCTCGGCAGGAACGCGCTCATCCAGTCGACCTCGCCGGCGACCAGCGAGGCGGAGGCCGAGTCGGCGTTCTCCAGGGAGATGTAGCGAATCTCTTCGACCTTCGGCTTGCCGTTCCAGTAGTTCTCGTTGGCGACCAGGGAGTAGGACTGAGAGGAGACGCTGTCCAGCACGAAGGGGCCTGTGCCGACGGGCTGCTCGTTGGTGTAGGTGTCGGGCTCGGCGACGTCCTTCCACAGGTGCTCGGGGAGGATCGCCTGGTTGCCCAGGGTGTCCGCCTCCGAGGTGAAGGACGTCTGCTGGAAGGTGAGCACGACGGTGGTGTCATCGGGGGCCTCGGCCGTCGCCGCCAGTCCGGAGGTGTTCAGTGCCGGCGTCTTCTGGATGAGGTTGAAGGTGAAGGCCACGTCGTTGGCGGTGAAGGGTTCGCCGTCGGACCAGGTGACGCCCTCGCGGGTCTTGACCGTTAGGACCGTGCCGTCGTCGTTCCAGCTGTACTCCGTGCCCAGCATCGGCTGGGGTTCCTCGCCGGTGACGAGGTTGTAGAAGAACAGGGGCTCGTAGATCACGCCGCGGGTGGGCTGTAGTGCCGTGGGGCTCTGGGGGTTGAAGTTGGCGGTGACGGTGCCGGTGGCGCCGTTGAAGATGGTCAGGGTGCCGCCCGAGCCGCCCGCCCCTCCGCCGGAGGAGTTCGAGCCCGAGCCGCCCCCGCAGGCGGCGAGGGTGCCGACGGCGGCGACCGCCGCCGTCGAGGCCAGGAAGGAGCGGCGGGTGGTGGGGGTGTTGCGCAGCTGCATTGCGTGCCTACTTTCCGTATTCGCCATCGTTGGCGAGGACCTCTCGACGCGGCCGGGGAAGTACGTCGCCGCTGGATCGGTCACGGTCTCTACCGACCGCCACAACTTAACTCACTTACTTAACTAAGTGCAATGGGACAATCGTCCCTACTGTTGCCTGCAGTTGCAGCGCACCCGCATGACGGCCCCAAACGCTGCTGGCGCGCCACCCGGCCGTCGGGGGTAGGCCCGAAGGTGGCGCACGGAGTAGACCGCCGGGCGGCGGAGTTGACGCGCAACCGGCGTGACGCCGGCCAGCGACTAGAACTCAGGCGCCGACCAGCGCGCTGATGGCGGACTGGAACAGGCGCAGGCCGTCTACGCCCTGCCGGGCGCCGGCCGGAGAGTCCGGGCCGAAGCCGGGCTCGACGGCGTGCTCGGGGTGCGGCATGAGTCCGACGACGTTGCCGCGCTGGTTGCGCACGCCGGCGATGTCGCGCGCGGAGCCGTTGGGGTTGTCCAGGTAGCGGAAGACGACGAGCCCCTCGCCCTCGAGGCGGTCCAGCTCATCGGGGGAGGCGATGAAGTTGCCCTCACCGTTCTTCAGCGGGACGACGATCTCCTCCCCCTCCTCGAACAGGTTGGTCCAGGCGGTGGTGGTGGATTCCACGCGCAGGCGCTGCTCGCGGCAGATGAACTTCTGGTGGTCGTTGCGGATCAGCGCACCGGGCAGCAGGTGGGCCTCGGTGAGGATCTGGAAGCCGTTGCAGATGCCGAGCACCGGCATGCCCCGCCCGGCGGCCGCGATGACCTCGTCCATGACGGGGGCGAAGCGGGCGATGGCGCCGCAGCGCAGGTAGTCGCCGTAGGAGAAGCCGCCCGGGACCACCACGGCGTCCACGCCGTGGATGTCGGCGTCCTTGTGCCACAGGGAGACGGGCTCGGCGCCGGCGAGCCGGACCGCGCGGGCGGCGTCGACGTCGTCGAGCGTGCCGGGGAAGGTGATGACGCCGATGCGGGTCACTCAGGCCTCCTCAGGGTTCGACGCGGCGTCCGCGCCGTCGGCCGGGTCGGCGGTTACGGAGACGACGTCCTCGATGATCGGGTTGGACAGAAGCTTCTCGGCGGCCTCGGCGGCGGCGGCCAGGTGGGCGTCGGTGACGGGACCGTCAACCGTGAGCTCGAAGCGGCGGCCCTGGCGCACGCCGGTGAACTGGTCGAATCCTAGGCGGGGTAGGTTGCCCATGACGGCCTTGCCCTGCGGGTCAAGGATCTCGGGCTTGGGCATGACCTCGACGACGATGCGTCCCATCGGTCCTCCTGGATGCGGTCGGGCGGGAGCGAGTCCAGGCCCAGCCTACCCGGCCGCGTCCGTGTGAATCGCTTAGGCCGCCATATCGACCGACCTCGGCACGTAACTTCTACCGACCTCGGCGCGTAACTACCGCCGACCTCGGCGCGAAACTGCCGCCGATCTCGCGCATCTCGCGGTCAGATCGCGCCGAGCCAGTCTCCAGCCAGGCGGACGGCGAGGATGCCACCGATAGCAAGAGCCAGCGTGCCCAACAGCCATTCGCTGCCCAGCACCAGCGCGAGGATCGCGCACACCACCGCGGCGGCGAGCATGAAGCCGCCGACCGCGCCGGCCACGCCCGCCGGGGCGTGCACGGACTGGTCCATGGTGGAGGTGCCCATAACCGGTTTGGGGCCGGAGTCCACCCTCACCCCGGAGCCGCCGACACCGACATTGCGCTGCCCCGGTGGCAGTGCGGGCCCGCCGAGGCCCGCGCCGGCCAGCAGGTGGTGAGGGTCGGCGGCGTCGACGACGCCCGTGGTCAGGCCCGCCGCCGCATCGACGACGGTGGGTTCCCACCGGTCGGCCTCGTGGCGCACGGCGGTGCCGCCGGCCCAGGCCAGGTAGCCGGCGGCGGAGACCAGCCCGGCCCCGCCGAGCACGATCACCAGCCAGGGCGGCAGCCACGGGTGGCCGGCCTCCGCATTGGCGGCGAGGTGCATGGCCGACCAGGTGGCCAGCGCCAACCCGACCATGGCGAACACGATGCCGGCCAGGCGCTGGCGGCGCACCGCCTGCGGCCAGGGGCTGCGACCGGGCGCGGCGGCGGAAGCGGGCCCGCGCCCGACGCCCCAGTCGGTGCCGGCGTCGCTGCGGCGACGCTGTGCGCCTCCGGGAGAGGCGGGAGCACCCCAGTCAACGTCGGGCTCGGTATCCGTGTCCGCCGCCGCATAGGCGCGGGCCCGGGTGCCGCCGCCCTGGGCGGCGTAGGCCCTGGCGCGCTCCCCCGTGCCCCAGTCGACGGGACCGCGCTCATCCTCCCGGCGGCGGTCGCGTGGCGGCGTCACACGATCACCTGCCCGAGGATCGAGGCGAGTCCGAGGGCGAGCAGCAGGAAGCCGAGCGTTCCGGCGAGCAACTGCAGGACCCGGATCAGCGTCTCGCCGATGGTGGTTCCGGCCAGCAGCTCATCGGCCTTCCGCCCCGCGGCGGTGGTGGCGAGCGCGGTGGTCAGCGGCCCGCTCACGACGTCGAGCGTGGTCAGCTCCCGTCGCCCACCGGAGTCGGGAATGATCAGGTCGGTGCCGGGCACCGTCAGCGGGGCCGGTTCTTCCGGGTACCCCGTCGCGGCGGCTTGCTGCGTCCCGCGCCGCCGCCGCGCCATCCGCGCCCGGTTGCGCTCCAGCCGCAGCCGGGGCGCGTTGACGACGACGCTTCGCGCCGGTACGCGCAGCAGCAACAGCAGCCCCACCCCGACGATCACCAGCGCCACGCCACCGAGGATGGCGGACAGACCGGGTGCACCGAAGGCGCTGGCGGCGGCGGCCACGAGCGCCAGCAGCAGCACCGCGCCGACGGCAACCAGCGCAATCACGAAGCCGGGCCCCGGCTGGAAGCTGCGGGTCGTGCGCACGGCCGTGGGGTCCGGCGTCGCCTGGGGAGCACTCATGCCAGCTCCAGGGGGCTGCCGGTAAGGCGCTCGTAGGCCTCCAGGTACCGCTGCCGCGTGCGCTGCACGACGTCGTCGGGCAGGGCGGGCGGGGCGACATTGGAGCCGCGGTCCCAGCCGGATGCGGGCGAGGTGAGCCAGTCACGCACGTACTGCTTGTCGAAGGAGGGGGTGGGGCGGCCGGGCGTCCAGGCATCGGCGGGCCAGAAGCGGGAGGAGTCGGGCGTGAGAACCTCGTCGCCCAGGATCAGGGCGCCGGTGGCGGGGTCCTGGCCGAATTCGAACTTGGTGTCGGCCAGGATGATGCCGCGGTCACGGGCGATATCAGCGGCGCGGGAGTACAGGGCGAGGGTGGTCTCGCGCAGCGCCTCGGCCGCCTCGCGGCCGACCATCTCCACCACCCGCTCGAAGGAGACGTTCTCGTCGTGCTCGCCGAGTTCGGCCTTGGCGGCGGGAGTGAAGATCGGCTCTGGCAGGCGCGACGCCTCGGTCAGGCCCGCGGGCAGGGGCAGGCCGCATACGGTGCCGGACTCGCGGTACTCGACCAAGCCGGAGCCGGTGAGGTAGCCGCGGGCGACGCATTCGACCGGGTACATCTTCAGGCGCCGGCAAATCATGGCGCGACCGGCGACCGCGGCCGGCACGTCCAGGCTGACCACGTGGCCGGGGACGATGTCGGCGAGCTGCTCGAACCACCACACGGACAGGGCGGTGAGTACCTTGCCCTTGTCCGGAACCGGAGTGGACAGGATGTGGTCATAGGCGCTGATGCGGTCGGAGGCGACCAGCAACAGCACGTCCTGCCCGGCCCAGGGGCCAACCTCGGCGGGGGCGTAGACGTCGCGCACCTTGCCGGAGGAGACGTGCTTCCAGCCGGGCAGGTCGGGGGCCGGCGGGGGCCCGCCCGCAGCGGACGTGGAGGGGGCGTCAGGGGTGCTGAGCTCGCTCATGCCCCCATCCTGCCACCGCGGGCGGTGACGGGCGAGGCGCGGAGCGCAAGCCATCACCTGTGACCGTGTCACGCACGCGCACTAGGTACATACGCGTGCATTGTCGCCAGACACACGAGATTCGGAGTAATAAACGCGCTAAACACCGGCAAAGCTCCAAGACTCGTGTGCGTAAGGGGAACTCATGCGTTCGGCGGATCTGGACGACACGCTACGAGACCCGCCCCTCCTGCCGCGCAACGTCGGCGGGTGACGGTCCTGGCTGCGCCGCACCTGGCACAGAATGCACCACTTTCGCCGGTCAGCGCCGCCCAGGCTTCACAAGAACCGCGCAATTCCGCGACCATAGTCAGTCACGGGCATCAGACAAACGGGTAAAGTGGTGCAATCCATGACACCCGCACGCCGCGGGTGCCCCTCCCTCGGGTGCGTCATCCGGCCCCGCTGCACACGCGACACCGCCACTGCGCACATGATGCCGCGGAGTGCACACACGCTCCCCCCGCGCAGGTCCGACGCGCAGACGCGCCGCTGACCGCCGCAGCGACTGGACGTGCAGGCGGAAGAACCGATCGGCTCAGCGGCCGGCGGCGATGTCGGTGCGGTACTGGGCGCCGTCGAGGTGGATCTTGCCGATGGCCTCGTAGGCGCGGGCGCGGGCGTCGGCGACCGTCTCCCCCAGGGCGACCACGGACAGCACCCGCCCGCCGGAGGCGATCAGGTTGCCGTCGTCGTCGCGGGCGGTGCCGGCGTGCAGGACGTGGACGCCGTCGAGGGCCTCGGCGTCGGGGATGCCGGTGATCAGGCCGCCGGTGGTGACGGTGCCGGGGTAGCCGGGGGCGGCCAGGACGACGTCGACGGCGGCCTGCTCCGACCAGCGCGGGGCGGGAACCTCGGCCAGGCGGCCGGTGGCGGCGGCCAGCAGCAGCTCGGCCAGGGAGGAGTCGAGGCGGGCCAGGACGGCCTGGGTCTCGGGGTCGCCGAAGCGCACATTGAACTCGACCACGCGCAGGCCCCTATCGGTCAGGGCCAGGCCGCAGTAGAGCAGGCCGATGAAGGCGGTGCCGCGGCGGGCCATTTCGTCCATCACCGGCTGGGCGACCTCGCGCACCACCTGCTCGGTCAGGTCATCGGGGGCCCAGGTCAGCGGCGTGTAGGCGCCCATGCCGCCGGTGTTGGGGCCGACGTCGCCGTCGCCCAGCCGCTTGAAGTCCTGGGCGGGGGCGAGTGGGCGGACGGTGGCGCCGTCACAGACGCAGAACAGGGAGACCTCCGGACCGTTGAGATAATCCTCGACGACGACGGCCCCGCCCTCCTTGGCCAGGCAGGCGCGCCCGTGGGCGAGGGCGGCCTCGAGGTCGGAGGTGACCACCACGCCCTTGCCGGCGGCAAGGCCGTCATCCTTGACGACGTAGGGCGCATCGTAGTTGCGCAGGGCGGTGTCCAGTTCGGCCTCGGTGGTGCAGGTGACGGAGTCGGCGGTGGGCACGCCGGCCGACGCCATGACCCGCTTGGCGAAGGACTTCGATCCCTCCAGCTGGGCGGCCTCGGCGCCGGGGCCGAAGACGGGGATGCCGGCCTCGCGGACGGCGTCGGCGACCCCGGCGACCAGTGGCGCCTCCGGGCCGACGACGACCAGATCGGCGACCATCTGGGTGGCCAGGTCCACCACCTCCTCCGGGGCGGTGGGGTCGATCTTGATGTTGGTGGCGATGTCGGCCGTGCCGGGGTTGCCGGGGGCGACGACGAGTTCGGTGGTGGCGGGGTCGGAAGCGAGGGCGCGGGCCAGGGCGTGCTCGCGCGCGCCGGACCCCAGCAGCAAGATCTTCACGCCCCCAGCCTAGCGGGCTCGCGGCGATCCGTCCCGGGGGAGCCTCGCCGTTCCCCGCCGGGGCGGGCGAGTCGCCCGTGGGCACCGCTACCCATGGCGGCGCCGGCTCACCCCGGTAGCCTGCGGGTGTGCGCGGTTCCCGGCCGCGGCGCAGGAAGGACCCCCATGAGCGACGGCGGATACGGCATCAGCCCCGCGAGCGCTTCCACCGCGCCCTCCACCCCGCCCCCGGACCTCGGCGACGTCGGCTCCTGGACCAGCGCCGCCGGCCACGACTGGCTGGTACTCGCCGATCCCGACCCTGAGCAGCTGCTGCTGGCCGCCTACTTCGACTACGGCCTGGTGGACGAGCCGCCCGCCCGCCTGGATGCCGCCGCCCGCCTGTGCGGCGCGCTGCGCGCCGAGTTGCAGCGCCCGATCGAGGTCGGCGTCGGCGAGGTCTCGGTGCCCGAGGTCGCCGTCGAACTGGAGCCCTCCATGCTGGGACTGCGCATCCGCGGCCGCCGCGCCGCCGTGCTCGGCGCCTGGGCGCATCTGGGAGAGCTCTTCACTCGCCCCGATCTGCCCGCCAATGCGCCGCTACTCCCCCGCCAGATCAACGCCTGGGACCGGGACCTGGCCACCCACGCTGGTGTTTCCGCCATGAACCTGGCGGATATGCCCATCCACGGCCCCGACGGCGAGGCGGGCCGACTACTGTCCTGCGAGCTGCTCGCCCACCTGGATCCGCGCCGCGGCGCAGTCCGGCACGTGTTCATCACCAACGATCCCGCCCTGGTCGGCGTCGGTTGGACGGCCGACCCGCCCGCCGCGGCGCCTCCCGTCCGCCCGCCCGTCTACCTCGACCGGCGCCCGGCCCTGGTGCTGTGCCCGCCCGACGACGGCGTGGTGCTCTCCGCCACCGCCACCCCGGGCGCCGACGCCTATGTGGCCGGGTTCGTCATGCAGTCCCTGATCGCCGGCATGCTGGACCGGATGGATATGCAGGCCCGCCTCGGCTACGAGTTCATCACCCTGCGGGACGCCTTCTACTGCTGCTTCGCGCTCAACACCAACGACGGCCGCCTGGGCGGCCGGGAGGTGATGGCGGTGCACGACGCCGTCGTCGCCCACCCCCAGCCCGTGCCCGACCCGCTCATCGAGTGGGCGCTGACGGCCTACGGCCCCTCCGCGGCGGTCGACGACGCCCTGCGGCTACGCACCAGCGGTCGGGCCGGCAACGTGCAGCCGACCGCCAACGGCGTGCGGCGGGCTCTCGCGGAGATCCGCGCCTCGGTGCACCTGCCGCTGCGCGATCAGACCGAGCCGCTGGCGGAGCAGGCCGGCTACCTGCTCTGGAAGCACATCGATGAGCCCGGAGGCGACGTCATCCTCCTCCATGACGGGCCGCAACATCGGCGCGACGCCGACCATCCCGATGCCATCAAGCTGACCGCCCACCAGATTCAGGCGCACCAGTTCAACTGGGTGTATCGGGGGCTGCCTAGACGCTGGCATCCCGACCACTCCGCCGGCTTCCGGTGGGTGGACTCCACCCGGCTGGTGATGGCCTGCTACGACCCCTCCGACCAGTACCTGGAGCTGATCGACGACCGGCTGCGCACCGTCAGCCTGTACTGGGACGAGGTCGTCGCCCACCCCCAGTTGCGCACCGAACTGGAACGCCACGGCATCTGGCGCCTGCCGCGCGGTACCTTCGGAAGCATCCAATGATCGCGCCGGGGCGGCCCGCCTCGCCCGACCCGGCAGCGGTCCGCACGCAAGCAGGCGGTCAGGCAGGTGAGCCGAGATGAACGACGTCGTCGAACCCGAGCACGAGTGGGAGTCCTTCGCCGGGCACGACTGGATGGTGCGCACCGCGGGCCTGGAGCCCGGACAGGCGCTGCTGGGTTTGACCCTGGACTACGGCGCCGTCGACGAGCCGCCCGCCGCGCTCGACACCCTGGCGCGCCTGTGCGGGGCACTGCGCGCCGAGTTGCAGCGGCCGGTGGAGATCGGCGTGGGCGACGTGGCCGTGCCCGAGGCGAACGCGAGCTTCACCGCCGTCAGTCTCACCATCGCCGTCTGGGGGCGCCGCGAAGCCGTGCTGCGCGCCTGGGAGCATCTGGGCGACCTGTTTGCCGAGCCGGGCCTGCTGACCACCGATGCGACACCGATTAGCCGCCCCGGGGTCGTCTGGGACCGGGACCTGGCCACCTACGTCGGGACCAACACCCAGACCCTCGGCAACCTGCGCGTGCACGCGCCCGACGGCGAGGCCGCCTGGCAGGCCGTACGCGCCCTGCTGGCACGCCTGGACCCGCGCCGCGGCGAAATCCGGCACGTATTCGATTCCAACGACCCCTACCTGGTCGGCGTGGGCTGGACCGCGCAGCCCGCCTACGGCACGGCCCCGGCGCGTCCGCCCATGTACCTCGACCGCCGCCCCGCCCTGCTGCCCTGCAATGACGACCGGCGCATCCTGCTCAGCTCCGTGGGCGTGCCGGGCGCGAACACACTGGTGGCCATGCGTGCCCTGGCGCATCAGTCGATCCGTGTCCTGCGCGACTTCAACGTCTACGACAACCTCGGTTTGAACGTGGTGGAGCTGCGCGACGCCGCCTACTGCTGCATCCACCTGGAGGAGCGGGAGCCGACCCCCATGCTGCTGCGCCGCATCATCGAGCAGCTGATCCACAACCCGTTGCCCATCCCGGACGCCGTCGTCGATGCCGCGCTCGACGAGTTCGGGCCGGAGGAAGTGGCGGCTCTCGACCGGCATCTGCGCCTGACCGGACGCAGCGCCGAACTGCGCCCGACCTCCGCCGGGGTGCGCCGCGCCTATGACCAGCTGCGCGCCAGCGCGCACGTACCCCTGAACAACTCCACCCGCGTACTGGCCGAGCGCTACGGCTACATCGTCTGGGACGTACCCGAAGAGCCCGCCCGCATGGAGGTCGCGCTCCCCTACGACCCCGACCGCGGCATCGACATCGCCCACCCCGAGAGCCTGCGCGTCAGCGAGCACACGCTGGCCGCCCTGTGGCAGGAGCGTCGTCGCGACGACGACGGCGCCTGGCGCCTGACCGGGCACACCTCCGTGCGCTGGGCCGACATGTCCCGCCTGCAGCTGACCAGCTATGACGCCGACAGTCAGGTGCTGATGCTCGTCGACGACCGCATGCGGCACGTATTTCTACCTTGGGACGAGGTCGCCGCCCGGCCGGCGTTGCGGGCCGAGATTGAGCGTTTCGGCATTTGGCGGGCGCCGCGCGCCCAGCTGGACGACTAGGCGGAGGGCGCCAGCTCCACGCCCGCCTCCGCCATGGCGGTGCGGGCGGCCTCACCCTGCTCGGGGCTGACGGGGGCGGTCAGGTCGGTCAGGACGCGGACCCGGTACCCGCCGCGCACGCCGTCGAGCGCTGTCTCCTTCACGCAGTGGGACTCGGCGAGTCCGACCACGTCCAGGGCCTCGATGCCGTGGGCGCGCAGGAGCGCGTCCAGGCCCGCGCCGGTCTCGTCCACGCCCTCGAAGCCGGAGTATGCGGCGGCGTACTGGCCCTTCTTCACGCTCACATCCGGGGCCAGCTCCGCCAGGGCCGGGTGCAGTTCGGCCTCGGCGGTGCCGGCGACGCCGTGCGGCGGCCAGGTGTCCACGAAGTCGGGGGTCTCGGAGAAGTGCTCGCCGGGGTCGATGTGCCAGTCCTGGGTGGTGACCACCAGGTCGTAGTCGTCGCGGTGGGCAGCGGCGTAGGCGGCCACTCGCTCGGCGACCGCGTTCCCGCCCGCCACGGCCAGGGCGCCGCCCTCGCAGAAGGTCGGCTGGACATCGACGATGATCAGAGCGCGGTTGGCAGCAGTCATGCGACCACGCTAGCCGCCCAGGTGTCTTGACACAAGGCGCCCACCTAATCCGTCGGCGGCGTCGCCGCTGTTGAGTTCCGTGGATTGTCTCTGCACAGTCGGCAAACTGTCCAGAATCGGCGCGAACGCCCCTCCCTCCCGCCGACGGCGAATCACGATCGGCGTCATTTCAACGTTTCGTACCCGGCCGCTCCGCACCCGCAGGGCGTTTATGCCGTTCTTGGACAGTTTGCGAGTACGGTCCGGGGCTCGGGCGCCCGCTAACGGTCGCTCGGGCGTCGACGGCTTCATCTCACCACCCCACAGGCCCATCCGCCGGGCCACCTCCGGGCTCTCGTCGATACCGCGCGCCGCAGGCACCGCATCACCCAGGATGAGCGCATCCGCACTCAGGGAGCATCAGGACCGGGCCGATACGTACACGCCGTCGACAGCGTGATCTCGAAGAGCTGTTCAATGTAATCCCGGGCGTTGACGCGACCCCGCGCGTCCGGCTGCGGCTCGGAGCGGTCAAAGTCGGCAGGACCGCTACCTGGGTTCTTCTTCGAAGAACGGTCCTTCATACGACGTCCAGCGACCCCAGCCCCGGAGCCTGTTTCGTCAGAACCGCCAGCAGGCTCGCAGAAGTCAACGCGCTGCCGCCAGCGACTAGAAGAGCCTCTTGGCATCGACTTGCTCTTGCCATGCTTGCGCGCCACCGGCTCCTCACGCAGACCTTCCCGCCCTCCGGCAGACGAGTCAGAGCAACTCCGTTCACCAGAGGGAAGCACCAGCACGCTGCGCCTAGGCAGGAGGATGTCGGCGATCACAGTCATATCCTCGTCGTTGATGCCGGCATCCGGTTCCGAGTCTGCCGCAAAGTAGTACCGGCACGACCTCTGCAGAGACGCCCTCTTATTTCGGACAGTCCTTGCACCCACCCGCCGCAGGAGTGGAATCCGGTAGCCCCGCGACAGATATACCGCCAAGACAATTTCCCATGGAACTGGGGCGAGCAACACCGCAAGAGCAATCTTTTGAAGGCCACCCACACTCTCCCCTCGGATGGACACAATCGCGACCACCAATAATAGCAGGTTGTACATGAAAGCAATAAGTGAACCTACAGCAAAGACAACCCACATATTCAATCTGGCGCCACGTTTCCACATAATAACTCCGGGAATGCAGGGGATTGTCGAGTAGACAGCAAAGGTCCCGGTAATTGCATTGACAACGAATGCACCAATCATCATAACCATCCCTTGGAGGCCGCCCGCTCCAGACAAAATCATCACGACGACGACCACCGCCGCAGCCAGCAGCCCGCAAGCAATGCTCACCGGCAGCCACTCCCGTACTCGTGTGCCACTACTTTCGCCACTGTCACCACAATCACCAGCCTCGTCAGAGACCGCCATCCACCACCGTGCGAATGCGACCAGCCCTTGAAGCGTCTCCGCGTAGGCCCTAAGTCTTCCGCTCTCACCACTCACCTGGACATAGGGCAGAAAACCGACTAGGCCTGCGACCACGACCAGTACCGCTCCACAGACAAAACCACCATATGTGGGTTCCTCCACACCGCCGGTCGGCCACACGCCCACCAGGTACAGCCACGCCACGGCACCAAACAGTGCCGCAAGCACCATCATCATCGCTAGCGAGATCTCCTCGCGCCGCGCGTCATCAAACACATCATTCAGCCAGGCACGCCAGTAGCGCGGGTCGTCGGGACGGCTTTTCCTTACCCAGGACAGTGCCGCCAGCGTCACCGTCAGCCCGGCGATGATGCCTTCGAGCCCCAGTAAGGTCTCCTGCACCTCCGAGCGGCGCAGACAACTAATGAGTCCATCAATGCTACTTGCGGAGAGCGAGCCACCAGACACAGGCATGAGTACCAGCACGCAGATCCCCAGCGCCATCGTCACTGACATGAATGCCGTCACCAGTAACATAGTATAGTAACCTGGCTGCATTCTTCCGCCAACTTCACTGACAGGCCGGTACCCCCGGAACTTCTTGTTCTTCTTGTCGCGCGCAGGTCCATCTGCTTCCGCACCGACTGCGGAAATATCCGTATCAGCCTCCTGCGTAGCATGCTCAGCATCCTTAGTGCGACCTTCCGCAACATCACTCTGCCCAGAACGCCGGAGTCCAGCATCTGACAACGAGCCGGCCTCCTCGCGACCACGCATTCCTTCTTCATGCCGTAGCGCGGCGTCCGACCTCCCGTCGGTCTCAAAGCCGCCGGACCTTCCTACGCTTCGTTTACTCGCCCGAGTCTGGCGGGCGCGCCGGTACCAATAGGCCATTTCAAACAATATTACGTGCACATCACTACACTATCGCGACGGTTCACATCCGTGAAGGGCACCTTCGCCGCAGCAAGCGACGTGCCTACAAGTCTCACCCCGCCACCCGCACTCCAGCTCAGCGCTACTGCCACCTCGCTAGCGACGTCGCCCGTCATGAGGACGACGATGCCATCGTTCTCCTCCCCGGCCAGGATGCCGACCCCACCAGCGGCGCACTGACCGTATGGCACCAGCGTGTCAGCCAGGCCCCACCGCCCAGGTCGATGTCCGGCTCAACCGCGACGGTCCACTTGAGGCCGTCCCCGTACCGGAGCAGGAATGCTCCCCAGCTGACCTTCTGCCCCAGGGCCCCAGAAGCCCAGAGGAACCGGGCGTTACAGCCGATGTCTCCTCGGGTGCCCCACCGGATCCGGTGCAATCACCATCCTCACCCCGGGATCACCGCCGTCGAGCTCCCTGGATTGCCTCCGCACAGTCGGCAAATTGTCCAAAATCGGCGCGAACGCCCCTCCCGCCCGCCGACGGCGAATCACGATCGGCGTCATTTCAACGTTTCGCACCCGGCCGTTCCGCGCCCGCAGGGCGTTTATGCCGTTCTTGGACAATCGCGCCGACGATAGTCACCGGTACCCACAGGTCGAGTTCGTGCAGGGTGAATCCACAGAGCTCGTTGGGGCCGTTGGCGTGCTAGCGCTCGCCCAGGGCAGCCTCGGAACCATGAGACAGTGCGACGACGACATTCTGGCGCGGGTACGGGCCTGCCACGGCGCCGTGCGGCTGCGGGATCTGGGCCTGGACCGCACAGAGCGGCGCCATGCCCAGAAGCTAGTCGAGGCTCGCGCCCTGTTCGCCTACCCACACGGAGTGGTGGCTCTACCCGGCGCGGGCTGGGACCTGATCCTGGCACGCGTCCATGGCGGGCTGATCACCTGCCTGCACGCCGTGAAGCACTACGGCTATCCCCGACCGCGCCTATGGGCACCCGTCCACCTGGCAGTCCCCCACACCTCGAATCGAGCCCCGCTCCGGGGCGAGGTGCTGCATGTCGAAAGCGGTCTTGAGCTGCCGCCCTTGGCCCAGTTCCCGGTGGCGCCGGTACCACTAATGCTGGCCCTCTACCTGCGGTGCGCCCCTAGCCGTGAAGGGCCCCTAATGGCCTGCGATGCGGCGCTGCACCAGGGGCACACATCGGCAGAGGCGGTCGCCACACTGCTGCGCGGTCCGGGTTCGGTTCAAGCCCGAGGACGTCTGGCCCTGGCCAGTCCAAGAGCCCGCTCACCCCTGGAGACGCTGGCACGTCTGCAGCTGCACGACGCCGGAATTCCCTTCGTGGACGGCGTGGACATTCCCAGGGTGGGGGAAGTCGACCTGCTGGTCGCGGGATGGCTGGTGCTGGAACTGGACGGCTACACATACCACGAGGATGAGTTCCAGTTCGCCCGGGACCGCACCCGGGACCGCGAACTGATCAAACAGGGCTACCGGGTAGCCCGATTCACTCGCAAGGACGTGGAGCTGGGCAAGGTAGGCGCGGAGATCCACCAGCTCCTCGCCGCAGGAAACCGATCACACAGCAGAAAACGTCCAAAATCGGCATAAACGCCCTGCGGGCGCGGAGCGGCCGGGTGCGTAACGTTGAAATGATGCCGATCATGGTTCGCCGTCGGCGGGAGGGAGGGGCGTTCGTGCCGATTCTGGACAATTCGCCCGCCGAATGCGGCGGGGTCCCCGGTCAGAAGACCGGGGACCCCGAGGCGCTCAGGCGCCCGCTGACATCCAGGCGTCGCCTGGGGAGTGTCGGCTGCTCAGGCGTTGGCCTTGGCAGCGGCGATGCGCTCGCGGAACTTGGCCAGCTCCTCGCGGAGGGCAGCCGGGACCTTGTCGCCGAACTGCTCGTAGTACTCCTCGGTGCTGTCCATCTCGACGGCCCAGGCGTCGGGGTCGATGTCGTACATCTTGTTCCAGACGGACTCGTCGACGTCCAGGCCATCGAGGTTGAAGTCCTCGAACTTCGGGTACAGACCCGTCACGCCCTCGATCGCGTCGACCTCACCGGCGGCGCGGCGCACGATCCAGTCGAGCACGCGGGAGTTGTCGCCGTAGCCGGGCCACAGGAACTTGCCGTTCTCGTCCTTACGGAACCAGTTGACCTGGTAGACCTTCGGGAACTTGTCGCCCAGCTTCTCCTGCATCTCCAGCCAGTGGCCCCAGTAGTCGGCCATGTGGTAGCCGCAGAAGGGCAGCATGGCGAAGGGGTCGTGGCGCAGCGAGCCGGCCTTGACGTCGGTGGCGGCGGCGGTGACCTCAGAGGCCACGGAGGAGCCGATGAAGACGCCGTGGGCGGGGCTGTACTGCTCGGCCACGAGCGGCACGTTGGTGGCGCGCCGGCCACCGAACAGGATGGCGTCGATCGGGACGCCCTCGGGGGCCTCCCAGTCGGGGCAGATGATCGGGCACTGCGAAGCGGGCGTGGTGAAACGCGAGTTCGGGTGCGCGGCCTTCTTACCGGCGGCGGCGTCGGCGGGCGTGTAGTCGTTGCCCTGCCAGTCAATCAGGTGGTCGGGCAGCTCGGCGTCGATGCCCTCCCACCAGACGTCGCCGTCATCGGTCAGGGCGACGTTGGTGAAGATGGTGTTCGCCTTCATGGTGTCCATGGCCACCGGGTTGGTGGTGTAGGCGGTGCCGGGGGCGACGCCGAAGAAGCCGGCCTCGGGGTTGATGGCGCGCAGGCGGCCGTCCTCGCCGGGACGCATCCAGGCGATGTCGTCGCCGACGGTCTCGACCTTGTAGCCGGGGATGGTCGGCTGGAGCATGGCGAGGTTGGTCTTGCCGCAGGCGCTCGGGAAGGCGGCGGTCACGTGGTACTGCTTGCCGGACTTCTCGTCGGTCAGGCGCAGGATCAGCATGTGCTCGGCCATCCAGCCGTCGCGGCGGGCCATGGTTGAGGCGATGCGCAGCGCGTAGCACTTCTTGCCCAGCAGGGCGTTGCCGCCGTAACCGGAGCCGTAGGACCAGATCTCGTTGGTCTCCGGGAACTGGGTGATGTACTTCTCCTCGTTACACGGCCAGGTGGTGTCCTCCTGGCCGGGGGCCAGCGGGGCGCCCACGGAGTGCACACAGGGAACCCAGGTGCGACCCTCGTTGATGAGGTCCATGGCCTTGGCGCCCATGCGAGTCATGATGCGCATGTTGGCCACGACGTACGGGGAGTCGGTGATCTCGATGCCCAGCTGGGAGATCGGACCGCCGAGCGGACCCATGGAGAAGGGGATCACGTACATCGTGCGGCCGGCGTAGGTGCCGTCGAACTTCTCGTTGAGGATCTTCTTCATCTCGGTCGGGTCGTACCAGTTGTTGGTCGGCCCGGCGTCCTCCTCCTTCTCGGAGCAGATGAAGGTGCGGGACTCAACGCGGGCGACGTCGCTGGGCAGCGAACGCGCCAGGAAGGAGTTGGGGCGCTTCTCCGGGTTGAGGCGGATGAACATGCCCGACTCGACCATCTCGGTGGTCAGGCGGTCCCACTCCTCCTCGGAGCCGTCGCAGAAGTAAACGTCCTCCGGCTTGCCGAGCTCGGCGAGGCGGACGGCGAAGGCAATGACGTCCTCGGGGGCGTTGGCCGGTGCAGCCGCCCGGACATCCTGCTCAGACACTGTCATGTGAGTCCTTCTTTCTTCGATTCTCGTGACTCAACGGGTCAGGTCCTATCCTTCCTCATCTGGCGCCCCAGGTCACGTCCGAAGGTCCCCCGAACGCGGAATTGGGGCCCTCCGGGGTGGTGTTTCCCGCCACACCCGCCGCCGTGTAGCGTCGGGGCGTGCCTCCGAAGCCACTCGCCGACCGCCGCAAACGCGCACTCGCCCACCGCCTCGCGATCACGGTGGGCGCGGCCGCACTGGCGCTGTCCGGCTGCACCGCCCACATGGACATGCGCCTGGATGCGGCCGGCACCTACGCCGTCGACCTGGTCATGCGGGACACCACCGGCACGGTTTTCACCGACGGCGCCGACTGTGAGAGCCTCGCCGCCGACTCGCTGATCGGCTCCGGCACCGGCGCGACGGTTACCGCCTCCCCGATCGGTTCCGCCGACGACGCCGAGGGACTGGGCTGCGAGGTGCACGTCACCGGCGTGCCCATCCCCGACGCCGACGCCGAGGATGCCGCATCGGAACAGCTGGTGGTTCGCGACGGGGACCTGTACGTGGTGCACATCGCCGGTGTCGGGGGCGCACTCGCCGCCAACGATGCTCAGGAGGATGCGGATGCCGCCGCCACCGCGGCGACCGATCCCACGCAGGCCGCCACCGCGGAGTCCACGTCTGAGCCGTCTGGGTCGTCGGAGTCACTGAACACGGTGGTGGACGCCCGTCTGTCGATCACCTTCCCGGGCGCCGTCGTGGACGCCGGCGGCGGCACCGTGAAGGGCACCACCGTCACCTGGGAGGACGCCGACCTGCTGTACGACGGCGTGAGCGCGTCCGGGCGAGCGCAGGCGGGTGCAGGCGTGTCGGCCTGGGACCGCTACGGAACCTGGATCGTGGCAGGGGTGGCGGTCACCGGCGCGGCGGTGGGCGCGGCCGCACTGTGGCGGCACCGTTCGCGGCGCCACTGAACGTCATCGTTTTGTTGCCGGAGGTGGGGTGCTTCCGTACACTCCGGGGCATGAACAACCTCTTCCCCAACTCCCTGCACCGCGCGGGCGCCGTAGTGGCCGGCTCCGCGCTGCTGCTTGGCTCTGCCCTCCTCGGCCCCACCGCGATCGCCGACGATAACGACGACCTCTACGGACTCTCAGCAAGCATGAGCCTCGACCTCGTGCTCCACGAGGACGAGGTCATCGACATGTCCATATCGACGGGAATCGACGGCATCGACCCCAGCCTCTACTGCACCGAGGACATGCTGGAGCTCAGCGGCATCAGTGACGACGACATCGCGGAACTCGGTGACGAAGCCAAGCTCGACGTCGCCGCCCAGGACGACTCCTGCACCCTGACCGTCACCGGCGCCTCTCTTGACGCCCTTGACAGCTCCGACTCCCCGATCACGCACGAGGGCGACGAGTACATCGTCGACTTCGGCGACTTGGGGGACGCCGGCGACTACCTCAGCTCGATCTCCATTTCCGTCACCTTCCCCGGCAAGGTCACCGAAGCCGATGACAGCGCCAAGATCGATGGCAACAAGGTCACCTGGGACGACCTGACCGACGCAGGTACCATCCGGGCGGTCGGCAAGGACTCGGCCGGCAAGAGCTCGGCCATTTGGATCGTGCTCGTCGTGGTGGCGCTCCTGGTGGTTGCCGGCGTCATCGCCTTCATCGTCTCCCGGAGCCGGAAGAAGCCCGCCCCGGCCGTCGGCTACCCCGGGGCCGGATACCCGGCCCAACCGCAGCAGCCCGGCCAGCCGGGTTACGGCGCCCAGCCGCAGCAGCCCTACGGTCAGCAGCCGGGTTACGGCGCCCAGCCACAGCAGCCCGGCCAGTCCGGCTACGGCAACCCGCAGCAGTACCAGCCGCCCGTAGACCCCAACGCGCAGCACTGAGCAAACGCCTCGCGACGCCCACGCGCCCGGCACCGGACGCGTGGGCGTCGCCCTATGTCGTGCCCGTCGATCCTTCGGCGGCGCTTAAGCGGCCACCTCCCAGACCGGCTCTAGGCCGCCGCCCAGAAGGTTCCGTACACTCCCGGCATGAGCATCCTCTCCCCCGCCACCCTGCGCCGCGCCGGCGCCGCAGTGGCCGGCTCCTCGCTACTGCTCGGCTCCGCACTCGTGGGTCCCGCCGCCGTCGCCGACAACAACGACGGCGTGTATGCCGCAGCCCATTTGGACCTCGAGCTGCACGAGAACAAAACCGTGGACATGACCCTGAACATGAGCTTCGACAACTTGACACCCGATGTTTATTGCACAGAGGACTTTCTGGAGCTCGATGACCTCAAGGCCATTGACGACGCCGATGATGATGTCGACGTTACGCTCTCTACCGAGGACAACAGCTGCATCCTGACAATGGCCGGAATCCCCATCATCGGATTCACCGACGACGACTTCAAGATTAAGCACCAGGACAACACATATATCGTCGAGATCGCCAGTCTCACAGATTTCAGCGACTACGACTCCGCCACCATGACGCTCACCTTCCCCGGCGACGTCATCGAAGCCGACGAGAACGCCACCATCTCCGGCCACAAGGCCGACTGGGAGGATATCGCCGCGCTCAACTCCCTCCAGGCGACCGGCTGGGACACCGCCGATCCGGCCACGCCCAGCCCCTCCGCCTCCGCGGAGCCCACCGACGCGCCGTCTCCTGCCACCGGGGACGCGACACCCACTCCCACGAGCGAAGCGGTTGCGGCACCCGCCAGTGCCGACTCCGACGACGGGCATTCGCTGCTGCCGGTCATTCTCGGCCTCGTGGGCCTGCTAGCGATCGTCGGTGTCGTGGTTGGCGTCGTCGTCTACCAGAACCAGAAGAAGCACGCCGTCTCGGCCACCGGATACCCCACCGGATACCCGGCCCAGTCTTACCAGCAGCCCGGTCAGCCGCCCTACGGCCAGCCGGGTTATGGCGCGCGGCAGCCTTATGGCCAGCAGGCTCCCGGCGTACAGCCGCAGCAGCCCGGCTACGGCAACCCGCAGCAGTACCAGCCCGGCCAGCCCGGCTACGGCAACCCGCAGCAGTACCAGCCCGGCCAGCCGCCCTACGGCCAGCAGTCCGGCCCCTACGGACACCAGTGAGCTAGCGCCGTCCAGACGTGAGCGTGCCCGCGTGACAACAGCGGCGGCCGGCCCCACCTGCGGGGCCGGCCGCCGTCGTCGTTAACCGCTCAGCCGAGCAGCCGGTGCCGGGTGATGGTGGCCTCGCGGCCCGCCCCCACCCCGATCGCGGAGATGCGGCAGCCGGCGAGCTCCTCGATGCGCAGCACGTAGTCGCGGGCGGCGGCGGGCAGATCCTCGAAGCGGCGCACGCCGGTGATGTCCTCGCTCCAGCCGGGCAGCTCCTCGTAAACCGGCTTGGCGTGGTGGAAGTCGGTCTGGGTCAGTGGCATCTCGGAGGTGACCTCCCCGTCGACGTCGTAGGCGACGCACACGGGGATGGTCTCGTGCCCGGTGAGCACGTCGAGCTTGGTCATGACCAGGTCGGTGAGCCCGTTGACGCGGGCGGCGTAGCGGGTGACGACGGCGTCGTGCCAGCCACAGCGGCGCGGGCGGCCGGTGGTGACCCCGTACTCGCCGCCCTCGGCGCGCAGCCGCTCACCCATGGCGTCGGTGAGCTCGGTGGGGAAGGGCCCCTCGCCGACGCGGGTGGTGTAGGCCTTGACCACGCCGACGACGGCCTCGATGCGGGTGGGGCCCACCCCGGTGCCGGTGCAGGCACCGCCGGCGGTCGGGTTGGAGGAGGTGACGAAGGGGTAGGTGCCGTGGTCGATGTCGAGCATGGTGGCCTGGCCGGCCTCGAACAGGACGGTCTTGCCGGCGTCGAGGGCCTGGTTGAGCAGCAGGGAGGTGTCCACCACCATGGGGCGCACACGGTCGGCGTAGGACAGCAGCTCGTCCGCGACGGCGTCGGGGTCGATGGCGGGACGGTTGAAGACCTTCAGCAGCAGGCTGTTCTTCTGGGCGAGGGCGGAGTGGACCTTCTGCCGCAGGATCGACTCGTCGAACAGGTCCTGCACGCGCAGGCCCACGCGGTTCATCTTGTCCGCATAGGTGGGGCCGATGCCGCGGCCGGTGGTGCCCAGTTGGCGGGCGCCGAGGAAGCGCTCGGTGGTGCGGTCCATGACCCGGTTGTAGGAGGGGATCAGGTGGGCGTTGGCGGAGATCTTCAGTGCGGAGGCGTCCTTGCCGCGGGAGGTTATCTCCTCGATCTCCTGGAATAGGACCTCCAGGTCCACCACCACGCCGTTGCCGATCACGGGGGTCACCCCGGGGGTGAGGACGCCCGCGGGCAGGAGGTGGAAGGCGAAGGTTTCGCCATCGATGACGACGGTGTGGCCGGCGTTGTTGCCGCCGTTGAACTTGACGACGTAGTCGACGCCCTGACCGAGCTGGTCGGTCGCCTTGCCCTTTCCTTCGTCTCCCCATTGAGTTCCGACGACGACGACGGCTGGCATTGCTGCTCCCTGTGTGCGTGGGTGCCCCGGAGGGCAGGCGCGGCCTGGGCGCGCCGCGGACAGCCTACCCGAGGCCCGGTGGGCGGGAGCCCATCTGTCTCGGCGCCCGCCCCCACCACCGGGCCCGGTTTTGCCGCTACTTGGCACCACTACCTCATACGACGACCCCGATCGCACCGGTGCCTGGTGGCCTGGGACGCGCCGCCCTCACCGCCCGGCTGTCACCAGGTCCACGCCGCGCACACTGATATTTCCTCCAGCGGGGCCACCAGTCAGGTCCACCCCGACAACATGGGTGGAGGCCGCCTCTTCAGGCAGCACGAACCTGATCGTGGCCAGGGTGTAGTCCCCGTTCGCGTCCGCCCTCGCCAGGTTCCGCAGCGCTTCAAGCCTCCCGGAGGGCTCCAGCACGTATCGAGAGCCATCCGCCGCAGTCACCACGACGCGCAGTGGCGTATGCGTCAGGCCGTCTGCACGGTCCCCCGTGGGCGCCAGGTGGACGGCGAGGGACTGCACGTCGTGCGCGTCCGTGTCCAGGTGCCCACCACCGCCATCGGTAAGGGTGACGGCGGCCGTGAATGAGCGGGAGGACAGGACTCCCACCTCGGGGTACGGGCACCGGTCCGAATACTGGTTGGGATCCATATCCGCGTAGGTGCGGCAGGTGGTCACGCTTCCGCCATTGAGCGCGGTCAGTGCCGGTGCGTCGGCCGCATCACCGGAGGCAGTCCAGCTCACTCGCTCGACTCCGGGGGCGATGAGCCAGCGCGCCGGAATGCCGACGAGCTGCTCGGGCAGCTCAGCCATCGACGACGTGGGGATCGCCCCGGTCTCCCCCCGCACAGTCTGGGCCAGCCACTGCACGGCTACGTCCGTCAGCATGCGCTCGTGGTCGGCCGCTTTGGGCGCCTCCATCCCCTCGTCCAGTACCCGGTCGTCGAAGCCGCGCTCCGACAGCGCCCGGTTGATGTAGTTGTGCCCGTATCCGGGGAGCCGGACACTGATGGCCGGGGCACTGCGCGGCTGGCCGATATGCTCGGCCAGCCACATGGGGCCGGCCTGCTTGACATCGCGGTCGGCATCGCCGTCGACGGCGAGCAGGGGCACATACGCGGGCGCCGGAGCGGCGAAGTCTGCCTCCGGCCCGTCCGGGACACCGTAGTCGCCGCCGTAGGACATCAGTGAGGTGATGGGGCTCGCGGACTCCCGCCAGGACTCCACCGCGGCATTGGCGATGCCGGCGGAGCGCGAGTGCATGATGAGCGCGGTCCGGCTCGCGTCGACGGCCCCGGTCAGTCCTTCCCCCAGGACGGAGTCCCTTCCAGCCGATGCGGCGATGGCCTCCTCGCGCATGCGCCCGACGGTGGCGAGCCAGCCGGCGACTTGGTCATAGGGGGCGGACAGCTCCGCCCCCGACCACAGTGGGGACAGGTCGGGGATCAGCACTGCGTACCCCTGCGCGGCCAGGGCCTTGCCGAAATAGGTCATGCCCCGGTCCGCACGGATCTCCTCGACGCCCCTTGCGCAGGGGTAGCCGAAGGTGTCATCGGCGCAGCCGAAGGTGCGCAGGTGACTGAAGATCACCAGGGGCGCGCTCTGGGCCTCGGTATCGGGGGTGACCAGGACGCCGCGCACCGGCGCCCGGAACGCCCCGGGATTCGACTGGGGACCGAGCTCGACGTCGCCGAGGTCGAAATCCCTGACAACCGCGCCATCGCTGAGCTCAACCGTGGTGTGGGCGGGCACGCGGTCGACCGGGGCGTGCGGACCGTCCACGTCACCGGAGTCGATAACCGCGGTGGCCGTCTCCTTGACGGCGGGCTGTGACTGCTCCGGCCCATACCGGGCACCGGATGCCAGCAGCAACCCGATGACAACCGCCATGACGACCGCCAGCGATGCTCGACGGCGCAGTTGCCTTCGCATCATGAATCCTCCCGAGAAACTCAGCATCAGGGCGTCCACGACGACTCTGCGCGCGCCCGGCATCCACGTTGCGATACGGGATCGCGGCCGGGAAGAGCCCGGAGGAGGAGATGACGCCGCGAGGGCTCCTTCTCGGAAACGACCTCCATGGCTCCGGCCTCCTGCGCACGACGCACACGCAGCGGGATCCGGCGCGCATTGTCAACGCCGCCTTGCGAGCCGTAACGATAATCATTACCGTTTGCGGCATGAGAGTCCAGCACCTTCCGCACACCCTTGCACTTGCCACCGCGGCCGTCCTCGTGCTGTCCGCCGCAGCGTGCTCCAACGCCTCCGCGCCCACCACCGGCTCGCCCAACGGCGATAGGGACGGCGCGGGCGCGCAGGCATCCGCCTCGGAGAAGCCGGTGGAGGTCAGCGATGTGGATCCGCGCGCCGCCATCGCCTACGACGGCGGCATCCAGATCGTCGACACCTCCGACGGCACCGTCGTGGCGGACATCAAGAAGGAAGGCTTCCTGCGCCTCAACCCGGCCGGGGACGGCCGCCATGTGCTGGTCTCCTCCGCTGAGGGGTTCGAGGTCCTGGACCTGGGAATGATCGTCAAGCCCCACGGCGACCACAACCACTACTACACCACCACCCCCGGCCTCACCGGCTCCGTGATCGCGGCGGAGACCCCCGGACACGTCGTCACCCACGCCGGGAAGACGGCCGTCTTCGATGACGGCACCGGCACGGTCACCATCTTCGACACCAGCGCCTTGGAGGACGGACAACTCAGCCCCGACGAGCTGACCAGCTTCCAGACGAACGACCCGCACCACGGCGTCGCCGTCCCCCTGGCCGGTGGCAGCGTCCTGGTGACCGAGGGGACCGAGGACGAGCGCCACACGGTCCACGAGCGCAAGGCCGACGGGAGCATCGGTGCCGAGTCCACCGACTGCCCCGGCGTCCACGGCGAGGCCACTGCACAGGGCGAGGACGTGGCCAGCTTCGGCTGCACCAACGGCTCGGTGGTCTTCCGCGACGGGCAGTTCCACAAGGTGCCGGTGCCGGAGGCGTACCAGCGCAGCGGCAACCAGTTCGGCTCCCCCGACTCCCCGTACGTGCTCACGGACTACAAGACCGTTGAGCCGGTGGACGGCGCCGCGCCGGAGCACCCCACCAAGGTCGGCATCATCGATACGACCGATGCCACCACCACAACCGTGGAGCTGGGCTCGGCCTACTGGTTCCGCTCCTTCGGCCGCGGCGCCGCCGGGGAGGGAGTGGTACTGACCTACGACGGCCGGCTCAACCTCATCGACCCGGCATCGGCCGCGGTGACCAAGCAGGTGGACGTGGTCACGCCTTGGACGGAGAACGAGAACTGGCAGGAGCCCGGCCCCAACGTGAAGACGGCCGGCGACTTCGCCTACATCACCGACCCCACCGCCAAGAAGCTGCACCTGGTGCAGATCTCCACCGGCAAGCTGCTTTCCAGCCTGGACCTGTCGGTGGTGCCCAATGAAATGGCGGTGATCGACGCCGAGCTGAAGCAGTAGCCGGTGCCGGGTAGCGCGGCGCCGAGCCGCGCTACCCGGTGGGCGTACGGGCGCCCTCACGCAGGCGGTCGATGACGGGACGCTGCACCAGGGCCATGAGGTAACCGATGAAGGCGACGCCGAGCAACACCACGAACCAGCCGGCGGCGGCGCGCGCGCCCGGCAGGGCCACCACCAAGACCACGGGGGCGGCAAGCAGAAGCAGGCACACGGCGGTGCGGCCGAGCGCCCCAACGGCCAGGCGCGCCGCATTGGCCACGTGCGCGCCGACGGTGTTGTCGAAGAAGGCGACCAGCGGCACCAGCCAGATCAAGACGGCGACGATAAGCAGCGCCCCGGCGTCGACCAGACCGGTCAGGGCGGCGCCGCCCAGCTGGGACAGCGACAGATTCATCCACGCGGCCAGTCCCGCCGCGACCAGCACCGGCAGCCACCAGGCCAGCGACTGGACCAGGTTGGTGCGGAAGGACCGCCACCAGGTGCGCACCGTGTAGGTGTCCTCCTCGCGCACCATCTCCATCACCACGCGGGCGCAGGCGGTAAGCGCTGCGCCCGCGGTGATGATCGGCAGACACGCCAGCAGGGTGAGCAGGTTGACGACGACGAGGTCGGCGGCCGCAGACCAGGCCCGGTAGAAGGCCGAGTCGGGTCTTAGGAAACCGGGCATGGCGCGGGCCGACTCAGCCCTTGACGGCCCCGGCGGCGACGCCCTCGACGATGTACTTCTGGCCGAAGGCGTAGAAGACGACGATCGGGATGATGGCCAGGACCAGCATGGCCATCTGGGCGCCCATGTCGCGGTTGCCGTTGGAGCCGACGAGCATCTGGATGACGATGGGGACCGTCTTGTAGCGCTCGTCCTGGCCGATGACCAGGTTCGGCAGGAGGAAGTCGTTCCACACCCACATGGCGTTCAGGACCGCGACCGTCACCGAGGTCGGCTTGAGCAGCGGCATGACCACCCGGAAGTAGCTCTGCAACGGGGTGCAGCCGTCCATGTAGGCGGCCTCCTCGATGTCCATCGGCACGGACTTGATGAAGCCCGCGAACAGGAAGACGGACAGGCCGCCGCCGAAGCCCAGGTAGAGGATGATCATGCCCCACGGCGTCGCCAGGCCCAGCGCGTCGGCGATCTTGACGGTGGGGAACATGACCAGCTGGAAGGGGGCGATCATGGAGAAGGCGAACAGGTAGTAGATCAGGGAGGTCCACCAGGTCTTGACGCGGGTGATGTAGTACGCGGTCATGGCCGTCAGCAGCACGATCACCGCCACCGAGCCGATGGTGATGAACAGCGACCAGCCCAGGGCCCGGGCGAAGCCGGACAGCTGCAGACCGGTGATGTAGTTGGTCAGCCCGGCGAAGGTCTCGCCGGTGGGCAGGGAGAAGGGCGAGTCGGAGATGAAGAACTTGCCCTTGAAGGAGTTGATCAGGATGAACAGCAGCGGAATGATCCAGATCAGCGACAGCACCGTCAGCAGGGCGGTGAGCAGATTCTGACCGGCCGTCTGCTTGCGGCGGGCGGGCTTGGAGGGCTGCATCGGCTTGATGGCCGTCGGGCCCATGGGGGCGAGGGTCTCGGTGCTCACGCTTCAACCTCCTTGGCGCGGGTCGCGCGCAGCTGCAGCACGGCGATGACGGAAACGATGATGAAGAAGATGACGGCCTGTGCCTGGGCGATGCCCTGCTTGCCGACCTGCTTGTACATCAGGTCGACGATGTTCAGCGCCGCCATCTGCGTCTGCTTGAGCGGGGCGCCGTTGGTCAGCGCCAGGTTCTGGTCGTACATCTTGAAGGTGTTGGCCAGGGTGAGGAACAGGCAGATGGTGATGGAGGGCATCACCATCGGGATGGTGACGTGACGCAGGGTCATCCACTTACCGGCACCGTCGATCTGGGACGCCTCGATCAGCTCCGGCGGCACGTTCTGCAGGCCGGCGATGTAGATGATCATCATGTAGCCCATGAGCTGCCAGTTGATCAGCAGGATCAGGCCGAGCATGCCCAGGTGCCAGTCGTTGACGATGGTCTGGCCCCAGTGGCGCAGGATCGCGTTGAGCATGACCTGCCAGGTGTAGCCCAGCACGATGCCGCCGATCAGGTTCGGCATGAAGAACACCGAGCGGAACAGGTTGGTGCCGCGCAGCTTGCGGGTGAGCAGGTAGGCCAGGGCGAAGGCGCCGAGGTTGACGGTGATGATGGATATGGCCGAGACCAGGGCCGTGAAGCCGAGCGCCTTGACGAAGCCGGTGTTGCCGGTCAGGGCGGTCTGGTAGTTGGCGAAGCCGACCCACTTGGCGTTGGTCAGCGTGGTGAACTTGGTCAGCGACAGGTACAGGCCCATGAAGAAGGGCACGATGAACGCGATGAGGAAGGCGATCAGCGTGGGGCCGGTGAAGACGACGAAATACTTCTTGAGCGACTTGGTCATGTGTGTCTCGAGGGGTTCACGGAGGCGGGGTGGTGACGGCGCGTTTGAGCGGGAATGACAGGCGGCGCCCGGCAGTGTCACCGGGCGCCGCCGTCGTCAATTCGCGATTCTACAAGGGCCACTCAACGGCCGCTGTGGGAGTGCGGAGAATCAGGCGCTCTTCTCGGCGTGCCACTCCTCGACGAAGTAGGTCTTGACGTCGTCCCACTCCTCGGCGCCGGAGGCGTACTGGGACAGGTGCTGACCGACCTGATCCTTGAAGTCCTGGCTCGGGAAGGTCTGGAACACCCAGTTGATCGGGTACAGGTCCTCGTTGTTCATGTACTCCACGACCTCGGCACCGAGCGGGTCGGCGGGGGCGAGCTCGGCGAAGGCCGAGTAGGGAGCCATGGAGACCACAGAGTTGTCCGTGAGCAGCTTGGCGGCCTCGGCGTCCATGAACAGCCAGTTCAGGAAGTCGATGGAGGCCTGCTGGTCCGCCTCGGAGGCCTGGGAGTTGATCGACAGGTAGTTCTCGGTGCCCAGCGCGATGCCGGAGTCCTCCTCGCCGTCCACGCCGATGTAGATCGGCATGAAGTGGATCTGGTCCTCCTTGACGACGTTGCCGTCGACCTCGGAGATCTGGGACCAGGCCCAGTTGCCGTTCTGGACCATGGCGGCCTTGCCGAGGGCGAACTCGGCCATCGAGTCGGAGACGGTCTTGGCGGAGGCCTCGGAGGGGGCGATCGTGGAGTTGTTGAGGTACAGGTCGAAGATCTGCTGGTAGTTGTCCGAGTAGGTCAGTTCGAGGTCGGGGGTGTCGGTGACCTCCTTGTCCTTGAACTCGTAGTAGATGGGGTAGTTGGCCAGGTGGGTCTGCCAGCGCCAGTCCTCACCGGGGGTGAGGGAGGTGGAGGCGAAGACGCCGTCGATGCCCAGGTCGTCCTTCTTGGACTGCATGTCCTCGACGACCTCCTTGAGCTTGTCGAAGCCCTTGATCTCGTCGATGGAGGAGGCCTTGGCGCCGTCCATCGCGAAGTAGGCGTCCATGATCTCGCCGTTGTAGATCAGGCCGTAGCCCTCGGTTGCGAGCGGGGAGCCGTAGACGGTGCCGGAGTCGTCGGTCAGGGCCATGGACGGGTCGGTGAGGTCCTTGACGAAGTCTGCGTCCGAGATGTCGAGTGCGTAGTCCTGCCAGGTGGCCAGGCCGACCGGGCCGTTGATGTTGAAGATCGTGGGCGGGTTGGACTTGGCGACCTCGGTCTGCAGGGTCTGCTCGTAGGTGCCGGAGGCGGCGGTGACGACCTTGACCTGGACACCGGTCTTCTCGGTGTAGGTGGAGGCGATGGTCTTGAAGGCGTCCTCGGCCTCGGGCTTGAAGTTCAGGAAGTAGACCGAGCCGGTCCCGGAGTCGCCGGAGCCGGAGCTGGAGTCGGACCCGTTGGAGCAGGCGGCCAGAGTCGCGGCGAGCGCGACCGCCGCGGAGCCACCGAGCATGGAGCGACGGGTGATGGGTCGCATTGATTGTCCTCCCTTGGACACGAGGTTGCCGGGCCGAGGCCCGGGTAGAGAGCAACTGCCAATCGTGAGCCATGAACCGCGGAACGGCCCACAGCTCGACGGCGCTGACGCCCCCATTACACACGACACCCCGCCTTGTTGCAAGCCTTGCAAGCCGGATTCGGGATATTCATGGGCGGATACGGGGTTTTGCGTGGACTTGCGGCACCATCCTGTAACCTTTTTGCAAGGACGGCGTCACTCCATTGCAGGCCCGCGGTCACCCGCGCACCGCAACCCGGACTCGGCAACCCATGTCCCGCGGCCGAGGCATCGCACCCCGAGCGGTATGAATCCAGTATGACTCAGAAGATTGCGGTAAGCCTCCCGGATGAGCAGGTCAGCTACATCCGGCGTGCGGTTGCGCAGGGGCGGGCGGCCTCGGTGTCCGGGTACATCAGCGCGGCGGTCGCCCGAACCGAATGCGAGGACGGCCTGACCGAGCTGCTCGACGACTTGGACCGCGAGCTGGGCCAGGTCGACGACGCCGACCTGGCCTGGGCCGACCGCGCCCTGGGACTGGCGTGACCACGGACGGCGAGGTCACGGGCCTGACCCTGGACACCGGGGCACTGCTGGCGCTTGAGCGCGGCGACGCCAGAATGCGGGCCCTGCTGCGCCGGGCAGTCGAGGCCGGGATCGCGCTGGCAGTACCCGCCGGCGTCGTCGCCCAGGCCTGGCGAGGAGGACCCCGCCAGGCGCGAGTCGCACGGCTGCTGGGAGACCCCGCGGTTCAGATCATCCCGCTGGACGACATGACGGCGCGGGCGGTGGGGCTGCTGTGCGGCCGCAGCGGACACCCCGACGCCGTCGACGTCCATGTGGTGCTGCACGCCCGCGAGCAGGGCCACGCGGTAGTGACCTCGGACCCGGGCGACCTGCACGCCGTCGGCCCCGGGCTGCGCCTAATCGCCGTGTAGCCCGCCGACGACGGCGAGGCCGGCCTCCTGGACATCACAGGGTTCAACGCCTGTGCCGACCCCCTGTCTCCTACTGCGAGCTTTTGCACCCTGGTGTGCGGGCATACCCATCGGATCAGAGCGCAAAAGCTCGCAGCAGAGGTAAAGGGCGTGTTCCTGCGTCAGGGGCGCGGCAGGCCGAGGTCACCCCGCCAGCGGCGGGCGCAGGTGAGCAGGCCAGCTGCCAGCAGCCCGGCGGCGACCAACCAGGACGTCAACATGGTGGCGGGTGCCTGCTCCCAGTTCCACGGCGCGGGCGCTCCAGCCGGGTGCCCGAACCAGGCGATGACGAAGAATCCCGCCAACGGACCGATTGCGGCCAGGGATTCGCGCAGGATGCCGGCTGCCAGCAGTGCCAGGCCGAGCCAGGCGAGGTAGGCACGCCCCGCCTCAAGGGCGCCCATGCCCGAACGGGGCAGGGACGCCGCCACCACAAGCAACAGCCCCAGGGCTCCCATGCCCGCCAGGTGCAGCCAGCGGGCCCGCGCGACCACGCCGACGTCCCCGCGATCCATGGCGGGCACCGGGGAGCCCAGGCTGCCAACCGCCAACACCGCGATGAAGGCGTCGAGCACCAGCAGGTAGGGCACGGCCACGGGGTCGCCGCGGGATACGAGCGTCAGCATGTTGGTGCCGATCACCGCGCTGATGACCGCAATGACCGCCATGAGCGCGCCGGCCGCGAGCAGCCTGCGGGAGCGCACGTAGAGTTTCACCGGCACTGCTCCGCCGCGCTGTCACGCATGGTGTCGAGGCGCGCTTGCATCCAGGCGTCCTGTGTGGCCTCGTCGGACTTGGCTACGCGCGCGATCTCCGCACGGTCGATGTCTCTGGTGTCTCCCATGCCGGCGGGGCGGGCGTCGGCGCCCTGCAGGCGCAGTTCCACCAACCCCGCAAGCTCTCCGTGCGCCCGATAGAAGTCCTCCACGCCAGGATCCGCGTCCGTCGGCAGGCAGTCGACCGACACCGCCGAGCTGACGATTATTCCCGCCAGGTCGTTCGCAGCGAACCAGACGGAATCGGACTCGATGGTGAAGTTCGAGGCCCCCGGCTCCAGCCCGTAGGCACTGACGTGGTCGGGGAGCTCCAGGCCGAGCGCATCCGCCTGCTCGGCGGCGCGCTCGGCAAGCGTGGTCAGCGCGGGCAGCCGGGCTGCGTCCTCGGGCCACACGCACAGCCGCAGCTGCGTATCGGTGCATACGGGATGTTCGGGAATGGCGCGCTCCACCGTCAGCGGCGGACCGGTCAGCACGAGGCCGGTCCCGAGCACGCACACCGCACAGCCCGCGGTGACTGCCACTCGGGTTCGCCGCGGCCAGGGGAAGGCGGTGCGCTCACGACGGGCTCGCGGGGCGGCGAGCAGACCCGGCAGCGCCAGAGCGGCGGCAATCACAATCGCGGCCTCGACGACGGCGAGCGTCACCCCTGCGGGTGTCAATGCCACCCAGGCGTGGCCGGCAAGGAACACTCGGGTCAGCCGACTCTCCGGCGCGCCCACGGCCGTCCCCTGGGTGGTGATGAGCCGGAGGAAGCAGGCCAGCACGGCGACCACGGGCGCGAACCAGGCCGGGCCGCCGAGTCGGCCCAACAGGACGCCGACAGCCAGGCATTCGCTTACCACGGCCAGGGCGATGATGAGGTACGAGGGCCACAGGAAGCCCGCCGGGGCGGAGGCGGACAGGTTGACCACCACCGCGCATATCGCGCCAGCCGCGATCACTCCCGCTCCCGCCAGCAGGTAGGCGGCCAGCAAAGGTCCGGCCCAGGGCTCGCCGCCGCTGCGGGACTCGCCTTCCCTGCGGCGACGCCGCGCCTCCCAGGCTGCCGCCCCGGCCAGGGCGGGGCCGAGGTAGCACAGCGGGGCGGTGATGGCCGCCGATGCCTCGGGCCATACTCCCTGCCACTGGTGACGGTCGCTGAGCATCAGGGCCACCAGTCCTACTGCGGCCAGGGGCGCCACACGGACCAGCAGCGAGCGCCGCAGTTCGATGCGCAGCACGCCGCTCATGACTGCTCCTGACTGAGCACGCTCATGTAGCCGCGCTCGAGTTGGTTGTCTCCGGGAGCCTCAGAGTTCGCTCTCGCCTCCAACTGCGTGGTGGTGCCGCGGAAGCGGACCTGCCCGGCGTCGAGCACCATTATCTCGTCGCTGAGGGCGCGCACGTCCTCGACCAGGTGGGTGGCCAGCACCGTGGCGGTGTCTTCGAGCCCCTCGACCAGGCCGCGGAAGGCGATGCGCTGGGCGGGGTCCAGGCCCACGGTCGGCTCATCGAGTAGCAGCAGGGCGGGGCGGCTGACGAGGGCGGCGGCCAGGTGCACGCGCTGGACCATGCCGCCCGACAGGGTACGCAACGGCCGCTTGGCCTGCGCTGCCAGTCCCACCCGGTCGAGTGCCTCCATGCAGGCCTCCCGTCGCCCGCGCGTGGGCAGGCCCTTGGTCCAGGCCGCGTACTCGACCGTGTCGAGGGCGCTGAATCCCGGGACCGACGCCGGGCGCTGGGGCATGAGCGCGAGCCGGCGCCGGGCCCGGCGCGCAGCGGAGGTGTCGGTGACCGTAGTGCCGCCGACCGTCACCGTCCCCGTGCTCGGCGCCAGCTCACAGGCCATGATCGACATGAGCGTGGTCTTGCCGGCGCCGTTGGGGCCAAGCAAGCCAAGCACTCGCCCCGCGCCGACCTCCAGATCGAGCGGGGCGAGTGCCTGCAGCCGGCCGAAGTCTCGCGACACACGGTTCAACGTGATGATCGAGTGGGAGCCCACGCCCGGTCGGCTGTGTTGGTGGTGCTGGGTGCCTGCCCCACCCGGTGTCCGCGTCTCCATGACTCGTTTGTACGCCGGTTCCCCAGGTCCAGCCATGCGGGATTCCCCTGACCTGGCCCTGATTCACCTGCCGGACTCACAGGGTGATACGGCCACCGGCGCAGTCACGTCCAATCGGGCGGAAGCCTCAGTCGTCCCGGTGACGCATCCAGTACAGGTAGGAGTACACGCCCATGACGCCGAAGAAGAGCGGGTAAAGCCAGACACGCGGGGTCAGCCAGGCCGCGATGGACAGCAGGTTGCCGTTTTCCAGTCCCAAAAGCGCACGCGCGATCAACAGTGACCAGAGGAACTGCGTGACTACTTGTCGGGCCGTCGGCCGCCGGCGCCGCGTGCTTTCGCCGGTGACACTCATCGGGACTAGTCCGAACTCACCGTAGTGTACCTGGCAACTCACCGGCACACGCGGGCGTTTCCACCACCTTCGGATGTACCCCGACACTTTGCGTCCTGCTACGAGCTTTTGCACCCTGGTGTGCGGGTATACCCATCGGATCAGGGCGCAACAGCTCGCAGCAGAGGACAGGGTGGTTCCAGGCCTACAGCGCCGACGCCGTCGCCGGACGTCCCGCCGCCGCCCCGGTCGACGCCGCCCGCCGCCTGCTCATGGCCCGAGCCTCCAGCCCCGGCAGACCGCCGAAGGTGTACACGGCGGCGGCCACCACGCCCACGACCATGGACGGGCCGAAGGCCACGAACACGCCCGGCCAGCGGCTCCACACCCAGGCCGACACGCCCAGCAGCACCACCATGCTCACGGTGCACCGCGCCCGGCAGGCCACGGCGACGGCGGCCCGCAGTGTCCAGCCCAGTGGCGCCTCCACGTGGGCGCGCACCGCCCAGGCCGCCAGCGCCGCCACGGCGTAGCCCGCGTTGATCACCAGCAGCAGCCCGGACACGCCGATGCCCACGACCCCGCCCAGCAGGTTCCAGTTGGCCAGGTAGTAGTCCCAGGCGAGGAGCGCGCCCACGGCCGCCTGCGCCCATCCGAAGCGGTTGGCCCCGCGCAGTTCGGCGCGCCAGGCGGTGTGGAAGGTGGACCAGGCGCGTCGGGCCCTCCAGGCGTGGTCCTCATCCAGCAGCCAGGTGCGGTAGGTGGTGAAGGCGGCGCCCACCGAGGGGAAGAAGCCGAGCACCACCGCCCCCGCGAGGGTGTGGACCACGAAGGCGGCGTTAATGGTGGCCACCAGCATGATCACCCGGCACAGCCGCTCGTAGCCGAGCGCCACCGAGCGCATCAGCCCTTCACCGCCCCGATCATGACGCCCTTGTTGAAGTACTTCTGCAGGAACGGATAGATGATCAGCAGCGGCACCGTGGAGACGATGATGACGCCGAACTTGATCTGGTCGGCGAAGTTCTGCGACTGCAGGGCGCTCATGCCCGCCGAGCCGGCCTGGGTCTGGTTGGCCAGCAGGATCATCTGTAGCACGTTCTGCAGGGGCTGGAGCTCCTGGTTGTGGATGTAGACCAGGCCGGTGAAGTAGTCGTTCCAGTGCCCCACGAAGTAGTACAGGCCGATCACCGCGATGATGGCGCCCGACAGCGGAATCACGATGCGGAAGAAGAACCCGAAGTAGGACAGCCCGTCCACCTGGGCGGCGTCCCGCAGCTCCTCCGGTATCGAGTTCTCAAAGAAGGAGCGGGCGATGATCATGTTGAACACGCTGAAGGCGCCCGGGAGGATGAACACCCACATGGAGTTCAGCAGCCCCAGCTGCCGCATGAGCAGGTAGCTGGGAATGAGCCCGCCGGAGAAGAACATGGTGAAGGCGAAGAAGAACATGATCACCCGGCGCGGGCGGAACTCCCGGCGGGACATGGCGAAGGCCGCCGGCAGCGTCACCACCAGGTTCACGGCGGTGCCCAGGAAGGAGTACAGCAGCGTGTTGCGGTAGCCGGTCCAGATGCGCGAGTCCGCCAGGATCTGCTCATAGCCCTTGAAGGTGATGCCGCGGGGCACGAGCGTGACCTGCCCGGTGGACACCAGCGTCGGGTCGGAGAAGGAGGCGATGACGATGAACCACACCGGGTAGATGACGGCCAGGACGATCACCACGAGGATCGCCGCGATGACCGCGTCAATGAACCGGTCCATGGGCTGCTTGCGGTAGCCGCGGCCGCGCCGCCGCCGTCCGCTCTCCGCCGACAACGCCACCTTGACCCGAGGCGCCGGCGCGGAAACTGACTTGCTCATGTCTCATCCCTTCTAGAACAGGCTGGTGTTGCTGGTGCGCCGGGCCACGCCATTGGCGACGACGAGGAAGATGAAGTTCACGACGCTGTTGAACAGGCCGATGGCGGTGGAGTAGGAGAACTGACTCCCCAGGATGCCGATCCGGTAGGTGTAGGTGGCGATCACCTCCGAGGAGGTGATGTTCAGGGCGTTCTGCATCAGCCACACCTTCTCGAAGCCGACCCCCAGGACAGAGCCCATGTTCAGGATCAGCAGGATGCCCGCCGTCGGCAGGATGGCCGGCAGGTCCACGTAGCGGATCAGCTGCAGCCGGCCGGCGCCGTCGAGCTTGGCCGCCTCGTACAGGGCCGGATCCACCGAGGACAGCGCCGCCAGGTAGATGATGCAGTTCCAGCCGGCGTGCTGCCACACCTCGCTGACCCAGTACACGCCGGTGAAGGCGGAGGCCTCCCCCATGAGGTTGGTGCCGCCCAGGAGCCGCCCCACCATGCCCGTGCCCGGGGCCAGGAAGATGTTGATCATGGAGACCATGACCACCGTGGAGATGAAGTGGGGCATGTAGGTGATGGTCTGCACCGCGCTCTTGGTGCGCTTGGAGGCGATCTGGTTGATCAGCAGCGCCAGCACGATCGGGGCGATGAAGCCCATCACCAGGGTCCACAGGCTGATGCGCAGCGTGTTGCCGATGATCCTGGTGAACATGGGGTCGCGGAAGAACTGGCGGAAGTACTCCAGGCCGACGAACTCCCCGCCGGTGAGCCCCTTGGTGATGTCGTACTCGCGGAAGGCCAGCTGGACCCCGTACATCGGCACGTAGCAGAACAGGGCGATGAAAGCGATGGCCGGCGCCACCATCACCCACAGCTGCCAGTAGCGGGACAGGTGGTGGCGCAGCCGCGCCCACAGGCCGGGGCGCCGACGCGCCGACGCCGGTGTGGAAACCGCCGTGGAAAGGGTGGTCATTGAGGGTCTCCTCCTGTCAGATCCGGTAGGCGAGCGCGGACCAGGGCTCGAGCCGTCCCGCTCGCAGGGCGGCGACGACGTCGTCCGGGGCGTCGTTGGCGATCAGGACCCGCTCCGGGTCGGGCCGGTCGATCAGGGCCGCGCTGGCGGCGGGCAGCTGCACGCGCTGGCCGGAGAGGTTCACGACGACGAGCAGCCCCGCCCGCCCCAGGCGCCGGGTGAAGGCGTAGACCTCGGTGTCGGGGTCCACCACCCGCCAGTCCCCCAACGCCACCACCGGTTCGGTGTGCCGCAGCTCGATCAGGCGCCGGTAGAAGGAGAACACCGAGTCGGGGTCGTCGACCTGCGCCCGGGCGTTGAGCTCCACATGGTTGTCGTTGACGTCGATCCAGGGGGCGACACCGCCCGGGGAGGTGAACCCGGCGAAGGGCGAGTCGTCCCACTGCATGGGGGTGCGGGCGTTGTCCCGGCTCATGGCCGCCAGGCCGCGCATCATCTCCTCATGGCTGACCACCCCGGCATCGCGCACCAGCTGGCCGTAGAGGTTGACGGACTCCACGTCGCGGTACTGCACCAGGCTGGTGTAGCCGGCGTTGGTCATGCCCAGCTCCTCCCCCTGGTAGATGAAGGGGGTGCCGCGGTGCAGGTGCAGCAGCAGCGCCAGGGCCTTGGCGGAGCGGGCGCGCAGCTGCGGGGTGGAGTCGTCGCCCCAGCGGGAGACCACGCGCGGCTGGTCGTGGTTGCAGAAGTACAGGCTGGGCCAGCCGCGCTCGGCGGTGTCGCGCTCGTAGCGCTCGAACACGCCGCGCAGGTCGGAGACCTTCCAGGGGACCAGGCTGAACTTGCCGGCGGGTCCGCCCTGGTCGATGCCGGTGTGATCGAACAGGAACAGCATGTCCAGCTCCCCGCGGGCGGGGTCGGTGATCTGTCCGGCGCGCGCGGAGTCGACGCCGATGGCCTCGCCGATGGTGAGGAAGCCGTCCCGACCGGCGAACACCTCCCGGCGCATCTGGGCCAGGAACTCCTCCAGCCGCGGCCCGTCGGCGCTGAAGGGGATGGCGGAGGAGTACCCGTCGTCACCGGCGGGCAGGGCCTCGATGGTGGAGCCGGGGGTGCCGGGCAGGCGGCCGGCGTCGTCGAGCCGCTTGGAGATCAGGGTGATCACGTCCATGCGGAAGCCGTCCACGCCCCGGTCCATCCACCAGTTCATCATCTTGTAGATGGCCTCGCGTACGCGCGGGTTCTCCCAGTTCAGGTCCGGCTGTTTGGGAGAGAACAGGTGCAGGTAGTAGGCCTGGCGCTGGGGATCCCAGGTCCAGGCGGGTCCGCCGAACAGGGAGCCCCAATCGTTGGGCTCGGCGCCGGGCGTTCCCGGCACCTTCCCCTCACGGGCCGGCTGCCACCAGTAGAAGTCCGCGTAGTCGGCGTCGCCGGCGCGCGAGGCCTGGAACCAGGCGTGCTCGTCGGAGGTGTGGTTGGCCACCAGGTCCATGACGATCTTGATGCCCCGCGCGTGGGCGGCGGCGATCAGCGCGTCCATGTCCGCCAGCGTGCCGAACATCGGGTCGATGTCCTGGTAGTCGGCGATGTCGTAGCCGTTGTCCTCCTGCGGGGAGACGTACACGGGGCTGAGCCAGATCACGTCGACGCCGAGCTCGGCCAGGTAGTCCAGGCGGGAGATCAGGCCGGGCAGGTCGCCGTAGCCGTCGCCGTTGGAGTCCTGGAAGGAGCGCGGGTACACCTGGTAGACGACGGCGTTGGCCCACCAGGGGTGGGGTTCGGCGCCGTTGGAGTGGCCCTGCGGAAGCGGTGCGCGTTGGATCGTGGTCATTAAAGTCTGTCTGTTCTTTCTGTGCTGTCTATGCGTGTGCGTAGCCGCCGGGGTGGGCGGCTGCGGCCCGCCCTGTCGGCGCCGGCCGCAGAGGAGGTGGTGCGGGCGGGGGCGGAGGAACTACCCGCCCGCACCACCCGTCATCCCGCCCTGGGCGCGACCAGCGTCACGTAGGGGGCGACGATCCGCGCCCGGCTCAGGTCCATCACCTCTGCCTGGTCGGCCTGGCCGGTGATCATGTCGATCGCGTTGGAGTCCGTCAGGTCGGTGTCGTAGGGGGACTGGCCCGTGAGCTCGCCCTTGCCACCGCCGAAGCGGTACTGGGCGACCCAGTCCTCGCAGGTCTGCCCTGAGAAGCACTCGGGCGAGTAGACGGGCCGGACGTTGCCGACCGCCTCCCCGTCCTCCGAGGAGGAGTACATGGACACCTGGTAGCCCGCCTCGGCCAGGTCCAGATCGCCCAGCACACTCGCGTCGACGCTGAGGACGATGCGGTTGCCGACCACCGTCAGCGCCACCTGGCCCACCCGGTTGCCGTCGGCGTCGTACACGCCGGGGCCGTAGGCGGCGCCCTCGTTGCGCCCGTCGCCGACGATCGCGAAGTCCCAGGCGCCCGCGGCGAAGGTGTTGGTCCCCGGCAGCAGCGGCGTGACTTCCGCATCCTCCGTATCGGCCCCGTCGGCGGCGCCGGCCGCGCGCAGGTAGAGGTTCAGCCGCTGGATGCTCATGCCGTTGGCGCTCCACGGGTTGGTGACCTCGCTGGCGACACTGGTCACGAAGCGCACCGTGTCGCCGTCGCGGTAGACGCCCATGCCGGTCAGGTCGAAGCCCCCGGGCGCGAAGGCGGAGTCGGTCGGGTAGGTGTAGCTGCCGGGCCCGTCGTCATCGCCCTGCGGATCCGTCAGGGAGCCGACGGCGTCACCGAAGGCCTGCACCACGTAGCGCTCGACACTCGCCACTCCGGCGTCGGAGTAGGCGGCCACGCGCACCGTGTTGGTGATCCCGGTCAGTTCTACCGTGGCGTCGAAGGCGTCTCCCGCCACGGGAACGTCCTGCGACTGGCCGTTGACGGTGACGACGACGCGGGCGGCGTCGGTGGTTCCGGTCAGCTGCACCTGCCGGGAGGCGAGGGTGGCGCCGTCCTGCAGGCCGCTTACGGTCAGTGCCGGAGCCGGCCCCTGGGGCTGGCCGTCGGCCTCGGCGTTCCAGCCGTCCCAGGCCTCGGCGTCGAAGTTGAGCCTGCCGGTCTCGTAGCTGGCCCAGTTGTCGCCGGCCTTGATGATCGCCTCGTCGCCGACCGTGTAGTTGTGCAGGTACAGGCCGTTGTGGTCCGTGACCTCGTTGCCTAGGGTGACCTTTTCGCCGTCGGCGTTGGTCAGCAGCTTGAGCACGCTCTGCTGCAGGTAGGGGTCCTGCCCGCCCCAGGCGTCGATGTGGAAGCCGTCGATCTCGACGTTCTCGGTGTTGGACAGGGCGTAGATGCGCATGGCGCAGTTGACGCTGCCTTCAACCGTGGTGTTGGTGAACCGCAGGTTGCGCACCGTCTTGGTGGGGTCGGCGGTGTTGGTTGCGCTCGGCGCCTTCCAGTGGGAGGAGGAGTTGAAGACGCAGGTGTTGTTGCCGACGCTGCCGGAGTACATGCGGTTGTGGATGATCTCGGTGGAGTCCACCTCCACGCCGTCGATGTTCAACGGCGACCAGCCCCACTGGATCACCGGCCCGTTCTCGTTCTTCCACACCACGGTGTCACGGACCGACACCTGCGAGTGGTAGAGCTTGAGGACGTCGTCGTTGGCGTGGAAGAAGGTGTTGCGCATGGTGGAGCCGGAGTACAGCTCGATGCCGTCGGTCTGCCAGTACCAGCCGCCCACCTGCTGGTAGTTGGACACGTCCATGTGGAAGGCGTCCTCGTTGCCGTAGACCACGAAGGAGTGGTACGGCGGCTCCTTGACGGTCACGCCCTGCAGTCGGAGCCGCTGCTCGGCGTCGGAGGAGCCGAACTGCAGCATCTTCACGCAGGTGGCGTGGCAGTTGTCCGCTTCCTTGTGCAGGTAGTTGTTGGCGGTATCCGACTCGTAGGGGTACTGCTCGCCGGACAGGACCCCGTAGCCGGTGACCCGGTAGTCGGTCTGGCCGCCGTCGGCGTCGGTGGGGTCGGTGAAGCGGAAGGCGCCCTTGACGAAGGCGCCCGGCGCCAGGTACACCCAGCGGACGTTCTCGGGCAGCATGGCCCGGTAGCTCGCGCCCATCCAGTAGGTGCCGGGCCCGAAGTAGAGGATCTCCGCCGTGGTGGAGTCCAGGTCCTTGATCTCGCCCGGTTCGACGTACTCGATGGTGCCGTCGGCCGCGGTGGGGACCGTGTCGGCGGGGGCGGGCGGCTGGGCGAAGACGACCAGGGAGTTGCGCGGCTCGGTCTCGATCACCGCGTTGCCGTCCGCCTGCGTGGTCAGGCCGGAGGAGTCGGCGTACACGGTCATGAGCTCGGGGTCGAAGTCCACCGAGAAGCGCAGCCCCTCGGCGGAGGCGGGCACCGTGACGCGGACGGTGTGGTCGTCCACCAGCGTCTTGTCCAGGTTCAGGGAGGTGGGGCGGATGGTCACCTCGTCGGCGGAGGCGATGGTCGCCCCGGTGTTCAGGGTGACGTCGACGACGACGTCGGCGGCGTACTCGAAGGTGGACCAGGACATGCTGGCCCCGGCGTCGGCGGCGAACTCGGCGCCGTCGGGGCCGGTGTAGCCGCGCTTGCCCTCCCCGTTGCGCGGGATGGACAGGTAGGTGAAGGACTCCTGGGCGTCCTGTGGGTTGCTGGCGGGGGCGACCCGCACCGTGTAGTACGGCGACTGGCGCACCTCGTCGGCGGCGACGACGCCCTCGGCGTTCTTCACGCCGTTGGCGTGGCTCCAGGTGCGCACCGCCTCGGTGCGGGCGTCGACGGGGGCGGCGGAGGCGCCGTCGGCGGGCGTGATGATGGATCCGGAGTCGGCGGGGGTGGCGGACGCGGCGGGGGTCGGCCGGCCGCCGGCGTGCGGGTGCGGCTTCATGCAGCCGGTGAGGGCCATGGCGCAGGCCAGGGCGAGGGCGCAGGCCTTGAGCACTGCGCGCGCGGGAGCGGGGCGTTGCTGTTGCATGGGTTTCTCCTTCTTCAGGGAGGCGGACGGCCGGGTCTGCCGCGCGGTCGGCGGCTCAGCCGGTGGGTCCGCCCGGGTGGCGGGGTCTCCCCACCGCCCGGCCGCCCGCCTTCAGGTGTGTCGGAGCCGAGACCGTTACTGGCTCAGCGAGTTCAGGTCCACGCCCAGCTCGTCCATCTGGGCCTTGTAGGAGTCGTAGATCTCCTGCTGGACGGCAATCGACTCGGCGAGGTTGTTGGCCTCGAGGCTGGCGACGTAGTCGTCCCACTCGTCCTCGACGCCGCCCTGGGTGATCCACTGCGCGAACTTGCTCATGGCGTTCTGGTTGATGCCGGTGGCGTTCTTCGACAGCGTGCGCGACTGCTCCGGAGTGGTGGGCATGTTGGCGTACAGCACGTCCTCGTTGAGGTCGATGTTGGCGTAATCGTCGTCGTAGACGGCGTCGACCTCGCGGTACTCGGTGTGCTCGGGGGGCAGGTTCAGCACCATGTCGGGGCGGATCCAGCCGGGGGCGCCGTCGGCCAGGGAGTTGGTGAACTGCCAGTCGGAGGCGTTCTTGGTGGAGTCGGCCGGCTCCAGGACGGTGTAGTCGTTGTCGCCGTTGCGCGTCACGCAGGTGTCGAAGGCGCCGTAGCGCATCTGGACGGTCATGTCGGCGCTGTAGAAGGCGTCGACGACGGCGAGCGTGGCCTCCTTGTTGGTGGGGTTGGCGGAGACCACGGCCCGGTTCGCCAGGTAGGCGAGGTCGTCGCCGTTGTAGGTCCACACGGTCTTCTCGCTCTGACCGGCCTCGGCCTGCAGGGCCGGGATGGTGACGTACTGGGGCCCCAGGGTGGAGCCGAAGATGTCCGACGGCGTCCACATCCAGGTCACGCCGACCTTGGCGACGTCCCCGTCGCCCTTGGCGGTGGACGTGTAGGCGGACCAGTCGTGGGTGAAGGCCTCCTCGGAGATCAGCCCCTTCTCCCACAGGCGCCGTAGGAAGACGATCAGCTCCTTGTAGGCGGGATCGGTGAGGTAGTTCTTGACCACGCCGTCCTGTGCGTACATGCCCAGGGCGCCGGAGGAGACGGTGATGCCGCGGGAGGACAGCAGCACGTTGGGGTTGAACAGGCCGAATCCGTCCGTGCCGGGGGCGTTGAAGTCCAGCGGGATGACGTCCGCACCGGTGCCCGTGGGGTCGCCGTCCTTGAAGGCCTCCAGCACGGTCTCCAGCTCGTCCCAGGTGGTGGGGACCTCGAGGCCCAGGTTGTCCAGCCACTGCTTGTTGATGAACATGTGGTTGGAGGAGCGGGCGGTGATGGAGCCCGCCACGGAGGGGGTGCCCAGGATCTTGCCGTCGGTGGTGGTAGAGACCACCTGGGCGTAGGGCTCGGCGTCGAACATGGCCTGCACGTTGGGCAGGGAGCCGAGCTCGGGCTTGAGGTCCATGAACAGGCTGCCGAAGTCCGCCATGTCGCCGGAGCCGAAGCCGCCGATGGTGATGTCGGCGACGTCGCCCGCGGCGAGCGAGGCCTTCTTCTGCTGATCCCAGGAGGCCGACGGCGTCTCCAACCACTGGATCGAGCAGCCCGCCGCCTCCTCCAGGTCCTTGGTCCAGGCGAGCTCGGACATCTTGGCGGTGCGGGAGTCCTTGACCACCTGCACCTTCACGATCGGCTTGCCGTCGGCGGTGGTGCTGCTGCCGCCACCCGAGCAGGCGGCCAAGCCGGCGGCGGCGGTGGCCACGGTGCCCAGCGCCAGGAAGCCCCGTCGAGACGTCTTCATCATTCCAAACTCCTCATCGAGCCGAGTGCTACCCGTTGGGCCCGTCTCCTGCGCGAGCCCCGGTTCGGTCGGACAGAAGGTTATAGTCAGCACAAGTTTTGCGCAACACTTGCGCACCGACTTGCGAAGCCGCTTGTGCCCCCGCCCCCACACGCCGAGGTCGGCGGAAGTTACGTGCCGAGGTCGGTGGAAGTTACGCACCGAGGTCGGTCGATATGGCAGCAGCACCATGAAACGCCGAAGTCATCCCGTTCGCGCAGGCGCAGCTACCCGGCGGCGGCCACCCCAGGAGCGCGCCGCCCATCGCGCACCTGCACCGAAGCCGCGACATCAGCCAACAGCGGCACGGCAACCCCGGCTCCCACTGGTCACGCAAGCTCTTGCGTTCTGATTGCGTGACGCCTCACACAACGAAATCAGTTGCTGCCGGACCGCCACGTCGGGCAGATGCCGGTCGACTCGCGCACCACCAACTCGGGTTCGAACAGGAGGTCCCGACGTACATCCAGCAGAGCCGGATCCTCGGTGCAGCGCAGCAGCGCCGCGACCGCAGCCCGGCTCATCGCGTCGACTGACTGACGCACCGTGGTCAGCGCCGGGGAGGTATAGGGCAGCCAGGGGGAGTCGTCGTAGCCGATCACCGAGACGTCGTCGGGGACCGACAGCCCTAGGGACTTCAGGGCACGGATGGCACCGAGTGCCAGCTGGTCGCTGGCGCACAGCAGCGCGGTGATGCCCTGCTCGCCGAGGCGAAGCGCCGCGTCGCGCCCGGACTCGAAGCCGTAGGTGGTCCACGCGGTGGCCTCCTCCGGGAGTTCCAGGCCCGCCTCCTGTGCGAAGCTCAATGCCGCCTGATGCTTGATCAGGCTCGGGTAGTGGTGCGGGTCGCCCAGGAGCATGCCGATGCGCGTGTGCCCCTGGCTGGCGAGGTGACGCATCGCCATGCGGGTGCCGGCGGCGTCGTCGGTCATGACACACTGCCCGCGCAACTCGGGGGCAGCGGCGTTGATGAAGACGGTCGGCAACCGGCGCTCCCGCAGCATTGCGTAGTCGCTGTGGTCGGCGAACTCGGTGTCGTAGCGACCGGCCAGGAAGATCACGCCGGTCGGCTGCTGCTTGAGCACCATCTCCAGCAGTGAGCTCTCCGAGGCGCCGGTGAGCGTGTAGGTGCACAGCACCGGCAGCATGTTGTTGCGAGCGAGGTAGGTGCTGATCGCCGTCACGAAGGCGGGAAAGATCGGGTTGGACAGGTCGGGCACCACCAGGGCCACCTGCCGGGGAACACCCCGCTGCAGGGAGTCGCCCACCATGCCCAGTTCCCGCATGACCTCCACAATGGCCTGGCGGGTCTTGTCCGATACGCCCGGTTTGCCGTTGATGGCGCGGGATACGGTCGCCTGACTGACGCCCACTCGTTGGGCCACATCCGCGAGCGTTGCCACCGTTTTCTCCGATTCGTTGAGACGGTTCGGCGAGTATACACACTCGCCCGCGCACGCCCGCGGCCCCGGCACCATGTGGTGCCGGGGCCGCAGATCATGTTTAACGGCACCGAGGCTGCCGCACCCGCGTGCGGGCACCCCGGGAAACGCCGGAGCCGGGACGACGACGCCGCGCCGGGCGCGCCGTCGTCGGGCCGATCAGCGCTTGGCGGAGCCGACGGAGCCGAGGCGCTCGCAGGCCTCGACCACGCGGGCGGCCATGCCCTCCTCGGCGGCCTTGCCCCAGGCGCGCGGGTCGTAGGTCTTCTTGTTGCCGACCTCGCCGTCGATCTTGAGGACGCCGTCGTAGTTCTTGAACATGTGGTCGGCGACCGGGCGGGTGAAGGCGTACTGGGTGTCGGTGTCCACGTTCATCTTGATGACGCCGTTGCGCACCGCGGTGGCGATCTCCTCGTCGGTGGAGCCGGAGCCGCCGTGCATGACCAGGTCGAACGGAGAGTCCTTCACACCGACCTTGGTGGACAGGCGGTCGCCCAGGCGGGCCGCGACGTCCTTCTGGATGTCGCCGAGGATCTCGGGGCGCAGCTTGACGTGGCCGGGCTTGTAGGAGCCGTGCACGTTGCCGAAGGTGAGGGCGGTGATGTAGCGGCCGTTCTCACCCAGGCCGAGGGCCTCGATGGCGCGGAAGGCGTCATCCGCGGTGGTGTACAGGTTCGCGTTCTCGGCACCGGTGATGCCGTCCTCCTCGCCGCCGACGGCGCCGATCTCGATCTCGAGGACGGTGTTGGCGGCCTTGGTGCGGGCCAGCATGTCCACGGCGATCTCGATGTTGTCGTCCAGGGACTCGGCCGAGCCGTCCCACATGTGGGAGTTGAACATCGGCAGCTCGCCGCGCTTGACCTGCTCCGCCTCGATCTCGAGCAGCGGGAGGATCCAGGGCTCGAGCATCTTCTTGGGGCAGTGGTCGGTGTGCAGGCCGATGACGCCCGGGTACAGGTCACCGACGGCGCGGGCGTAGGCCGCGAAGGCGATGGAGCCCTTCACCCGGTCTAGACGGGAGGAGCCGGACCAGTAGGCGGCGCCGCCGTTGGAGATCTGGACGATTCCGTCGGACTCGGCGTCGGCGAAACCCTTGAGCGCCGCAGACAGGGTCTGCGAGGAAGTGACGTTGATCGCGGGGATGGCGTACTTGCCGGCCTTGGCGCGGTCAAGCATGTCGGCATAGGACTCCGGGGTTGCAATGGCCACTGGGTGCCTCCTGATGAAAGTGAATAGTCAGTGGTGCACCGCTGATTCTGTCACGGATTCACCCGCGCGTGAACCGGATCATGGTCCTGTTTGGTCGCGCAGTCCCGCAACCGGCGGGTTTCACCGTTGGCGATGACCCGGATCACTCCGGCGGGAGGGGGTCCACAATTGAGCCACAGGCGGTCGGCGCGCAAGGACGCCGCCGCTCGACTCTCGGATCCTCCGAGGCCGTAACCACTGGAGGTGGTTGACATGGCAACAACATCCTTTGACCCGTTCCGCGACCTGGACCGCTGGCTCACCGGCGGCATGGTCCGCACCCCCGCGTCCGTGGGCATGCCCCTGGACCTGTACCGGGAGGGCGAGTCCTTCGTGGCCCGCATTGACCTGCCCGGCGTGGATCCCGCGACGATCGACGTGGACGTCGAGGACCGCACCCTGACCGTGCGCGCCGAGCGCCCGGCCACCGATGCCAAGGACGTGCAGTGGCTCGCCCACGAGCGCCCGAGCGGCACCTTCGCCCGCCAGCTGACGCTGGGCCACGGGCTGGCACTGGACCGCATCTCCGCCCAGTACACCGACGGCGTGCTGACCCTGACGATCCCGGTGGCCGAGGAGGCCAAGCCGCGCAAGATCGAGGTCACCCACGCCCCGGCCGAACACCCGGTCATCGAGGCCGACAAGGCCTAAACCCAGCAGCGCCCCGGCACTCGCCCGGCGGCGCGTCGTGATCGCGTCAAACGACTGGGCCCGTCCCGTCGTCTCCCCGGGCCCGTTCCCGACTCAGTCGGGGGCGGGCCCGGCGTGCTGCAGCACCCAGGCGTGCATGGCGACGGCGGCCGCGGCGGCCACGTTGATGGAGCGGGTGGAGCCGTACTGGCCGATCCGCAGCACCCGTGAGCAGCGCGCCAGCAGCGCCGGGCTGATGCCCTCCCCCTCGCTGCCGAACACCATCAGGCAGCGCTCCGGCAGCACGGCCTTCTCCAGCGGCTCCGCCCGCGGCCCGTTGTCGATCCCGATCACCTCGTAGCCGGCGTCGGCGGCCCACTCCAGCAGCGCGTCCGGCTCGGGGTGATGGCGCACGTCCAGGTAGCGGTTGGTGACCATGGCGCCGCGCTTGTTCCAGCGGTGGCGCCCGATGATGTGCACGGCGGCCACGTTGAAGGCGTTGGCGGTGCGCACGATCGACCCGATGTTCAGATCCTGCGAGAGGTTCTCCACGGCCACGTGCAGCGGGTGAGCGCGACCGGCCAGGTCGGCGCGGATCGCCTCAATGGTCCAGTAGCGGTAGCAGTCGACGACGTTGCGGCGGTCGCCGTCGGCCAGCAGCGCCCGGTCGTAGCGGGGGTCGTCGGGCCACGCATCCGGGCCCCCGGGCCAGGGGCCGACCCCGACCTCGCGCACGCGCGCCGTCGGCGCGTCCGCACCGGCGGTGTCGGAGGAATCGGCCGCAGCGGGGCGGTCGGCGGCGTCAGTCAAGTCCCAGGTCCGCCAGTCCGAGGGCGGCATAGTAGGGCAGGCCGGCGGCCTCGATCCGCTCGCGCGCCCCGGTGGCGCGGTCGACGATCACGGCGACGGCGAGCACGTTGGCGCCGGCCTCGCGCAGCGCGGCGACGGCCTCCAGCGGGGAGCCGCCGGTGGTGGAGGTGTCCTCCAGGACGACGACGTTGCGGCCGGCGACGTCGGGGCCCTCCACGCGGCGCTTCATGCCGTGGTCCTTGGCGGCCTTGCGCACCACGAAGGCGTCCAGGTCCAGCCCGCGGGAGGCGGCGGCGTGCAGCATGGCGGTGGCCACCGGGTCGGCGCCCATGGTGAGCCCGCCGACGGCGTCGACGTCCTCGGTGCTCAGGCCGGCCTCCTCCAGCATGTCCAGCATGACGTGGCCGATGAGGGGGGCGGCCTCGTGGTGCAGGGTGGCGCGGCGCATGTCCACGTAGAAGTCGGACTCCAGCCCGGAGGCAAGAGTGACCTTCCCGCGCACGACGGCGAGGTCACGGATGAGTTCGGCCAGGCGGGCGCGGTGGGAGTCGTTGGCGATCACATCGGTACTCACGCCGCCAAGGCTAACCCGACGGCGGCTGCTGAACGATTCAGTCCGGTGGGCAAGGGCGGCTAGAACTTCTACAACGCCGGTTGGGCGTTAACGACGCCAGTTTACGTTCTGCTGTATGCCCCACAAGCCTTCAACAGACCGTTAACCGGCGTTGTTAACCTCGAAGTAGCGTTGCAGATGTCCTTCACCAGCGAGCTGGGAGACCCAAACAGTCAACTCCGGCGTGGCGAGCCGACCCGACACCCCTGCGCACGCGTACTACCGCTCCCCTCGCAGCACCCCGGCCACCACCACAGCCTCAAACCGGCTCTTGGCGTTCGAGGGGTGACGACGGGGAGGGCATGGGTGTGCGGATGGTGGGGTGCCGACGGTGGTGGAGGACTCGCGGCTGCGCACTGCACACTGACGGGCAGAGGCCGGAAATGTCCACATTCGGCATTAACGGCGTCGATGCGGATGCAGTCTGATGCGGCATCCGCATGATTTCAACGTTTTGTTCGCGGCCGCTGACACGGCCGGCACCGTTCGTGCCGAATCTGGACATTCCACTGCGGCCTACACCCCGGATCGGCCCACCACAACCGACCTCGGCACGTAAGATCAACCGACCTCGGTGAGAGAAGGAGGGTCAGGCGCCGGTGAGGGCGCGCAGCGACTCGTCCATCTGCTCGGGGGTGAGCAGGCCGACCTGTACCTGCTCCACGACGCCGTCGGCGCCGATGAAGAAGTGCGAGGGCACGCCCATGATCCCGTAGGCGGCGGAGATCGCCTGGCTGCGGTCGGGCACCTGCGTGAAGTCATTGCCCACGCGCTCGGAGTAGGCGCTCACCGCGGCGGCGTCCTCCCCCACGTAGACCGCGATCACCTCCACGTCGTCCCCGTAGTCGGCGGCGGCCGCCTGCACGTCGGGCATCTCGGTGCGGCAGCCCGTGCACCAGGTGGCCACGAACATCAGCCACACCGGCCGTCCCTCCATGGCGTCCGGATCCAACACCACCTCCTGGGAGTCGAGGTCGGTGGCGGTGAAGGCCGGAGCCCTCTGCCCCACCACCGGGGCGCTGTCCGCCCCCGCCACGTCCACCTCGGTGACCACCGCGGTCTCGGCCTGGGCCGGGCCGACGTCGTCGGGCCCCACGGCCCACCAGGCGGCGATGGCGATGGCGAAGGCCGCGACGATCATCACGGCCACCTGCCCGAAGCGGGAGCCGCGGATGCCGGTGCGCCAGTCGGGCTCGTCGGGGTCATCGGCCCGGGTCTCGGGCTCGGGGTCGGGCCGGTCGCTCACGTCGGCGGAGGTCTCCTCCGGCAGCTTGTCACTCGAATCGTCACGCATAGGAGTGCAGTCCTCCGAAGAACAGGTTGCCCAGGTAGGTGAACAGGACGGCGGCGAATCCCAGGATCAGCAGCCAGGCGGCGCGGTTGCCCCGCCAGCCGCGGGTCACGCGCGCATGCAGGTAGGCGCCGTAGATCAGCCAGGTGACCAGCGCCGCCGTCTCCTTGGGGTCCCAGCCCCAGTAGCGGCCCCAGGCGACGTTCCCCCACAGCGCCCCCAGGATCAGCATGAGGGTCAGCATGGGGAAGGTGACCACGGTGGCCCGGTAGGCCAGGTCGTCGAGCACCTCCTGCCGGGGCCAGCCCCGCCAACGCACGTGCGGGGCCAGCAGGTACATGACCGCGGCGGCGAAGGAGACCACCGCGGCCCCGTAGCCCAGGGAGGCGGTGAACACGTGCAGCGTCAGCAGCGGGGAGTTCTGCAGCGCCGGCATCAGCGGGCTGGGCTGGTAGGACAGGGTGGAGGCGTAGATGAGCATCGCCAGGATCACCGGCAGCACGATGATCGACACGGTGCGCACCCGGTAGCGCCACTCGAACACCACCTGCGCCAGCATCATGCCCCAGGCGAAGCAGATGGCGAACTCGTAGTGGTTGGAGAAGGGGGCGTGCCCGGTGGCGATGGTCCGGGCGATCAGCGAGCCCGTCAGCAGCAGCAGGGCCAGCTGGGTGGACTTGGCGGCCCACCAGGTGACGGTGAAGCGCTTGATCGTGGCCCGCTGGACCCCGCCGGTCACCTCCACGGTGCGCTCGCCGTCGCCGGTGTCGACGACGACGGTGACGCCCGTCCCCCCGGCCGGCGCGGCGGCCGCGGCCCGCGACATGCGGGCGGCGAAGAAGGCGCCCAGGTAGGCGATGGTGGAGACCACCACCAGGGCGGTGGTGATCAGCAGTAGGGCCTGGGAGTACTCAAGCATCGGCGTCGGTCCTTTCCGCGTGCCGCGTCATTTGTCCGCTCAGGCGGACGGCCATGTCGGTGAAGAATGCGCTGAACCCGAAGTCGCGGCGGTCCGGGGAGGCCAGTTGCACCAGGGCACCGCCGTCGCTCTCGGTGACCCGCACCCAGATGCGCCGGTGCCGGAAGAACATGGTCATGCAGGTGCCGATCGCCAGCAGGCCGAAACCGACCCACACGATCGGGGCGCCGGGGTCACGGCGCACGATCAGCCCAGTGAACTGCTGCTCCCGCTCGAAGGTGAGGGTGTAGTCGCCCACCGCACCGGGCGTGCCCTGGTCCAGGACGGCCTGCGCGCTGGGCGTGGTGGCGTCGCCCTGGTACAGCTCGACGCGCACCTGGCCGGGCTCGATACCGGTGCCGACCTGCCCGGAGGCCGCCTCCACCACGTACATGACGGTGCCGTCGGGCAGGGTGGTGTGGCCGTAGTTGAAGATCTTGTCCGACGTGGTCCATTCCAGGGCGACGCCGTCGTGGAGGACCTCCGCCCCGGAGGCGTCGACCACCCGCATGACGGCGGAGACCCCGAAGTAGGACTGGTGGAACATGACGCCGTGGTAGCTCAGCGGGGTGTTTACCCGCACCTGCTGGGAGGCGACCTGGCGGCCGGCGTCCAGCAGGGTCAGGTCGGTGACGTAATCCTTGGGAGAGCCGTCCTCGTAGTAGGTGTCCTGGAAGCTGTTGGCCTGCACGGTCAGCGCGGTGCCATGGCCGACGTCCTTGGGGTGGCCGACGGTCAGGGCGAACTGCTGGTCGCGGAAACCGGTCAGGGAGGAGACCACGAATCCGGCCATGACCACCACGAAGGCGACGTGGGCGAAGACCGTGCCGAAGGGCGCCCAGTGGTTGCGGTCCAAGTAGGCGTTGCGACCGGGTCCCCGCTCGTCGACGATCACGCGCAGGTGGTGTCGGCGGGCGTCGGCACAAACGATCTCGAAGGCGTCCTCGGCACTCACCGGCGCGGTGAAGCGGGAACGCAGCCGGGCCCGGTCGAAGAAACGTGCGGTCACCCGGGTGCGGGGGTGACGGGCGGCCCGCCAGATCACCGGCAGCCGGTGCGCCGTGCAGGCGAGGATCGAGGCGGCCAGCAGCCCCATCACGACCAGGAAGGGCACCGAGGTGAACATGTTGAAGGCGCCCAGCGCGCGCAGGATGCCGGTCCAGCCGCCGAACACCGGCCGCACCTGTTCCAGCCACTGCTCGGTGGCCTGGGCATCCACCCTGGCGGAGGCGGGCATCTGCGGGAGGATCGCACCCAGCAGGCCCAGCAGGCCGGCCAACAGGATCAGCACCAGGCCGACGGTCTTGTTGTAGAGGAAGGCGTACACCTGCCCGGCCAGCTGACCCGGGGACGGCGCGGCCTGATCGTCCAGGCCGTCCACGGCTCCGGCCCCGCCGGGCTCACCGGTGGTGCCCGCCTGCTTCGCGGCGGGCGACTGCGCCGGCCCGGTCGGCCGCGTGTCGGTCTGTCTCACCTTCAGGTACCTCCTCACAGCCCCGGGGCGGGGATCAGGGCGGACAGTCTTCCCAGCAGTCCGGCGATCATAAGCAGCCCAATGACCACGAGGATGCCCCCGCTCACGAGCGAGACCCCCACGTGGTGGCGGCGGAACCAGTCGAACCTCCGTGTGGCCTGGGCCGAGCCCACGGCGACGGCGACGATCGGAATCCCCAGGCCCAGGCAGTAGGCGGCCATGAGGACGACGCCGGACCACGCCGTCGGGCTCGCCGTCGCCAGGGCGAGGATCCCGCCGAGGATCGGGCCGATGCACGGGGTCCAGCCCGCCCCGAAGGCGACTCCCATCAGGGCGGCGCGCAGCGGCGACCCGGCGGCGTCGGCGGGACCCGACGCCCGCACCAACGTGTCGAAGGGCCGCAGTGTCAGGATGCCCGCCACATGCAGCCCCATGAGCACCAGCACCGCGCCGCCGGCCATGCGCGCGTAGACCACGTGGGGGCCCAGCGAGCGCCCGAGGAGCCCCAGCGAGGCCCACAGGGCGATGAACACCACGGAGAAGCCGATTACGAAGCTCACCGAGTTGGCCAGGGCGGTGCGGCGGCGCACCGGGCCCGCGTCCGTGCCCACCAGCTGCCCCACGAAGGCGGGCACGATCGGCAGGAAGCAGGGCGAGGCGAAGGACACGAGGCCGGCCAGCAGGGCGACCGGAAGGGTCAGCTCCATCCGCTCACCCCGCGCTCGGCGTCGCGGTGGCCGATCCCATGGTGGTCACGTGGCCGCGGACGTTGGCGGCCATCTCCGAGTCGGGGGCGAGCTGGAGCACCTTCTCCCAGCACTGGTTGGCCCGCTCGGCGTCGGGCGGGGTGCGGGCCATGTACAGGAAGCCGAGGTTGTACCAGGGCTCGGCCACCTCCGGATCGATCTCGGAGGCGCGCAGCCAGTGCGTCTCGGCCTCCTCGTACTGGTTGGACTGGTACTCGGCCACGCCGATGGTCAGCAGGGCGTCGAGGTTGTCCGGGTCGAGGTCGAGGATCTGCTGCAGCCAGGTGATGGAGTCCTGGTAGAGGGCCGCCTTCAGGTACATGACGCCCAGCTCCTGGCGGGACTCGATGTCCTCGGGGTCAGCCTCGGCCTGCGCCTGGAGCTCCGCCTCCCGTTCGGCGTCCACCGGCTCGGCCTCATCCATGGCGGCGACGGCGCTCGCCGCGGCCGTGGCGGCGACCGACGGGTGGCCTTCGGGCAGGGCCGTGCTCGCGGCGTCGCCCCGGCCCGCCTGCTGCACGATGATGACCACGGCGGCGGCCAGCAGCGCCACCAGCGCCAGGTTCAGGCGGGAGACGCCGGTGCGGCGCTCAATCGCCGAGGGGGTGCGCTCGCGCCCCGCCGAGGCACTCCGCCGCGGCCGCGGGGCGGCATCGTCGTCGTCGACCAGCAGGTCCTCGACGTCGGCCGCCGCCTCGACGTCGGAGTCGGAGTCGCCCTGCGCGTCCGGCCCGGAGGGGGCGGTGCCGCCGTCGGGCGCGTCCGCCTTCCCGGCCGCCTCGCCCGTTGCCTCGGCGGTGGGCGGAAGCGCGTCCAGCTGGGCGGCCGCCCAGCCCTTCAGCTCCTCCGGGGCGGTGGCCAGGAAGGCCGCCAGTGCCTCCCGATCCGGCTGGTCGGCGGTGCCTGCTGCTTGCTGCTCCGCGCTGTCCTGCGCCTGGGTCATACCGTTCCCGCGCCCCGTCAGTTGCCGCTGTCCGGCATGTGCTGCTCGGGGATGGCCGGGCCGATCCCGTTCTCGACCTCGACGCCGCGCAGCGCCAACTGCCCGGAGCGGGCCCAGTCGGTCGACTGGTTGAGGATGGAGATCGAGTACGCCGGGGCGTGGAAGCCGCGGCCGTTCTCGGAGAAGGAGTAGTCGATCACGAACTGCGCCTTGCGCTGGTAGTCGCGGGCGGTGGCCAGTTCCTCCGCCGACGCGCTGCCGTCCGCATCGGCCGCGGCGATGTCGGTGATCAGCGCATCCAGGGCAGTGAAGGAGACGTTCAGCGACTCCTGCCAGCGGGTCTGGATGCCGTCCACCCGCTCGCGCATCTCGTCCGCGGTGGAGTGGTGGCAGGTCAGGCAGGAGGCGTTGATGGTCTCGTCGCTGGCCATCGGGCTCATGATCTGGTGGTTGGAGACCTTGTTCGCGCCTACGCGGCTGTAGGCCATGTGGCAGTCGGCGCAGGTGACTCCGTTGGCGGCGTGGATGCCCTGCGACCAGGTCTCGAAGTCGGGGTGCTGTGCCTTGAGCAGCTCGGCGCCGGACTCCTCGTGGGTGAAGTCGGTCCAGCCGACCTCGTCGTAGTAGTCCATGGCGTCGTAGACGGTCAGACCGTTGTCCCACGGGAAGGTCAGCGTCTTGGAGTCTCCGGCGAAGTAGTACTCGACGTGGCACTGGGCGCACACGTAGGTGCGCATCTCCTGGTTGGTGGCGTCCCGGTTGACGTCGTAGTCCTCCACGCCCTCCGCGGCCTTGGCCTTGCGGATGCCGTCGATGAAGGCGGGCCGGGTGATGGTCAGCTCCATCGTCTGCGGGTCGTGGCAGTCGATGCAGGCGATCGAGGAGGAGGCGTGCTCATAGGCCTCGTCGTAGCTCATGGCGTTCATGGCGTGGAAGCCGGCCTCACGGTCGCCGTCGCCCAGCTCGTCATAGACCTCGGGCATGGAGGCGTGGCAGTTCAGGCAGGTGCCGGGCTGGTTGAAGCGCTCGCCGGTGCGCTCGGTGTAGCGCTGGTCCGCCAGCGCCCACTCGTGTCCGCGCGGCTCGGTGTAGTCCACCGCGAAGGCGTATCCGCGCCACATCCGCTGCGCGCGGGTCTCGGACTCGATCCGGGACAGCGTGTGGTACTCGCGCGGATCATCGGCGGTGGGGGTTGCGGGGATGAAGTCGCCGTCGGTGTCCTCGATGGTCTTGAGGTACTGCTCGTACTGGATGGGGAAGTTCTGCCCCCATACGGCCGGGTCGTAGGAGGTGTCGGTCAGCTCCACCACCTCGGTGAAGGAGGCCGCCGACTCCTGCTTGTGCTCGAAGATCGTGGTCAGCAGCCAGGTCACGGCGGCCGCGGCCACGGCCACGGTCACCAGCACCAGGGCCGGCACCAGTTTGCGGGAGCGGCCGGGCCGGGACTGCTTCTTGGCCTCACTCGCCGCCCCGGCGTCGTCGGGTTCCGGAGCATCCACCTGGGGGTCCTCCATAGCAGCATCTTCCCTCTCGGTACTCATGTCGCGTCACCTCATGTGCCCGACGCCGTCGTGGCAGCGGATGCACGACACCGTCTCGTCCTTGTGGGTGGAACTGTTGGTGGCCTGGTCGACGAAGTCGCCATGGCAGTAGAGGCAGGCAGCCTCGGTGATCTCGCGGTTGTGCTCGCGGATCTGGATGTTCTCCGGGTAGTTCTGGAAGGTGAACTTCAGGGAGTGCCAGAAGCCGTTGTCCGCCTTGTTGATGTACTTGTAGACGATGTTGTCGTGCGGGGCGTGGCAGGAGTTGCAGGTCGCCACGTCATGGTGGCTGCCCCGCTGCCAGGCCTCGTACTGCTCATCCATCGCGTGGCAGTTGGCGCAGGTGGCCGGATCGTCACCGAGGTAGCCGGTTACGCCCGAGTAGTACACGGTGAAGCCGCCGACCCCCAGGACCACGCCGAGCAGCGCCGCCAGCGCGATTCGCGTCCAGCCGCTGAACAAGCGCGTGTAGCCGCGCCATAGCGCCCTAACGAGACGTACCACGCGGCACCCCCTCATGCTCCGGGAATGTCACGCCCCGTCCGTTGGGAACACGGACCTACACAGGGCTTCCTGACCTTATGCAGGATATCACAGGGTGTCAGGAAAAGTCAGGACCTATGCCCTGCAAGTACCGCGGTCAGTACCGCGTGCGCACGCTGGCATGCCCGGCGACGCGCCGCACCACCCCGCGGGGCGCCAGGCGCAGCAGGGCGTTGACGCCGAGGTAGCGCAGCGATGGGGTGCAGATGACCTGGCCGCGGCGCACCGCCGCGAGCGCGGCCCGGGCGACGTCGTCGGCCCGCAACCAGGCGATCTGCGGCCAGGCGGCCTCCATGCCGGCGCGGTCGTGGAACTCCGAGCGGGTCAGCCCGGGGTTGACGACGGTGGCCGTCACCCCGGTGCCGCGCAGCTCGCTGGCCAGCCCCTCGGTGAAGGTGCGCACCCAGGCCTTGTGCGCCGCATAGGTGCCCATGGCGGTCAGCGCGGTCACGGAGGAGACGTTCAGGACGGCGCCGTGCCCGCGGGCGATCATCCCCGGCAGGACCGCATGGGTCAGCTCCATGACGGCGCCGACCATGACGTTCAGCGCGCGCCGCTCCTGGGCGATGTCGCCACTGGTGAAGGGCTGGCCGACGGCGAAGCCGGCATCGTTGACGAGCAGGTCGATGGGGCGGGCGGCCACCTGCGCGGCGGTGTGGGGGGCATCAGAGCGCGCCGGGCCCGCCGAGGGGCCGGCTGCGGGCGCCTCGACACACAGGCGCTCGGCGACGCGGGCGACGTCGGCGGCAACGGACAGGTCCGCGGCGATCACCTGCACGCCCACGCCCGCCACCTGGCTGATGTGCTTGGCGACCTGGTCCAGCCGCGTCCGCGTGCGGGCGACGAGGACGAGGTCGTGGTGGGCCTCGGCGAGCTGCCAGGCCAGCTCCAGGCCGATGCCGCTGGTGGCGCCGGTGATGAGTGCGGTTCCCATGCGGCGAGCCTAATCGCCCGGCACCGTCGTCGTCGGCAAGTGGTCGCGGTAGCCTGCACGCATGCGCCTGGCCACCTGGAATGTGAACTCCGCCCGCACCCGCGTCGACCGGGTCGTCGACTTCCTGCAGCGCCGGGACGTGGACGTGCTGGCCATGCAGGAGACCAAGTGCCGCCCCGACCAGTTCCCGCGCGCACCCTTCGAGGCGGCCGGCTACGAACTGGCCGTGCACGGGTTGAACCAGTGGAATGGCGTCGCCATCGCCTCCCGGGTGGGGCTGACGGACGTCGTCACCGCCTTCCCCGGGCAGCCGGGCTGGGCCGCGAAGGCAGGGGCCGAGCCGGTGGTGGAGGCGCGGGCGCTGGGCGCCACCGTCGGGGGCGGGAACGGCGACCCGGTGCGGTTGTGGAGCCTGTACGTGCCCAACGGGCGGGAGCTGACCCACCCGCACTACCAGTACAAGTTGGCCTGGCTGGCGGCGCTGCGTGACGCCGTGGCCGGCTGGCTGGCGGCGGATCCGGGCCAGTCGCTGGCGCTGGTGGGTGACTGGAATGTGGCGCCGCGCGACGAGGACGTGTGGGACATCAGCGTCTTCGAGGGCACCACGCACGTGTCCGCGCCGGAGCGGGCGGCCCTGGCGGCACTGGAGGCGGCCGGCCTGCGGGAGGTCACCCGCGAGCGCGTCACCAACTACACCTACTGGGACTACCAGCAGCTGCGGTTCCCGCGCAACGAGGGCATGCGCATCGACTTCGTGTACGGCTCGGCGGCCTTCGCGACGCGCGTGCGGGACGCCGCCATCGACCGGGACGAGCGCAAGGGCAAGGGCCCCAGCGATCACGTGCCCGTCGTCGTCGACCTCGACTGAGCGGGAAGACGGCGCCCGACGAGTGTGCCCACTGCGGCCGCCAGGGTCACAGGGCGAGAATCTGGGCGCCGAGCGCGGGCCAGTTCTCCCGATGCACGGCGCCGAAGGGCCGCTCCCCCAGGAACACCGCCTGGCGGCGGGCGACCGGGTCTATCCAGATGAAGGACCCGGACTGGCCGAAGTGGCCGAAGGTCTCGGGGCTGCTTGTGGGGGCGGTCCAGTGCGGCTGTTTGGCGCCGCGAATCTCCACCCCCAGGCCGAAGTCGTTGGGGTTTTGGCGTCCATATCCGGGCAGGACGCCCGGCAGCCCGGGGTGGACGGGGCGGCGTGCGGCTTCGGCCAGTGCGGGCGAGACGAGCGTGGGGGCCGCGAGCTCGCGGGCGAAGGCGGCCAAGTCGGCGGCACTACCCGTCCCCGAGTAAGCGGGCGAGCCGGGGATGCGGACACTCGCCATGCCGAGGGGCTCGAGGACGGCCTCCTCCACCCACGCCTCGAGCGGGGTGGCGGTGGCCTCCTCCAGGTGCCGACCGAGGATCTCGAAGCCGCGGTTGGAGTAGATGCGCCGTTGTCGCGGTGGCGCCAGCACGGCATCGGAGTCGAAGGCGATACCGGAGGCGTGGGCGAGCAGATCGCGGACGGTGGCGCCGGGGAGCTCGGGCGCGGCGGGGGCGTCGAGGTCCAGCAGGTGGCGGTCGGCGGCGATCAGAGCGCTCCAGGCGACGATCGGCTTGGTCAGGGAGGCGAGTGGAAAGACCGCGTTGCCGTCGCCCACCCGGGCGAGGGTGCGGAAGCGGGGTCGCCCGCCGGGGGCGGAGGGAGGGTTGGCGTCCGCGTCCGTGAGGAGCTCGCCGGCGATGAGCGCGATGGGAAAGTCGAATCGCTGTACGGCGGGGAGGGCCTCTGGCCCGACCGGGGCGGGCACGGCGCCAAACCCAGCGGGGAGGGCCTCTGGCCCGACCGGGGCGGGCACGGCGCCAAACCCAGCGGGGAGGGCCTCCGGCCCGACCGGGGCGGGCACGGCGCTGCCGGCTCGACCCGGCCGGTCGGCTCCCAAGGGGGGCGGCATCGCGCCTCGCCTCAGTGCAGGCAGAGGCGCTGCTCGTGCAGGACGTCCAGGACGGGCGCCTGTGAGGCGGGGCCGCCGCCCAGCGCCCGGGCGATCTGCGTGGTGAAGGAGTCCACCCGGTTGTTGGTGTCGCGCAGGTCGTAGTACTGCTGGACCTCGGCGTCGTAGGCGGCCAGGGCGTCGGCGTGGGCGTCGGGGTCGGGGTAGGCGTCAACGGCGGTGACGATCTCGCGGGGCAGGCGCGGCTTGTACTGGGGCTCCTGGGCAGCGTGCCCCACGAGCAGGCCGAGCAGCGGGTAGGTGCGTTCGGGCAGGCCCAGGGCGGAGATGACGCGACGGACGTCGCCAATGATGGAGCCGAGGTAAACGGTTCCCAGGCCCAGGGACTCTGCGGCCACGACCATGTTCTGGGCGGCGATGACGGCGTCCTCCACGCCCTGGAGGAACAGGGCGGTGCGCTCGAGCGGCTCCAGGGAGGCGCCGGCGCGCTCGCGGATGACGGCGTTGCGGTGCAGGTCGACGACGAACACGAACAGTTCCCCGCGGTCGCCGCCCACGTAGGGCTGGCCGGAGGCGAGATGGAGCTGCTCGCGCACGGCGGGGTCCTTGACCCGGATGACGGTGACCTGCTGCTGGAAGGAGGAGCTGGCGGCGTGGCGGGCGACGTCGAGCAGGGTTTCCACGACGTCCTCGGCCACCGGCTCGGAGGTGTAGGCGCGGATGGTGCGGTGGGCCAGCTGGGCGGCGATGGTGGCGTTGGTGATGGGCGTCGTCGCCGGGGTGGTCAGGGCGTCGGTTGGTGCGGCGGCAGCGGCGCCGGTGGACTCGTTGGCAGGCGTGGTCGTCATGACTCGACTTTAGCCCGGTCGGCCGGGTCCCAGCCGTGAGTGTTGGGAGAGAACCAAGGGTGGGGCCGGCCTGCGGCGAACGCCTACCATGGGGTGCGATGCCCTTCTATCACCGCACGCGTCGTCCACTGCGCCAGACTCTCCAGCCCCGCCCCGCCGCGGGCGCGCCGGAGACCGTGGACGTTTCGCGGGTGGGCTACGCCGTCGTCGACCTGGAGACCACGGGCCTGTCCCCGGCGGCGGATTCGATCATTGAGATCGGGCTGGTACTGGCGGGCCCCGACGGCGCCGTGGAGCGCACTTGGTCAACGCTGGTGAACCCGGGCGCCGGTGTCGATGTGGGCCCGACGTACATTCACGGTCTTGTGGCCGAGGACCTGATTGGGGCGCCCGCCCTGGCCGACGTCGCCGACCTGCTGGTGCGCGACCTGGCGGGACGGGCGGTGGTCGCCCACAACGCGCGCTTCGACGTCGGCTTCCTCACTCAGGCGCTGGGCGGTTTGGACCGGTTGGAGCGCGGTGCGCGGGTGCCGCGCGTGTGCACCATGGAGATGGCACGGCACTTCATGGCCACGCCGTCGCGGCGGCTGGTCACCTGCTGTGAGACCGCGGGTGTGGAGATCGGGCGCCATCACACGGCGCTCGACGACGCCCTGGCCAGCGCGGGCCTGCTGCGCCACTACATGGCGGTGGGGCGGGAGCGCGGCGAGGAGCCGGTGGCATGGTCGCGATCCCTGGCGGAGGCGGTGGCCTTCAGTGGCTGGCGTTGGAGCGAGGCGGCCGCGCGTGCCCAGGAGGTCCGCCTGGTGCCGCGGCGCGGCGACGGCGTGCTGCGCCAGGTCGACGGCGACCGGCGGTAAGGCGCCGGGTGCCGGCAGGCATCGGCGAGCCGCGAACCGTTTCATTGGTTTCGGCACGTCATTAGTGCCGGTCTGAGCGGTCTGATCGATCCCGCCGAGAGGTCGCCGAGGATCGCTCTCGTCTCCGTGCTTGCCCCTGGGTGTAGCGCGACCGATTCTGATTTGTGATTTACTGCCGCCGTCCGCACCCGCCCCACCGAAAGGCACCCTGATGTCTGTTTTCCCTGCGCATTCTGTTGGTGNATGTCATCGCCGCGGCGGCGGAGCTCCTCGGTGTAGATCGTGGTGCGGGTCAGGAACCGGCTCATGGTGGTGGACAGCGCCACCGCCAGCATCAGCGGCAGCAGCAGGTGGTACTGGCCGGTCATCTCGATGATCAGCACGGTGCCGGTGATGGGGGCGCGCGCCGAGCCCGCGAAGACCGCCCCCATGCCGATCACTCCGAACACGGCCGCAGCCTCGGGCCGATTCGGCGCCAGCGCGCTGCCCCAGGCCGCCCCCAGGGTGGCCCCGATGCACAACGACGGCGCGAACACGCCACCGGGCATACCGACCCCCAGGGTCACCGAGGTCGCCAGGATCTTCGCGGCCGTGAGTCCCAGCAGTGCTGCCGTCGTGTACTGGCCGCCCAGGGCACGATCCAGCACCGCGGCCGACTCGCCGTACACCTCCGGCACCGCCAGCAGCAGCGCCCCCACCAGTAGTCCGCCCACCGCGGGCCGGACCCATGCGGGCAGGTGCAGCCAGTCTCCGACGGCCCCCAACAGGTCCGCCGCCAGGTAGCGACAGCGGGAGAAGATCACCCCGACCACGCCGCCGACCAGGCCCAGCAGCGCCACCCATAGCAGCTGAGTGTCGCCGTGCAGGTCAAGCGCCGGCAGCGACACTGACAGGGTGGTCCCCAGCAGGTGGTGCGCCAGCACCGTGGCGGCCACACAGGCCAGCACCACGAAGGCGAAGGCGTCCACGGTGAAGTCCATGAGCACCACCTCCAGGGCGAAGAATGCCCCGGCCAGTGGGGCGTTGAAGGCGGCGGCGATCCCGGCGGCCGTGCCCGCGGCCGCCAGTAGGCGCACGGAGCGCCGCGGCAGCCCCAGGCGCCGCCCGAAGACGCTGGCCGTACTTGCGCCCAGCTCGGCGATCGGTCCCTCCGGCCCCACCGATCCGCCGCCACCAATGGTCAATGTGGCGGCGAGCACGCTCGCGCCGGCGGGTAGGGGAGCCATGGTGCCGTCCGACCGAC
>NZ_LK995540.1:18908-33301 GCF_900002405.1 Actinomyces succiniciruminis | reverse complement strand
CCCCCGCCACGCCGTGGCCGGTGGCGGTGGCACCCAGCCGGCTCATCAGCACCCCGACCAACAGACCGGACAGCACCGGCGCCGCCAGCACGAACCCACGACCGAGGCCCGCGAGCACCCCGGTGGACGGCCCCAGAATCAGGGTGTAGTCGTCGGTACCGGTCAGGACCCGGGTCCACAGGTCGATGCCGGCCCGGAAGACGACGGCACCGGCCCCGGCCGTCAAACCGGTGAGTACCGCCAGAATGAAAAGTCCGGTGCGGTGGTAGCGCAGCAGATTCAGGGCGTGTTCCCGCAGCCGGCCGCCTGCATTTCTGGGCACGAGCGCAGTCACGGCCGGCGCGGTTGTCAGCGGTTCAGGTTGTCCACGTGCAGGGCGACCCGCTCCAGCACCGGGGAGGCCAGGCCCCACACCTGCGCGTAGAAGCTCAGCTCGTCCTGGTAGGCGCGGTGCACGTTGGCGGCAAGGCTGAAACCGTGCCCCTCGCCCTGGAAGACCTCAAGGGCGACCGGCAGCCCCTTGGCCTTGACCGCCTCGTACATGCCGGTGGCCTGAGCGGGCGGAATGATCGGGTCGGCGCTGCCCTGCAGCAGCAGTAGCGGGGCGTGAATGTCGTCGATGCGGTTGATCGGGGAGCGCTCGGCGTAGACCGGGTCATCCAGGTCGTCCGCGCCCACCAGCCTTTGAATGTAACGGGACTCGAACTTGTGAGTGGTGCGGGCCAACTGGGCCAGGTCGGCCACCCCGTACAGGGAGGTGCCGGCGCTGAACACGTCGGAGCGGACCAGCGCCGCCAGGGCGGTGAACCCGCCGGCGGAGGCGCCGCGCACCGCGATGCGGGCCGGGTCCACCTTGCCGGAGTCGGCCAGGAACTGGGCCCCCGAGACGACGTCGTCAACGTCGTACACGCCCCACTTGCCGTTCAACAGGCGCCGGTAGTCCGAGCCGTAGCCGGTAGAACCACGGTAGTTAACGGCCAGATAGGCGAAACCGCGGCTGGTCCAGAACTGGATGCGCAGGTCATACCCGGTGCGGTCCATGGCGGTGGGGCCGCCGTGCACGCCCACGATCAGCGGCGGCAGCTCGTCGTCGGGGCCGACGTAGGCGGAGGAGGCCGGGGCGTAGAAGAAGCCGTGCGCGGTGGCGCCGTCGGTGGTGGGCCAGGAGACGGGCTCGGCGAAGGAGATGCCGGCGTCGTGAGCGGAGAAGTCACCCGAGCCGCGCAGGACCTCCACTTCTCGGCCACGCACCTCCACGATGCTGGGCAGCTCGGTCTCGCTGCCGGCCAGCATGACGACGCGTCCCCCGGAGGAGGCGACGTTGCCCATCGGCTGCCAGCCGACGTTCCACTCCTCCAGCTCCCCGTTGGCCAGCTTGACCGTGCCCAGGTGCCACACGCCGTCGCGCGCCCAGGAGGCGATCAAATGCTCGCCGTCGAGCACGTCGAAGTGGTGCGGGCCCAGCACCCAGGCGGGGGAGGTGAAGGTCGCATCGATCGGGTGCAGCGGGCGGGTGCGCAGAGACTCGGTCCAGCCCTCGCGGTTGGTGCCGCGGCGCGGGAAGCCCTCGGTGCGGTACAGGTTCCAGAAGCCGGAGGCGTTGGACACGTGCACGAGTTCGCACTCCTCGGTCCAGCGCGGCTCGGACACGGAGTAGCCGGCGCCCCCGTCGACGACGGTCTGGGAGCCGATGGTGCCGTCCGGGAGCAGGTCCCCCACGTGCAGGGTGGCGTTGTCCCAGGGCATATCCGGGTGGTTCCAGGTGATCCAGGCCAGGTGCTCCCCGTCGGGTGACAGCGTGGGGGAGACCACGAAGTCGGTGCCGGACACGATCGTGGTGCATGCGGCGTCGTCGCGGGCGGCCGAGCCGTCCAGCGGAATGGCGACCAGCGTGTTGACCGGCTCGCCGTCGCCGCGGTGGTCCTCGCGCACCGCGTAGACCAGGCCGCGGGCGGTGTCGATCTCGAGGTCGCCGTGGCGCACGTCCCCGTAGATGGTCAGCGGCACCAGGCCGCGCAGCCGGTGGGCGACGTCGTAGCGGTACAGGCGCCCATCGCCGGCGTGGGAGACGACGATTATGCCGGAGTCGACGGCGTAGGCGCGCCCGCCGTACTCGTGCACACGAGTACGGGCGTCCACCAGCTCGTCGGCGGGCGTCAGCGGCAGTACCTCACCGATCTGTCCGTCGCCGTCCCGGTGCAGCAGGACCTGGCGGCCGGCCTGGGAGGCGCGCTGCTCCACCCAGTAGGTGTCCCCGCCATCCACGCGCACCTGCGACAGGGACAGGGTGCGGGTGGTGATGGTGCCGGGGGTGATCGGCGAGGGCCAGGTCCCGTACGGCGCTGTGGTACTCATCGTTCCTCCTGAAGGCGGTGGGTCGGCGCGGGCTGCCCGTCGGGCGGTGCGCGCGGTCCGGGGCCAACCCTACGTGTTCCGGGCCGCACGGTGCCCGCTTGTCGCGCTGAGCGGGCCGCGGGTCGCGGCGGCACGCCCGGCGCGTATGTGCATATGCTGAGACGCCGCGGCGGCAGCGGCTCCCCGCGTGCCGCCGCAACCCGACCGGCAATAGGAGGAGACGCGCCGATGAGTGAGAACCCTGCCACCCTCGGCGCGGCCGGTGCTGACGGCACAGACGGTGCTCCCGACGTCGCCGGCATCCCCTCGCCCCTGCCCGATACGCCACTGCTCAGCCGCATCCACCGCCCGGCCGACCTGCGCGGCCTGACCAGCGAGGAGCTCGAGGTGCTCGCGGCCGAGATCCGCCGCTACCTGGTGGCCACGGTGGCGCGCACCGGCGGGCACCTGGGCCCCAACCTCGGGGTCGTCGAGCTGACCCTGGCCCTGCACCGCACCTTCCGCTCTCCGCGCGACACCATCGTCTTCGACACCGGCCACCAGGCCTACGTGCACAAGCTGCTCACCGGTCGGCAGGACTTCAGTCGGCTGCGCGAACGCGGCGGCGTGTCCGGCTACCCCTCCCGGCAGGAGTCGATCCACGACGTCGTCGAGAACTCCCACGCCTCTACCGCCCTGTCCTGGGCGGACGGCATCGCCCGCGCCAACCACCTGCAGGGACGCGACCGGCACATCGTCGCCGTGATCGGTGACGGGGCGCTGACCGGTGGCATGGCCTGGGAGGCGCTGAACAATATCGCCGACTCCGCCGACAAGCACCTGGTGATCGTGGTCAACGACAACGGCCGCTCCTACGCGCCCACCATCGGCGGACTGGCGCACCACTTGGATGCGCTGCGCACCAACCCCGGTTACGAGCGCATGCTGTCCAGCGTCAAGCACACGCTGCTTTCACAGGGAGCTCCGGGGCGCGCCGCCTTCGATGCGCTACACGGCCTGAAGCGCGGCCTGAAGGACATCCTGGTGCCCTCGGCCTTCTTCGAGGACTTGGGCATCAAGTACACCGGGCCGGTCGACGGGCACGACGAGACCGCGGTGGAGTTCGCCCTGGCCCGGGCCCGGGACTACACCGAACCGGTGATCGTCCACGTCATCACCGAGAAGGGGCGCGGCTACACCCCCGCCGAGGAGGACGCCGCCGACCGCTTCCACGCCGTCGGCCGCATCCACCCGGAGACCGGGCTGCCGGTGGTGCCCTCCCGCTTCGGGTGGACCGCCGTCGTCGCCGAGGAGCTGCTGGCGCTGGCTCGCGCCGACAAGCGGATCGTGGGCATAACCGCCGCCATGCAGCAGCCGGTCGGCCTGCAGCCACTGGCCGACGCGCTGCCCGATCGGGTCATCGACGTCGGCATCGCCGAGCAGCACGCGCTCACCAGTGCAGCCGGCATGGCCTTCGCCGGCCTGCATCCGGTGGTCGCGCTGTACGCGACCTTCCTCAACCGGGCCTTCGACCAGGTGCTCATGGACGTGGGCCTGCACCGGGCCGGCGTCACCGTGCTGCTGGATCGGGCCGGCATCACCGGCACCGACGGCGCCAGCCACAATGGCATGTGGGACATGGCGCTGCTGGCGCACGTGCCCGGCCTGCATCTGGCCGCGCCCCGCGACGAGGCCACGCTGCGGCAGGCCCTGCGGGACGCGGTCGGCGTGGACGACGCGCCCACGGTGGTGCGCTATCCGAAGGGCTCCCTGCCCGCCCCGCTGCCGGCCGTGCGCACCGTGGGGGAGGGCGACGGACCCTTCGGCGCCGTGGATGTCCTGCTCGACACGGCGGGGGAGCGGCCGGTGCTGCTGGTCGGAGTGGGTGCCATGGCCGGGAACGCGCTCGACGCCGGGCGGAGCCTGACTGCGGAGGGGGTTGCCGTGCGGGTGGTGTGTCCGCGCTGGCCCGTGCCGGTGCCGGACGCGCTGGTCGAGCTCGCCCGCACCGCGAGCGGCACGCTGGTGGTGGAGGACGGGCTCGTGGAGGGCGGCGTGGGCTCGCAGCTGCGCGACGCCGTCGAGGACGCCTCCCTGTCGGATGGGGCCGTGGAGGTCCCCCGCGTGGCCCGCCTGGGTGTGCCGCGCCGTTTCCTGCCGACGGCCACGCGCGAGCAGTTGCTGGCGGACTTCGGCATGGACCGCGCGGGCATCTGTGCGGCGGTGCGTCGCCTCGTGGGTTCGGACGCCGCTGCGGACGGCAGGGACTGATCTCGGCCTCGGCCGGCGCCCCCAACGCTGATGTAGGACACCAGTCCCAGGCCGGGGGCGGGGATCGGCTCGGGGCGAGGCGTCGGCGTCGTCCGGTTGAACGAGCGGCACGCGACCGGAGGCGGCGCGCGTGGCGGACTGGCATGAGGGTATCTAGAGCAGATTGCCGAGGTGGGTGCGGATCGCCGCGATTATGCGGTTCTTGAGCGGAAGCGGGAAGTGGTGACCGGAGGAACAGGTTGCGCCGGCGCCTGGGACTAAAGTCCTAGGTTAGGTTGGGCTGGGTAGTGGCTGTGAGTCATCCCACCGGGCGGTTTTGAATCGGCATGACACAAAGCGGGACGTCTGGCCTAGTCTTAACTCGACGGCGCAACGATGTACCGCCACGCCTCACAAGGGCGCACACCATCGGGTGGCGCGAGCCACCCACCCTATAGGAGGGCACGGATGACAACCGAGGTCACAGCATCCGCCACTGCGGACGAGACCACCAGCCGCGACGCGTGGGAGGGCTTCACCAAGGGCCCGTGGACCGAGGATATTGACGTCCGGGACTTCATCCAGCGTAACTACACCCCGTACACGGGCGATGCGTCGTTCCTTGCCGGCGCCACCGACAAGACCCTGCGCCTGTGGGACACCCTGGAGAAGAACTACCTGTCTGAGGAGCGCAAGGTGCGCATCCTCGACGTCGACACGCACACCCCGTCCGACATCGACGCATTCCCTGCCGGCTACATCAGCGAGGACGACGACGTCATCGTCGGCCTGCAGACAGACTCCCCGCTCAAGCGCGCCATGATGCCCAACGGTGGCTGGCGCATGGTGGAGCAGGCGATCAAGGAGGCCGGCAAGGAGGTCGACCCCGAGGTCAAGAAGATCTTCACCCGCTACCGCAAGACCCACAATGACGCGGTCTTCGACATCTACACCCCGCGCATTCGCGCCGCCCGCAGCTCCCACATCATCACCGGCCTGCCCGACGCCTACGGCCGCGGCCGCATCATCGGCGACTACCGCCGCGTCGCCCTGTACGGCGTCGACCGCCTCATCGAGCTCAAGCAGCAGGCCAAGGACGCCGTCGCCGACAAGCCCTTCTCCGAGCACTGGGCCCGGTACCGCGAGGAGCACGCCGAGCAGATCAAGGCGCTGAAGAAGCTCAAGAACATGGCCGCCTCCTACGGCTTCGACATTTCCGGCCCCGCCAAGGACGCCCACGAGGCCGTGCAGTGGACCTACTTCGCCTACCTCGCCTCCGTGAAGTCCCAGGACGGCGCCGCCATGAGCATCGGCCGCCTGTCCGCCTTCCTCGACATCTACTTCGAGCGCGACCTGAAGAACGGCGTCATCGACGAGTCCCGCGCCCAGGAGCTCATCGACAACATCGTCATGAAGCTGCGCATCACCCGCTTCCTGCGCACCACCGACTACGACCAGATCTTCTCCGGCGACCCCTACTGGGCCACCTGGTCCGACGCCGGCTTCGGCGAGGACGGCCGCCCGCTGGTCACCAAGACCTCCTTCCGGCTGCTGCAGACCCTGCGCAACCTGGGCCCGGCCCCCGAGCCGAACATCACCATCTTCTGGAACGAGGATCTGCCCAAGGGCTACAAGGACTTCTGCGCCCTGATCTCCATCACCACCTCCGCCATCCAGTACGAGGCGGACGAGCAGATCCGTGAGCACTGGGGCGACGACGCCGCCATCGCCTGCTGTGTTTCCCCGATGCGGGTCGGCAAGCAGATGCAGTTCTTCGGTGCGCGCGTGAACGCCGCCAAGGCCCTGCTGTACGCCATCAACGGCGGCCGCGACGAGATGACCGGCAAGCAGGTCGTCACCGGCCTGCCCGGCATCGAGGGCGACGCCCCGCTCGACTTCGACGAGGTCTGGGACAAGTACGAGAAGATGCTCGACTGGGTGGTCGGCACCTACGTCGAGGCGCTGAACATCATTCACTACTGCCACGACCGCTACGCGTATGAGTCGATCGAGATGGCGCTGCACGACTCCGAGATCGTGCGCACCATGGGCTGCGGCATCGCCGGGCTGTCCATCGTCGCCGACTCGCTGAGCGCCATCAAGTACGCCAAGGTCACGCCGGTGCGCGACGAGACCGGGCTCGTGGTCGACTACGTCACCGAGGGCGACTTCCCGATCTACGGCAACGACGACGACCGCGCCGACGAGATCGCCGCGACGGTGGTCCACACCATCATGTCCAAGATCAAGGAACAGCCCCTCTACCGGGACGCCATCCCGACCCAGTCCGTGCTGACGATCACCTCCAACGTCGTCTACGGCAAGGCCACCGGCTCCTTCCCGTCCGGCCACAAGAAGGGCACCCCCTTCTCCCCGGGCGCCAACCCGGAGAACGGCATGGACACCCACGGCATGGTGGCCTCCATGCTGAGCGTGGGCAAGCTGGACTACAACGATGCCCTTGACGGCATCTCCCTGACCAACACCATCACGCCCCAGGGACTGGGCCGCACGCTCGACGAGCGCGTGTCCAACCTCGTGGGCATCCTCGACGCCGGTTTCGTCCCCGACGACTGCGCCGAGGTCTGATCCCGCCGCCCAAGCGGCGGGCCACCAGACCATCCGAATACACATTTCTCACCTCACCAGAAAGGGGCCTGCTATGGCCACGTATGAAGAGCGCCTGGAGTCCATGAAGGCGCAGCGCGATGACACCGGTGGCGTCAAGGGTCTGTACCACGCCAACATCAACGTGCTGGACCGCTCCACCCTTGAGGACGCCATGGAGCACCCGGAGAACTACCCGAACCTGACGGTGCGTGTCTCCGGCTACGCCGTCAACTTCGTGAAGCTGACCCGCGAGCAGCAGCTCGACGTGCTCAACCGCACCTTCCACGCCGGCGCCTGAACCGACACGGGTGAGGGACTCAGATGACTGAGACCATCACCCCGGAGCAGACCGGCGGCCGGGACCAGGACTTTCTGGCCCCGGCCGCCCGTCTGCGCGGGGCCGGAATCGGCGGGCTCGAGGAGCTGACCGACCTTCAGAGATCCGAGCGCCTCGCCCGCATGCGTGAGGGCACCCTGGGGTCCATCCACTCCTGGGAGCTGGTTACCGCCGTCGACGGGCCGGGTACCCGGATGACGATCTTCCTCAACGGTTGCCCGCTGCGCTGCTTGTACTGCCACAACCCGGACACCTTCCTCATGCGGGACGGCGAGCCGGTTGAAGCCGACGAGCTACTGCGCCGGATCGGGCGCTACCGGAATGTCTTCAAGGCCACCGGCGGCGGCATCACCCTGTCCGGTGGGGAGGTGCTCATGCAGCCGGCCTTCGCCGGACGCATCCTTGCCGGCGCGAAGGCCATGGGTATCCACACCTGCATCGACACCTCCGGCTACCTCGGCCAGCACGCCTCGGATGAGATGCTAGACAACATCGACCTGGTGCTGCTGGACGTCAAGAGCGGCGACGAGGAGACCTACAAGAAGGTCACCGGCCGCGAACTCGCCCCGACGATCGACTTCGGCGACCGTCTGGCCGCCAAGGGCATCGAGATCTGGGTGCGCTTCGTGCTGGTGCCGGGGTTGACGGACGACCCGCAGAACGTGGAGAACGTGGCCCGCATCGTGGAGCGTTGGCGGCCGGTGGTGTCCCGCGTCGAGGTGCTGCCATTCCACCAGATGGGCACCGACAAATGGGATGCGCTGAAGCTGGAGTACAAGCTCCGCGACACCCGCCCGCCCGAGCCTGAACTGGTGGAATCCACCCGCCAGATCTTCCGCGCGCACGGGTTCACGGTGCACTGATCTTCTGCGCGCGCTGCGCGAACCGCCCCGGCACGTAATGCGTGCCGGGGCGGTTCGGCTCTGCGCTGCCACTTCGACCGACCTCGGCACGTTACATCGACCGACCTCGGCATGTAACTTCGACCGACCTCGGTGAGGGGACGGAGGGGTGGTGCGGATGCGGATCAGTGCAGGGCGGTGGCAAGCGTCCGGGCCACCTGCTCGATCTGCCAGGGGCGCGCATCGAAGGATGCCAACAGGGCGGCCACGCCCGCCACGGACACGTCGACGCGCCGACCGGCGGCCTCGGCCTCGCCGATCTCCCACGCCAGATGCCGCTGCGCGTCCGTGGCCAGCAGTACCTCATGGGGGATCCGCAGCTGCTCGGCGCGTTCCCGCACGCCGCCGCGTACCTGCTCCAGTGCCGCCGCCGATTCGGGATGATGCCGCGGCCACGAGCGCGGCTGTGGCAGCTCTCCCGGGGCCAGTGGCGCATGCACGGGCGGCAGCTGATCCTCAGGCAGCGCCAGGGCGCGCTCCACGGCCCGCCACCACCGCTCCTGGTGCTGCCGCGCGGTGCGCGAGGAGAACTCCCGCAGGCCGGCCAGCCGACGCGCCGACGTCGGGCGTATCACCGCCGCCGCCACCAGGGCCCGGTGGGGCAGCACCTTCGACGGGGTCACGTCCAACTGCCGGGCCAGCTCCTCGCGCGCGATCCAAAGCTCACGCAGCACCGCCGCCGAGCGGGGCGAACGCAGCGCCGGGCCGGAGCGGGGGGTGCGCCGCCAGGGGTCGGGACGGGGCGGCCGGGCCGGATGGGCCAGTTCGTAGGCGAACTCCTCGGCCGCCCACTCGGCGCGCCCGGCCGCATGCAGTTCTTCAGCGAGTGCGTCGCGCAGGGGCAAAAGCAGCTCAACGTCGAGCGCCGCGTAAACCAGCCACGACTCCGGCAGTGGCCGCGTCGACCAGTCGGCGGCCGCATGGTCCTTGGCCAGACGCAGTCCCAGCGTCTCCTCGACGACGGCGCCCAGCCCCACGTGCTCGCGCCCCAGCAGGCGGGCCGCCAACTCGGTGTCGAACAGGCGCTCGGTGGACAGCCCCAGTGCCGTCAGGCAGGGCAAATCCTGGTCGGCGGCGTGCAGCACCCACTCCGGGCCGTCCAGGGCGGCGGCCAGGGCGGACAGCTCGCCGGCGCCCTGCGGGTCCACCAGCACGGTCCCGGCGCCCGCGCGGCGCAGCTGCACCAGGTAGGCGTCCTGACCGTAGCGGAAACCGGAGGCCCGCTCGGCGTCGACGGCGATCGGCCCGGTGCCGCCCGCCAGGGCGGCGGCCTGGCGGGCGAGTGCGGCAGGCGTGTCGGTCACGGCGGGCAGCCCCTCGGCGGGCCGCTGATAGGCGACGACGGCGTCGGCGGGGACCGGGCAGTCGGTTGTGCCCGGAACGGCGACCGGGCTGGGTGCGGCGGCGCCGGTCATCGCGTCGCTCCCGCCAGGCCCAACGGGACGGCGCTTTCCGGCTCGTGCCCCGCCGCCAAGTGAATCAGTTCGTACCAGGCCAGCAAATGCGGGCCGAGGTCGGGCGTGGTCGGAGTCCAGGAGGAGCGGATCTCCACCTGGGCGCTGGCGTCGGTGAGCTCCAGACCACCGAAGGTGTCGGACAGGACCCGGGTGACGGTGCCGACCAGGGCGTGGCGGCCGGCGCCGGCATGCTCAAGCGCGTCGGTCAGCCAGGACCAGGCGGCTGCGCCGAGCAGCGGGTCCGCGCCGATGGCCTCATCCACCCGTGCACGCACCATCACCACCAGCCGGAAATCGCCATCCCAAGCGGGCTGCGTCGCCGGGTCGTGCAGCACCACGAAGCGTCCAGAGGCCAGCGGCGTGCCCGCCTCCGTTTGAACCGTCTCCGCCGTGAGGGCGGCGGCGTAGGGGGCTAGCCGAGACGGCGCGGGCACCTCCTCCAGAATCAGGCCGCGCGGTCGGGCGACTTCGCGCAGTGACAGCAGAGCGGTGCGGAAACGCTCCGGCATCGAGGATGCGGCCGACTCTGGAGCCGACGCGCGGGGGATATCAGCCACCGCCCCAGGCTACCGGCGCGCGTGCGCCCACCGCGTCGCCACGCCGTGTCAGCCGCCGCCGTCGGACATGTCTCAGGCGCAAGCGCACCGCAGGCCCGTCTCCTGGTCTATCGTGAGACCGGCCAGGCGGGCGCAGCTCGCGGCGGCGACACCATCAGCCCCAAGACAGGACAGGAACCCCCTCCATGACCTTGCCCGAGAACGCCACCCCCCGCGCATCCGGCGGCACCATGCGGCGCATCGACTGGGAGACCTTCCGGCGTATCGCCGCCGACGCCGAGACCACGCTGCCCATCGAGCAGAGCGCCGCGTGGGACGCCTTCGACGCGGCCGTGGACGGACGCGAGCCCTGGGGACGACTGGTCTACTCCGCCGCCGACGGCACCCCCCGCGCCCTGATCTCGCTAACCCGTATGTCCGTGCGCGGCTTTCCCTACCTGTGGGCCCGACACGCCCCGGTGTGGCTGGGCGCGGAGCCGACCGCCGAGGAGGAGACCGAGCTGCGGGAGCTGCTGGTTCAGGGCGTGCGCTTCCACGACCCGGCCATTGTCTTCGTGCGTCTGCACTGCACCCACCCCGCCCCGGAGCTGCACGAACTGCTGCAGACCATGCCCCACGACCGCACCATCATCTTGAACCTGGACCGGGAGGACGACGAGGCCTTCCTGGCATCTTTCAAGTCGCGCGGGCGCCGGGACGTGCGCAAGGCGCTGCGCAACACCGAGCTGACCTTCCACGATGAGACGGACCGGGCCGAGGAGGTATTCGGGGAGTTGTACCAGATCCTCCTGGAGACCGGCGACCGTGACGGCTTCCACGCCGCCCCGGAGGACACCTACCGGACCATGCTGCGCACGCTCGGCCCCGACCACTGCCGACTGTACGTGGTGCGCCGGAACGGCGGGGAGGCGCTGGCCTGGAGCATCGACACCCTGTGGGGCGACGGCGCCGCGCACTACTATGCCGCTTCCACCGCCGAGGGGCGGCGCAGCCTGGCTGCCGACGCGCTCGTGTACAAGGCGGGCTGTTGGCTGCGCGAGCGCGGCGCGCGCACCTGGGACCTGATGGGGGTGGGGTCCGAGCGAACCCCCGAACTGAACGGCGTCGGCAGCTTCAAGGCCAAGTTCACCGCCGACGGTCCCGTGTCCGTGCCCGGACCGTGGGACCTGCTGGTGCGGCCGCGCGTATACGCCGGGCTGGTGAAGGCGCTGGAGCTCAAGCACCGTGCGGAGGCGGGCGTGGCCGCCGCGCGCAGCCGGATCGGTGCGCTGCGCGGCGGTGTCGGCGACGACTCGGACGCCCCAGCGCGGTAGTAGCCCGGCTGCGCGCCGCGGGCGGGCCTCAGGGCTGCTCGCGGCGCGGGCGGGCCAGGACCACCACCGACTCCCCGCCGACGACGTCGGCCAGGAGCCTGGTGCCGCCGGACACCGGTGCGCCGGTGAGAACATCGGTCCACTCGCCCTGCGGCAGCACAATGGTGTGGCCGCCCCAGCCGCCGAGTCGTTCGAGACGACGCCCCAGGCGTCGCACCACCACGACGACATCGGCCTGATCGTCCAACAGACGGGCGTAGGCGAAGGCGCAGGCGGTAGTCGTCGGCAGCGGCATGTAGCCGGAACGCTCGCCGACGAAGGTCTCGGGCCTTTCGGCGCGCAGCCGACACAGTCGGCTGGTCAGGCGCAGCTTGGCCTCATCCAGCGTCAGTTCGGCATGCGGCTCGGCCTGCTCCACCCGGTCGAGGGCGGCACGCAGACCACCGTCGGAGTCATAGTCGACCGGGCGGCGGTTGTCCGGGTCCACCAGTGAGGTGCGGGTGACCTCGCTGCCCTGGTAGACGTCTGCGACTCCGAGCCAGGTGAGCGTCATCGCCTTGTTCGCCAGGATGGTGTCCCGCACGGCACGAGACGTCAGCGCGGCGAACTCGTTCAGTTCCTCGGCCACGTCCGCACGCGCCAGCAGGGCGGTTGCGTAGTAGGCCAGTTGGCCCTCGCGCTCGGTGTCCGGTGCCGTCCACGTGGTCCACGACTTCTGCTCGCGGGCCGCCTTGATCAGGTAGGCCCCCAGCCGCTCGCCGGTGATGGGGTCTCCGGAGTCGGGGGCCCAGGTGCCCCACAGCGTCTGCCACAGCAGGTTCTCGGTGGCCCCATCCAGATCGGCGGGGCGTATACCCGCGGTCAGATCACGCAGCCGATGAACTACCTCGACCCACTCGGCGGCGTAGGAGGCGAGCACGTCGATGCGTGCGCGCACGTCCTCGCTGCGCTTGGTGTCATGGGTGGTGGACGTGACCATGGTGGCGGGCCAGCTGCGCTGGACGCGCCCGGCCCAGGCATGCGCCTCATCGGCGGGCAGGGCGAAACCGGCGGGGTCGCCGCCCACCTCGGTCAGGCTGGTCAGGTGCGTCCACCGGTAGAAGGTGGTGTCCTCCACGCCCTTGGCGGTGACCGCGCCGCACACCTGCTGGAAGCGGGTGATGATCTCCGCCCGCTCCGGTGAGTCCGAGGGCTCACCGGAGCCAACCTGCTCGCCCAGCAGTAGCGCCACCACCAGGTCGAGTGTGGGGAACTGGTCGGGAGTCAGGTGGGCGCGCGCTCGTGCGGCGGTGTCCTGCAACACGGCGGCCTGCTCCGCGTCGGCCTGCCGTCCCGGAAGCACATAGGCCCGGTAGCGGTCAGCGGCCACCAGCAGTTCCACCACGCAGGCGCGCAGGTCCCGGAAGGTGTGGTCGGACAGATACAGGTCCCGGGAGGTGATGGCATGCAGCAGGTCCACCAGCCGGTTCACTTCGGAGGCCAGGGAGCCGGCGATGATCTCCCGCTTGGCGTCGCCGGAAACGCGGGCGTAGTCGATCGGCACGTTACCGGTGAGTTCTCGCATCAGGGCGCCAAGCGTGCGGGCTCCTGCGGGATCGACCTGGAGCTGGTCGATGCGCCAGGCGGCGTCGTATCCGGTGGTGCCGGCGGCGCGCCAGGAGTCCGGCAGCAGTTCGTCGGGGGCGAGGATCTTCTCCGCCGCGACCCAGGCGCCGCCCGTGGCCTGGGCGAGCCGATCCAGGTAGCCCTCCGGGTCGGCCAGGCCGTCGGGGTGATCCACCCGCAGGGCGTCGATCGCCCCGGCGTCGACCAGCTCCAGGATGAGTGCGTGCGAGCCGGCGAAGACCTCCGGGTCCTCCACGCGCACGGCCGCCAGTGTGGCAATGTCGAAGAAGCGCCGGTAATTCAGCTCCTCGTCACCCACCCGCCAATAGGCGAGCCGATAGTGCTGGCGGCCCAGCAGCTCCGGCAAGGGCAGGGCGTGGGTGCCCGCGGCGAGCGGAAAGACGTGGTCGTAGTAGCGCAGCACCCACTGCTCGCCCCGCTCCGGCTCGGTGGGTATGACCATGCGCTCCACGGTGAACTCGCCGTCGGTCAGGGCCTGCCCGATGCGCTGACCGAGTACCGGCATCAGCAGCTTCTCGCCGCGGGGGGCATCGAACCAGGCGGCATACGGTGAGTCCGCTCCGTCGCGCAGCACGGACCACAGGGGCGGGTTGTGCCATACCGGGGTCGGCACCGACATGTGGTTGGGGACGATGTCCACCACCACGCCCATGCCGGCGGCTTGGGCCTCGCGGGCCAGCTTCTCCAGGCCCTCCCGACCGCCCATCACGGCGCTGATGTGGGTGTGGTCGACGACGTCGTAGCCGTGGGTCGAGCCCGGGCTGGCCGCCAGGACGGGGGAGAGGTACAGGTCGGTCACGCCCAGTCGGCGCAGGTAGGGCAGTTGGGCGCGCACGTCGTCGAAGGTCAGCGACTCTCCCAACTGCAGCCGGTAGGTGGTAACCGGGGTGCGCTTGGACGAATCGGGCAGGTGACGGGCGGCGTCGTCGGCATTCATGCGGGCTCTCCTGCCTGCTCGGTGACCACAGCTGTTGCCGGTGTCGCCGGTTCGGACGGTGCGGCGGGCG
>NZ_LK995540.1:0-18800 GCF_900002405.1 Actinomyces succiniciruminis | reverse complement strand
CTGTCACCGCCGCAGCGGCGTCGGCGGGTTCCTCCACCGCGACCTGGGGTGCGGCGGGCGCTTCCTCCTCGGCCACGGCTTGGGGGGTTGCCGGTTCGGGCGCGGGGATGGAGATCAGGAACAGCATGGAGTGGGCCTCCACCGTGACCTGCTGGCCGGCCTCCGACTCCTCCCCGGAACCGGTGGCCACCTGCTGCGGGCGCGGGGCGGCACTTGGAGCCGTGTCCAGCACCGTGCGCCAGCGGGGGGAGTGGTCCGGACCGGGCAGGGTGAAGACGATGTCCTCGCCGGAGGCGTTGAACAGAGCCAGGAAGGAGTCGTCGCGAATGCGCTGGCCGCGCTCATCCGGCTCATGGATGGCGTCGCCGTTGAGGAACACCGCCATCGCGCGGGCATACCAGGTACCCCAGTCCTCGTCGGTCATGCGCGCGCCGGAGGGGCTGAGCCATTCGATCTCGCCCAGCTCCGACTCGCCGCCGTGGCCGGCCGCGCCGGTGAAGAAGCGGCGTCGACGCAGCACCGGATGCTCCCGGCGCAGGCGAATCATGTTGCGAGTGAATTCGAGCAGATCCTGCTGCTCGTCGGTCAGGTCCCAGTCGATCCAGGTGATCTCATTGTCCTGGCAGTAGCCGTTGTTGTTGCCTCCCTGGGTGCGGCCCAACTCGTCGCCGTGGCAGAGCATGGGTACGCCCTGACTGAACATGAGGGTGGCGATGAAGTTGCGCACCTGCCGCCCGCGCAGAGCCAGCACGTCGGGGTCATCCGTGGGGCCCTCGGCGCCGCAGTTCCAGGAGCGGTTGTCGCTGGCGCCGTCGGCACCGCCCTCTCCGTTGGCCTCATTGTGCTTTTCGTTGTAGGAGACCAGATCGTGCAGGGTGAAGCCGTCGTGCGCGGTGACGAAGTTGACGCTGGCCACCGGGGTGCGGCCGGAGCGCTGGTACAGGTCTGAGGAACCGGTGATACGGGCCGCGAACTCACCCAGTGTGGAGGGCTCGCCGCGCCAGAAGTCGCGCACGGTGTCCCGGTACTTGCCGTTCCACTCGCTCCACAGGGCGGGGAACTCGCCCACGTTGTAACCGCCCTCGCCCACGTCCCAGGGCTCGGCGATCAGCTTTAGCTGCGACAGGATCGGGTCCTGGTGGATGATGTCGAAGAAGGCGGAAAGCTTGTCAACCTCGTGGAACTGGCGGGCGAGCGTGGAGGCCAGGTCGAAGCGGAAGCCATCCACATGCATCTCGGTGGCCCAGTAGCGCAGCGAGTCCATGATCAGCTGCAGCACCGCCGGGGAGCGCATGAGCAGGGAGTTGCCGGTGCCGGTGGTGTCGAAGTAGTGGGCCTGGTCGCCGTCGACCAGCCGGTAGTAGGCGGCGTTGTCGATGCCCCGGAAGGAGAGGGTCGGGCCCATGTGGTTGCCCTCGGCGGTGTGGTTGTACACGACGTCGAGCAGCACCTCGATGTCGGCCTCGTGGAAGGCCTTGACCATGGCCTTGAACTCCTGCACCTGCTGGCCGTCGGTGCCGTGCGCGGCGTAGGCGTTGTGCGGGGCGAAGTAGCCGATGGTGTTGTAGCCCCAGTAGTTGGACAGGCCCTTGTCCTGCAGGAAGGTGTCGTTGACAAACTGGTGCACTGGCATCAGTTCGATCGCGGTGATGCCGAGGTTCTTCAGGTGGTCGATCACCGCGGGCTCGGCCAGGCCGGCGTAGGTGCCGCGCAGGTGCTCGGGGATGAACTTGTTCAGCTTGGTCATGCCCTTGACGTGGGCCTCGTAGATGATCGTGTTGTGGTACTCGTGGCTGGGTGGGCGGTCGCGGCCCCAGTCGAAGTAGGGGGAGACCACTACCGAGCGCATGGTGACGGGGGCGGAGTCCTCCTGATTGCGCGCCGACGGGTCGGAGAAGTCGTAGGAGTAAAGAGCCTGCGAGCCGCTCACTTCGCCGGACATCGCCTTCGCGTAGGGGTCCAGCAGCAGTTTGGAGGGGTCGCAGCGGTGACCGGCGGCCGGGTCGTAGGGGCCGTGCACCCGGTAGCCGTAGTGCTGGCCGGGCTGTACGGACGGCAGGTAGGCGTGCCACACGTCCGCGTCCACCTCGGTCAGCGGGATGCGGGTCTCGGCGCCCGCCTCGTCGAACAGACACAGTTCCACGGCCTCGGCGACGGAGGAGTACAGGGCGAAGTTCGTGCCGGAGCCGTCGTAGTTGGCGCCCAGTGGGTAGGGACGGCCCGGCCATGTCGACAGTTTGGGCAACTCCGGGCGTTCCTCCTCCGGCGCCGACTGAGCCCGGGTGGGCTGGGGTGCGGAGGGGGCTGCGGACGGCGAAGAGACGTCGGCAGAGGCGTTTCGGGAACTGTGCATGGGCACAACTGTGCCACGGATTGATGCTCCGGCGGCGGAAACCGAGCACGGCGTGCGAGCGTGAGCGAGGTCATCCCACGCCGAGGTCGGGACGATTTGTCAGCTTCCGGACCCCTCTGCTAACTTTTCCTGCGTGCCTCCCGCGGGAGGCCAGACACGCGGATGTGGCTCAGTTGGTAGAGCATCACCTTGCCAAGGTGAGGGTCGCGGGTTCGAGTCCCGTCATCCGCTCGGGCGATTGGCGCAGCGGGAGCGCGCTTCCCTGACACGGAAGAGGTCACTGGTTCGATCCCAGTATCGCCCACGCGTATGGCCCCGGACCGGGTGGTTCGGGGCCTTCTTCGTGGACGCACCCCGACACGGGTACACCAGCAGGAGGTTGTTTTGACCGGCGCGCAGCTTGACCAGTCCAACCGGCCGGGACTGCTGCCAGTCGTCATCGGCGGAGACATCGGCGCATACGCTCTGGCTCGTCAGCTTCATGAGGCCACCGGCCAGCGGGTGGTCCTTATCTCGGCCCGACCGATTCAGGCCATCGTGTTGTCTGCGTATATTGACGTCATTTCCCTGGAACTCGAGGGCGCGACCCTGATCGCCCGTTTGAAACAACTGGCCGCTGGACGCGCCCCACGTAGTGCCGTGGTTATGGCGAACCACGACTCGGTCGCCCATACGCTCGCCTCCCACCGGGAGGAGCTTGAGCCGGTTTACGTCGTGCCGTTCCCCTCCATGCAGGCGATGGAACGCCTGAGCAACAAGGTCAGCTTCAGCATCGCGTGCGAGTCCGTGGGACTGTGCACGCCCCGACAGGTAGTGGTTACCGGTGCCGACCTGGCCGCAGGAGACCCGGAGATCGATATTCCCTTCCCGCTGGTGGGTAAGGCTGCTGTCGGGGCGGAATGGGATGAACTGAACTTCGAAGGCAAGCGGAAGATCTACTTCCTGGATGGCCCCGAGCAACTACATGCACTTTGGGAGGACCTGCGGCGGGCGGACTTCACATCCACCTTCCTGATCCAGGAGCGTATCCCGGGCGAGGACGACGCCATGCGCTCGGTCACCGTATACGTCGCCTCCTCGGGCGAGACCACCATGATCGGTTCCGCAAGGGTCCTCCTAGAGGATCATGCGCCGTCACTGATCGGCAATCCTGTGGCCATGATCACCGAGCCGTATCCGGAGCTGTGGGAGGCCTCCGAACGGCTCCTGTCCCTGGTCGGCTACCGCGGCTTCGCCAACCTCGACATCAAGATCGACCCCCGTGACGGGCGTGCCGTGTTCTTCGAGGTCAACCCCCGCATTGGCCGCAACTCCTTCTATATGAGCGCCGCAGGTGTCAATCCGATGGCCCCCATGATCTCCGACCTAGTCGACGGCCACCCCGGCCCGCGCCGGGTGGCTCGGCGCGAAGTACTCTACAGCCTGCTGTCGCACCACCTCTTGCTGCATCAGCTCGACGACCCGGCGCTGCGCCGAAGGGTAGTGCGGCTGGCACCGCACGCTGTCGATCCGCTCTTAGATCCCGCCGAGCGCTCGCTGCGTCGCCGCCTGCTGGTGTACGCCCAGAAGCTCAACTACGACCGCAAGTTCCACCGCTTTCACCCCAAGCCGCTGCTGCGCAGGCGTCGCTGAGCGCCGAGGTCCTGCACCCGGAGGAGGACGGGGCACTCTCCCTGATGAGAAACCAGGGTGATTGATCATCCTTGCGAAGGATGTTGCGTGGCTCCACCTGACAATATCTTGGCGAACACACAGTTTTCACTTAGGAGTTCGCCTTATGGCCGAAGTGCCGTCACCCGCTTGCGGCCACCTCACCGCCCTTGATGCGCGCCAGATGCGTCTCGCGATCGGGGGCGCGCCCGCGCCCCTGGAGCAGTTGGAGCCCTGGGAGGACTTCGAACGCAGCCAAGGCAGACCCCTGTTCGGTCGCTACGCCTACGAAGTTGATTCCAAAACGGTGGCGGTGATCGCCCTGTACCGCTACTCGATCGCGAGATGGCCGTTCTTATGGGCAAAGCACGGGCCGGTGTGGCTCGGCGAGCAGTCCCCCACCCGCGAGGCCGAGCTGCGTAAGCTGCTCGTGCGCGAAGTGCGGCGGCGCGACAAGCGTGTCGTCTTCATCCGTATGCACGCCCGCTTCTGCGCGCGCGACACCCTGCCGCTCATGAGTTCCATAACCTACGACCGCACCTATGTTATCGACTTGCGCCCCGGCACCCCTGAGGCCATTCGTGCGGTCATGCCCAAGGACGGGCGTCGCGGCGTGCGCCGGGCCGAGCGCGTGGTCCGCGAGGCTGGCTGCACCATTGCCGAGGAGACCGGTCTGAGTCGAGAGGAGTTCGAGAACGTATACCAAGTGCTTGTAGCCACCGCAGAGCGCGATGGATTCCGGCCCCATCCCTCCCAGGTCTACTGGGACATGCTCACCACCCTGGGGCCGCAGCATGCTCGGCTGTTCGTACTGCGGCGTGATGGTGTTCCGCACTGCTGGGACCTGGTAACCGTTGCAGGCAAGGACGCGGCGACCTACTACGGCGCTTCCTCCAACGCCTCACGCAGCTTCCGCGGCGCCGAGGCGTTGGACTGGGCGGTGGCGTGCACCCTCGCCAAGGAGGGCATACGCAGCCTGGACCTGATGGGGGCCGAGTCCAGTCGGGTCCCGGAACTGTACGGCGTGGGCCGCTACAAGCGCCGTTTCGCCCAGCATCCCACCGAGGTCGATGGCGCCTGGGACGTACCGACCCGGCCACTGGTGTACCAGGCCCTGGGGCGGGCGCGGCGCACGCGTCACTTGGTGCGCAAGTGGCTGGGTCGCTGACGTCGGCGCGGCATCAGGCGCGATGGCGCGACCACTCCTGGACCAGGCGCACCGCGTCGGCGGCGTGGGCGTCGTCGAGCTCGGTCGGCAGTGCCACCACGCGCGCCGAGACGTCCCGCGTCACCGGCAGACTGCCGGGGGCCGCGGGCACGCAGAAAGCGGCCTCGTCATCTACCCCCGGATACAGCAGCGGGCGGCCCCACCTCTCTGCGAAAACCCCGATGGCCCGCATGCCGGCGATGAGCCGCTCGGCCTCGTCGGTGTTGGGAAGCAGCAAGGGGACGCGCAGCAGAGGGGCCGGGGCGCCGCGCAGTACCCCGCCGGGAACGGTGACACCCGCGAGTCCTGGCAGCGCTTCGCGGTAGCGGCCGACCACCCGGATACGGGCGGCGTCGGCCTCGGGTAGGCGGCGCAGGGCGGCGGTGGCGGTGCGGGCAACCCAGCCGGAGGGAACCATCGGTGCGTAGGGCAGTCGACCGGCCTCCTCGGCCGTGGCGATCGGCGGTTCCAGCAGGCCGGTGCGAGAGGCGGCGGCGCGGGCAGGCGCCGAGACGGCGCGTGGCAGGTGAGCCAGGACCCGGGCCTGATTGCGGTACATACGGGCGGCGGCGCCCAGGCGGTGGTTCAGGTCCGGCAAGGAGGCCAGCGCAACCCGCAGCGCGGAGTCTAGGGCGGCATCGCGGCGTGCCAGTTCAGGGTTGACCCAGACCGCCCCACCGAAGTGTGTCGGCAGGATCTTCTGCACGCCGAAGGAGTGGAAGGACACGTCGGCGAGCGGCTGCCCGTCGTCCCCACGCGCGAGTCGGGTGACGCAGTGGGCTGCATCCTCCATGACGACGGCGCCCAGGTCGCGTGCCTGCTGCGCCAGCCGGCCGGCCTCCTCACCCCCTTGAATGCCGAAGGTGTGCTGGATGACCAGGCCGCGCAGCGGGACGACCGGGCCGCCCCCGCTGTCGGGGGCGGTGGTCGCGTCTACGGCGCCGGGGGCCAGCGCCAGGGTGTCGGCGTCGATGTCGGCGTAGCGCGGGGTGAGCCCCGCCGCCATGATTGGTACCACTGCGGTGCAGCAGGTGAACAACTGGGTGAGTACCGCCCCGTCACCGTGCACGGCACGAATCTGCTCGAAGGCCACCTGCATGCCGTAGCGCGCCTTGAAAACCGGATACCAATCCTGCGCACTGGTCCCGCTCAGGCGGGCCAGTTCGGCGCGCAGCTCCGGGAAACGGCTGTCGGGTTGAGTCACGGTGACCTCCTCCACGCGACCCGCGGTGGGTAACGGCGGGTGTAGGCGAGTGTAACGGGTCGGCAGCCGGTACCATCCGCTAGCAGGCCCACGAGGGCCGCCCCTCAGTCTCAGGAGCATGCTTATGAAGAAGTTCCAGCCGGTCATCGTCGGTGGTGACATTGGCGCCTATGCGCTGGCACGTCAGTTCAATGACGCCTACGGGGTGGTGTCGGTGCTGGTCACCAAGTACGACCCGCTGGCGATCCGGGACTCCGCGATCGTCACCCGGCACCAGTGCGACCGCGCCGACGACGCCGAGGGACTGGTTGTGGAACTGGAGGCCCTGGGCGCACGCCTGAGCGAGGAGAACCCCGGCGTGCCGCTGCTGCTGATAGCCAACACCGACTGGCGGATCCGCGTCCTGGCCGAGCACCGGGAACGCTTGGAGCGGTTCTACCTGGTGCCGATCCCGTCGCTGGAGACCATCGACCTGGTAAGCGACAAGGAGGGATTCGCCCGCGTCGCCGCCGAGCAGGACCTGCCGGTGCCCCGCTCCTTCTACCAGGACCTGTCCGGCGCCGACGCACCCGACTGGAGGCCGGCGCCGCTGCCGGATGACCTCACCTTCCCCCTGGTGGCCAAGCCGGCGGATTCCTCCACCTACGAGACCCTGGAGTTCGAGGGCCGCAAGAAGGTTTACTTCATCCAGGATGCGGCCGCACTGGAGGAATTGTGGCGCACCCTGGCGGACGCCGGTTTCCGCAGCCGCTTCGTGGTGCAGCAACTGGTTCCCGGGGATGACACGGCGATGTACTCCGTGACGGCGTACGTCGACTCCCGCGGCAGGGTATCAATGAGCGCCGCGGCCCGCGTGCTGCTGGAGGAGCACGCCCCGGCGACACTCGGCAACCCCTGCGCCATGATCACCTTCGACGCGCCGGAGTTGTTCGCCGCCGCCGAGCGCTTCCTCACCGCCACCGGCTACCGGGGCTTCGCGAACTTCGACATCAAGCAGGACCCGCGCACCGGCGAGTTCTTCTTCCTGGAGGTCAACCCGCGCATCGGGCGCAACAGCTTCTATTGCGTCGGTGCGGGCGTGAACCCGATGGAGGTGCTGGTCGCGGACGTGGTGGACGGGGAGCCGACGGCGCCGGCCCGCTTCACGGCCGGATGCCTGTACACCTTGGTGCCCGGGCGTCTCCTGGACCGCTACGTGCGCGATAAGGCCCTGGGCCGCCGCGTGTGGGAACTGCGCCGCTCGGGGCGCGTCATCAACCCGCTGAACAACCCCAAGGACGCGTCTGCGCGACGCCGTGCCTACCGGCTGGCGGGAGAGCTGAACCAGTGGCGCAAGTTCCGGCGGTTCTACCCCGAGCCCACCGACACCGGCTTCTGATCCGGGGCCGGTTGCGCCACTCGGTATGATCCGGTGCGTGCGGGCACCAGTACAGCCCGCCTGAGCTGATCGATTGATCAAAAGGAGTCCCCGTGTCCAACCAGCCCACCTTCGACATTGTCCTCGACGGCGCCACCCGCAGCATCGAGGCGGGCACCACGGGCACCACCCTGTTCGCGGACGCCCGCGAGGTGGTCGCCATGAAGGTGGACGGCGAGCCCTGGGACCTGGACCGTGCCCTCCCGGCGGGGGCCGTCGTCGAGCCCATCACGTTGGACAGTGAGGATGGGCTGAACATCCTGCGGCACTCCGCCACGCACGTCATGGCGCAAGCCGTCCAGGAGCTCTTCCCCGACGTCAACCTCGGCATCGGTCCCTTCATCACCGACGGGTTCTACTACGACTTCGGCGGGATCGACGCCGTCACCCCCGAGCTGCTGCGCGAAATCGAGAAGCGCATGAAGCGCATCGTCAAGGAGAATCAGGCCTTCCGGCGGCGCGACATCACCGAGGCCGAGGGGCGGGCCGAACTGGCCGACCAGCCCTACAAGCTGGAGCTGATCACCACCAAGGGGGCCTGCGCCGAGTCCGCCTCCGTGGAGGTCGGGGCGGGCGGCCTGACCATGTATGACAACGTGCGCCGCGACGGCACCGTGGCCTGGAAGGACCTGTGCCGCGGGCCCCACCTGCCCTCCACCAAGCTCATCGGCAACGGCTTCGCCCTGACCCGCTCCTCGGCCGCCTACTGGAAGGGCGACCAGAACGGCGACTCCCTGCAGCGCATCTACGGCACGGCCTGGGCCACCAAGGACGACCTGAAGGCCTACCAGACCCGCATGGCCGAAGCCGCCCGCCGCGACCACCGCCGGCTCGGCGCCGAACTGGACCTGTTCTCCTTCCCCGAGGAGATCGGCCCCGGGCTGGTCGTGTTCCACCCCAAGGGCGGTATCCTGCGCCACGAGATCGAGCAGTACGTCATCGACCGGCACATCCAGGCCGGCTACGACCTGGTCCACACCCCGGAGATCTCCAAGGGCGGCCTGTTCCACACCTCCGGACACCTGCCCTACTACGCGGACACCATGTTCCCGCCCATGCTCGCCGACGAGGAGCGCGACGCCGAGGGCAACATCACCAAGGCCGGCCAGGAGTACTACCTCAAGGCCATGAACTGCCCCATGCACAACCTGATCTTCCGCTCCCGCGGCCGCTCCTACCGTGAGCTGCCGCTGCGGTTCTTCGAGATGGGGCGCGACTACCGCTACGAGAAGAGCGGCGTGGTGCACGGGCTCACCCGCATGCGCGGTTTCACGCAGGATGACTCCCACACCTACTGCACCCCCGAGCAGGCCGGGGAGGAGATCCGCAGGCAGATCGAGTTCTTCCTGTCGATCCTGAAGGCCTTCGGCCTGGACGACTTCTACCTGGAGCTGTCCACCCGCGACGAGGACGGCGCCAAGAAGGACAAGTTCATCGGCTCGGACGCCGACTGGGAGGCCGCCACCCGCACCCTTGAGGAGGTGTGCACCTCCACCGGACTGGAGCTGGTGCCCGACCCGGGCGGCGCCGCCTTCTACGGCCCCAAGGTATCCGTGCAGGTCAAGGACGCCATCGGCCGCACCTGGCAGATGTCCACCATCCAGTACGACTTCAACCAGCCCGAGCGCTTCGACCTGGAGTACACGGCCGCCGACGGCACGCGCCAGCGCCCCATCATGATTCACGCCGCCAAGCTCGGCAGCGTGGAGCGCTTCATCGGCGTGCTCACCGAGCACTACGCCGGTGCCTTCCCCGCCTGGCTGGCTCCCGTGCAGGTGCGGCTGGTGCCCGTGGCGGAGGCCTTCGACGCCTACGTCGACGACGTGGCCGCCAAGCTGCGGGCCCGGGGCGTGCGCGTGGAGGTGGACCACTCCGACGACCGCTTCGGCAAGAAGATCCGCAACGCCTCCAAGGAGAAGGTCCCCTTCACGCTGATCGCCGGCGGGGATGATGCCGACGCCGGTGCCGTCTCCTTCCGCTTCCGCGACGGCTCCCAGACCAACGGCGTGCCCGTGGACGCGGCCATCGAGCACATCACCCGCGTCATTGCCGAGCGCATCAACGAGCCGGCGGGGGAGAAGCTCACCCGTGACTGACATGACCGGCCAGACAGCCGCGCAGGAGCACATCCCGGAGGCGGCCTGCCCGGGCACCGACGCGCCCGGGCAGGCGCCCGCACTGACGCGCCTGGAGGGCACCGTCGTCGACGGCGTACGTATCGAGGCGCCCTTCCAGCCCGCCGACACCCCCGACCCCTTCAGAAGGCTGTGGACCCCGCACCGCATGGTCTACATCGGCGGCCAGGACAAGCCCTCCGACGACTCCGCCGACCAGTGCCCCTTCTGCGCCGCCCCCGGGCGGTCGGATACGGATGCCCTCATCGTCCACCGCGGCGAGACCGCCTACGTGCTGATGAACCTGTACCCCTACAACACCGGCCACCTGCTGATCTGTCCCTACCGGCACATCTCCGACTGGACCGAGGCCACCGCCGCCGAGCGCTCCGAGATCGGTACGCTCACGGCCCGCGCCATGGAGGTGGTGCGCGCCGTCTCCCACCCGCATGGCTTCAACCTGGGCATGAACCAGGGGCAGGTCGCGGGCGCGGGAATTGCCGCCCACCTGCACCAGCACGTGGTGCCCCGCTGGACCGGTGACGCCAACTTCATGCCGATCATCGGCAAGACCAAACCCGTGCCCCAACTGCTGGGAGACCAGCGCGACCAGCTCGCCGCGGCCTGGGACAGCGCGCCCACCGCACTGGACACGGGCCGTCCCGACCCGGAACGCTGAGGAGCCGCATGCTCGGACAACACGGAAGAGGCATCACCCGCGCCCTGTTCACCGCCCCCGCCCGGGGACTGGCCCGGATCGGCGTCACCCCGAATATGCTCACCGTCGCCGGCACCGTGGCGACCATCGCCGTGGCGGTGCTGACCCTGCCGCAGGGGCGTTTCATCCTCGGTCCCATCCTGCTGGCGGCCGTGCTGATCGGTGACTCCTTCGACGGCATCCTCGCCCGCCTGACCGGCACCAGCTCGTCCTTCGGCGCCTTCCTGGACTCCACCATGGACCGCCTCGCCGACGGCGCCGTCTTCGGCTCCCTGGCCGTATGGGCCGCCCTGCACCTTCAGGCCGGGCCGCTGCGCACCTGGACGGTCGCCATCGCCGTGACCACCGTGGTGCTGGCGGCCGCCGTACCCTACGCCCGCGCCCGCGCCGAGTCCGTGGGCGCCACCGCGGCGGTCGGCATCGCCGAGCGCACCGACCGGCTGGTCATCACCGCCGTCGGCGTCCTCGCCGTCGGCCTGGGCGCGCCCGCATGGGTGCTCACCGCCGCCCTGGCACTCGTGGCCGTCGGCTCCCTGATCACCGTCATTCAGCGGGTGGTCACCGTACACCGGCAGCTGACCCGACCGGCGGCGGAGGCGCGCCCATGAGCATCGGTATCGAGGACCTGTACCGGCTGGCCTGGCGGCACGTGCGCAAGCTGCCCGCGCCAATCGGGTACGCCCTGTCCGCCGCCGGGGCCGACGTCGCCTGGGCCTGGCACCGGCTGCGCGGCGGCGACAAGGGCGTCGGCCAACTCGAGAAGAACCTGGCGCGGATAATGCCGGGCGCCTCCGCCCGCGAGGTGCGCCGTACCTCGCGGGCCGGCATGCGCTCCTACATGCGCTACTTCTACGAGGCCTTCGCCCTGCCCGGCATGAGTCTGGAGCAGATCGGCGCCCGCGTGCGCCCCGACATCGACCCGCGCGCATATGCCGACCTCCAACGCGGCTCCATCGTGATCGCCCTGCCCCACATGGGCAACTGGGACCTGGCCGGCGCCTGGGCCAGTCAGGAGCTCGCCCAGGTACTCACCGTCGCCGAGAAGCTGGAGCCGGCGGACCTGTTCGAACAGTTCGTGGACTTCCGCGAGGGCCTGGGCATGAAGGTCATCGGCCAGGGCCGGGGGGAGAAGGTCTTCGACCGGCTGGTCGAGACCGCCGGCCAGGGGCACTACGTGGTGGCCCTGCTGGCGGACCGCGACCTGTCCAGCTCCGGCGTCCTGACCGACCTGGCCGGACACCCGGCGCGCGTGGCCGCCGGGCCGGCGGCCCTGGCCGGCAGGCTCGGCGTGCCCCTGTACGACGCCTCCCTGCACTACGAGCGCCTGGACGGCGAGCGCCGCCGCCGGGCCGGATCCCGCTGGGGCATCGTGCTGACCATCCGCCCGGTGGACGCGCCCGCCGACCTGGTGGGGCGTGAGCGGGTCACGGCCCTCACCCACGCCTGGGTGGCCGACGTCGCCCCCCGTCTGATGGAACACGCCGTCGACTGGCACATGCTGCAGGCGGTTTTCGACGCCGACCTCGATCCCGAGCGGCTCGCGCGCCGGCATGCCGCCGAGTCCGCGAGGCAGCCCGCGGGCGAGGCCGAGCCGGAGGCCGGCGCATGAGAATCGGGATCGTATGCCCCTACTCGCTGGACGCGCACGGCGGCGTGCAGGTGCACGTCATGGATTTGGCCCGTGAGCTGATGCGCCGCGGACACGAGGTGCAGGTGCTGGCGCCCGCTTCGCCGGACCTGGAGCTGCCGGACTGGGTCACCAGTGCCGGCGACTCCATCGCCATCCCCTACAACGGTTCGATCGCCCGCCTCAACTTCGGGGCCGCGGTGGCTCGCCGCGCCCACCGTTGGCTGGCCGCCGGCGACTTCGACCTGCTGCACATCCACGAGCCCATCACCCCCAGCGTCGGCATGCTCGCCCTGCAGGCGTCCGACGGGCCGGTGGTCGGCACCTTCCACGCCGCCATGGACCGCTCCCTGGCCCGTGAGCTGCTGTCCCCGGTGGCGGTGCCGCTGGTGGAGAAGCTCACCGCCCGCATCGCCGTCTCCGAGGAGGCGCGCCGCACCCTGATCCAGTACCACGGCGGCGACGCGGTGGTCATCCCCAACGGCGTGTACGTTGCCCCCTTCGCGGACGCCCCCAAGGATGATCCGCGCTTCGTGGGCACTGCGCAGGCCCCCACCATCTCCTTCCTGGGCCGTTTGGATGAGCCCCGCAAGGGCCTGCAGGTACTCGCCCGCGCCATCCCCACGGTGCTGGCCGCCATCCCGGACGCCCGCTTCCTCATCGCCGGCCGCGGTGACGCCGCGGAGGAGCGCGCCGCCCTGGAGCGCTTCGGCGACCAGGTGGTGTTCCTCGGCGGCGTCTCCGACGCCGACAAGGCCGCCATGCTCGCCTCCTGCTCCTGCTACGTGGCCCCACAGACCGGCGGGGAGTCCTTCGGCATTGTGCTGGTGGAGGCGATGGCCGCCGGCACCCATGTGGTCGCCTCCGACCTGACCGCGTTCTCCGACGTCCTCGGCGACGGCGCCTACGGCGCCCTGTTCCGCAACGGCGACAGTGACGACCTGGCCCGCGCCATCATCGACACCCTAACCGACACCGCAGCCGCAGACGCCCGCCGCACCGCCGCGTCCGCGGTGGTGGGCCGCTACGACTGGTCCGCGGTCACCGACGCCGTGCTGGACGTGTACGACATGGCCCTGTCCACGGCCCATACGCGCGTAACCATTGCCCCCGGCTCGCGCACCATGGTGGGCAGACTGCGTGACGCCCTCGAGGACTGACCGGAGGAGTTAAGCCATGCTCAACCCGATCGTTGCTGCGGGGCCGCAGCTGCCGGCCGCGCCTGTGGACCCGCCGGGTGGGCCGCCCACCTGGCTGGGACCCGCCGTCGTCGTGCTCGCCGCGGCACTGGTGTTCCTGGCGATCGCCTGGTCGGCGTACGCCAAGGCACTGCGCGTGGACCGGCTGCACCGGCAGGTGCTGGGATCGCGCGCCACCCTGGAGGCACAGCTGGTCCACCGGGCACAGGCCGCCGCCGACCTGGCGGCCTCCGGTCTGCTCGACCCCGCCTCCGCGCTGCTGCTGTCCCAGGCCGCACACGACGCACTCGACGCCGAGGGACCGATCGTCGACGACGGCCTGGACACCGACACCCCGGCCCAGCCGGTCGGCGAAGGCACCCGCAGCCGCGCCCGTATCGAGTCCGACCTGTCCCGGGTGATCCGCACCGTCGTCGACGCCCCCATGCGCGCCGCACTCGGCGCCGACCCGCGGGGCCAGGAGGCCCTGGACCGGCTGGACAAGGCCGCCTACCGAATGGTGCTGGCCCGCCGTTTCCACAACACGCACGTGGCCGAGGCCCGGCGCCTGCGGGCGGCACTGGACGTGCGGGTGCTGCACCTGGCCGGCCACGCCCCCCTGCCACGCACCTTCGACATCGACGACGCCACCGATGCGCCGAGCGAATCCGGAAACGCGCAGGCGACATCGTGAGCACCCCGTCCTCCTACCCCGGACCCGGCAACGCCTGGGCGCCCCGCCCCGGGTATCGACGCAGTGGATACCCGGCGGTCAGCCCCGCACAGCCTTCCTCCGCCCCGGCATGGACCCCGCAGGCGATGGTGCACCGGCGCCGTGGCGCCGTCGCCAGCGCGATCATGGCCTGCCTGGGTGCCATCGGACTGGCAGTGATGCTGTGGATCATCTACGCCTCCACCGCCACAGCCGCCTCCGAGCTGCTGGTCCCCATCCTGCTGGCATTGGTGCCGCTGAGCATCGTCCTGGTCACGGTCCGCTGGATCGACCGCTGGGAGCCCGAACCGCCCGGCGTGCTGGCGGCCGCCTTCCTGTGGGGTGCCGGCGTCGCCACCATCGTCTCCCTGGTGATCAACACCTCGGCCTCCCTACTGGTGTCATCCACCACCGGGTCGGTGTCCGGCGGCGAGTTCGTCTCCGCGGTCGTTACTGCACCGATCGTGGAGGAGTCCACCAAGGGCCTGGGCGTGCTCATCATCTTCCTGTTGTGGCGGCGCACCTTCAACGGCGCCGTCGACGGGATCGTCTACGCGGCGGTAGTCGCCGCCGGCTTCGCCTTCGCCGAGAACATCCTGTACTTCGTGCAGTACTCCGACGCGCTGCTGGTCACATTCCTGATGCGCGGGATCGCCTCGCCCTTCGCCCACGTCACCTTCACCGCCTGCACCGGCCTGGCGATCGGGGCGAGCGTGCGCATGCGGTCAAACCTGGCGTGGATGTGGACCACGCCGCTGGGACTGGCCTGCGCAATCATGCTGCACTCCTTCTGGAACGGCATACTGACCAGTGACCCGTCCCTTTACTTCTTCGTCGCGATCCCCTTCTTCATCGCCGCCATCGGCCTGGTGCTGTGGCTACGCTGGAGCGAACGCATGACCATGCGGCAGCGGCTGGCGGACTACCAGCGCGCAGGTTGGTTCTCACCGGCCGAGGTCACCATGATCACCACCGGTGCCGGACGTGCGGCCGCCCGCCGCTGGGCCAAGAGTCGCGGGCCGGCAGCCGCCCGGGCCATGCAGGCGTTCCTGAAGGCGGCGGCCGCCCTGGCGCAGCTGCGCCAGCAGGCGATCGACGGGCACGCCGACGCCGATTTCGCGGCACAGGAGTCGGCCCTGCTGGCGGCTATAGTTGAGCAACGCTATGCCTTCACCCGATGACGCCGGTGACCTGCCCTGGCCCGTGCCCACTCTCGCGGCCGACGGGCGAGACCCGCTGCGCGTACCGCCCAACTGGACCCAGCTGCTCGACGCCTCCGAGTGGCACCTGAACGCCGCCGGCCTGCCGTTCCGCCAGGCGGCGCGTGTGATCGCCCTGCGGCGCGTGCCCCGGCCGGCCATCCTGCTGGTCGTCGGCCACGACTTCGGCGACACCACCCATTCGTGGGGATTCACGCCGGGCGGTGGCCTGCTGTCGGGGGAGACGCCCATCGGTGGGGCGCGTCGCGAGCTCGCGGAGGAAACCGGCATCACCCTGGCCGAGGCGGCCCTGACCGGACCAGTGGTGGAACGCAAGGCCCTGTTCACCTTCAACCAGGTCACCTGCCGCCAGGACGAGCTGTTCTACCTGACGCACCTTGAGGCGGGCGTCGGCGTGTGCCGCTCCGGCTGGACCGACACCGAGCAGCAGGTGCTGGACTCGCTGCGCTGGTGGGAGTTGGACGAGCTGGACGCCGCCGTCGCCGCCGGCATGACCGTCTACCCGCACATCCTGCCGGCACTCGCCCGTGAGCTCCTGGACGGCTGGGACGGCCGGGTGCGCCACGTGGTTGAACGCTAGCCGTTTTCGAGATGACCCGGAGTCTCGGACGCATCTCGCCCCGTTAGCCTGCTGTTCTGCATGTTAGGCGTCTGAATTCGAATTGTGACACACTGGCTTCTGCCTGTGTTCTCCTCCCTGTTGGAAGGTTCCTGATGTCTGTTTTCCCTGCGCATTCTGTTGGTGCTTGGCAGGCCGGTTCGTTCTTGGAGGGTCGTGTGGAGTGGTGGGAGGTGTTGCGTGATTGGGCGGGCGGCGGGCGCTGGTTCGGGTTGTTGGTGAGGGTTCGGGCGGTGTGTTCGTGGCTGGCGGCCGTGGTGGTGCTGGTGGGGCTGATAGTGTCGCCGACGTTGAGGGCGGCGCTGGGTGCGTGGGTGGGTTGTGTGTGGCTGGTGGTGTGCTGGTTCGCTCTGGCGCGGGCGAAGACGGTGTCCTGGGTGCTGGTGTCAGGCGTGTTGGCGGCGGCGATGCCGTGGGCGGGGGTTATCGCCGCGATTAGCACGTGGGTTTCGGAACGGGCCGAAGTGGGGGTCACATACACGGCGGCCCAGGTTGTGGTGGCGCCGCTGGTTGAGGAGGTGGGCAAGCTGGTGCCGTTGGCGGTGCTGGCACTGGCGGCTCCGGGCCGGGTCCGCAGGTTGTTGGCGAGCGACTGGCTGGTGCTGGGGGTGGCCTGNCGTTCTTGGAGGGTCGTGTGGAGTGGTGGGAGGTGTTGCGTGATTGGGCGGGCGGCGGGCGCTGGTTCGGGTTGTTGGTGAGGGTTCGGGCGGTGTGTTCGTGGCTGGCGGCCGTGGTGGTGGTGCTGGGGCTGATCGTGTCGCCGACGTTGAGGGCGGCGCTGGGCGCGTGGGTGGGCTGCCTGTGGCTGGTGGTGTGCTGGTTCGCGTTGGCCCGGGCGAAGACCGTGTCCTGGGTGCTGGTGTCAGGCGTGTTGGCGGCGGCGATGCCGTGGGCGGGGGTTATCGCCGCGATTAGCACGTGGGTTTCGGAACGGGCCGAAGTGGGGGTCACATACACGGCGGCCCAGGTTGTGGTGGCGCCGCTGGTTGAGGAGGTGGGCAAGCTGGTGCCGTTGGCGGTGCTGGCACTGGCGGCTCCGGGCCGGGTCCGCAGGCTGTTGGCAAGCGACTGGCTGGTGCTGGGGGTGGCCTGCGGTGCGGGGTTCGAGGCGGTTGAGGAGATGGCGCGGCGGGTCGTGATCTTGGAGACGGAGCCGGGGTTGTTTGGTGCGCTGGATTTGTTGACGTGCTCCTACCAGGGTGTTGGCGATTTGGAGTGCCTGGGCGCGTCCATGTTCTCTCTGAGCCCGTTGTCGGGCCAGTCGGGGGAGTATCTGGTTTTCGCGGGGCACGCCTTTGTGACGGGGCTGGTGGCCGGGGCTGTGGGGCTGGCCGTGGCCGTGTGGCGCCAGTGCGGAGGCATAGACGGTCCGGGGCGTGTGGTGGCGCGGGCCGTGTGTGTGCTTGCGCCGTTGTGGGCACTGTGGGTGGCCATGGTGGATCACGCCGGCCGTAACGCAAGCGCATATGGGGCCTGGTCGAGTACCGGGGACCAGGCGCCGTGGTGGCCGGTGGGGGCCACCTCTGCTCTGACGCTGGGCGGTCACGGGCGCGGCTGGATGCTGCTGGTGCTGCTCGGTGTGGCGTGGCTGGTGGATGTGCGCACGCTGTGGGAGGGCGGTTACACGCTGTCGGTTGAGGGCGACGACGGCGGCGGGAGGTGGGGGCCGTGGCGACTGCGGCGCATCAAGGCACTGCCCTATGACCGTTGGCGGCCGTTGCGGGCGGTGCTGATCGACCTGGTAGCGACCACTGGGATTGAGTGCCGGTGGGCGTACCGCACACTGCTGGAGGCCGCCGATACCCGCCAGCCGGGTTTGTTGGCGGTTGCGCCCTCCAGGCTGCGCGTCGGCCGGGAGGAGGCGGCGCGCGCGGTGTTGGACACGCCGCCGCAGCGCTGGTGGCGCTGGCGGCTGGCCGGGGTGGGGGCACTGGCTGCGGCCGTTGGCCTGGTAGCTCTGACGCCCGTGCTGGCCGGCGCCCTGGAGGAGCAGTTGAGCGCTTCTGGGTTCTCGTGGTGGTTGGCGGGGATCCTTCACGCCCTGGGCACCTGGTGGGAGGGTTTGAGCCTGGAGCAGAAGGCCGCCTTGGTGTTCTTCATCGGGGCGGTGGTGATACTCACCGGCGGGAGCTTGGGGTTGGCCTTCGAGGTCGGTATGGGTGCTACCACCTTCTTCGACGCCGCGCACGGGGCCGCTGATCTGATGCGCGATCCTGCGGGCACCGTGCGCCGCTACCTGTCCACCCACACGCCCGCCGAGATGGCCAGGGACCTGGCCCTGGCGGGATTGACAGCCCTGGGCGGCGGCGCGGCCAGCGCCATGGGCGGGCAGGCCGCCCGGGGCGCCCGCTGGGCCTCCCGGCAGGCCGCCGACGGGGCCCGCTACGAGTACTGGCTGTGGCGTAACAACCGGGCCGCCTGGCGTAGTTACGTCAAGGAACGCAACCTAGCCGTGCGCAAGTACCTGGCCGACGAGACCGGCGCGGTCAAGCCCGGCATGTTCGATCCGCGTGCCGGCAAGCACTACCCCGGCCTGCGCAAACCCGTGCGCGGGTCCAGCCAGGGCGGTGTCGGCGCATGGGGCAAGGGCAAGAACCACAGCCCCTCCTGGCGCTCGGCGACCTACGAGGAGCAGGTCACAGGCGTACGCGTGCAAGACTCCTACTTCGTGGGCGGCAAAGAGTTCGACGGCTTCAAGGACGGCGTCCTCATCGAGGCCAAGGGCGAGGGCCTGGCCAACCTCATGAACAAACCCTGGGGCGAACACATCATCCCCGACAT
>NZ_LK995539.1:49300-54012 GCF_900002405.1 Actinomyces succiniciruminis | reverse complement strand
ACGGCCTCAGCGGTCGTCGACAGCCTTAGTGCCGAATTTGGACATTCCGCCCCACGGCGGGGCGCCCGCGTGCACACCCCGCACCCACCAGCACCCAGCCCACCACTCCGGCAACACCCGCCACACCCACAAACCGGAAGAGCCGGTTTACTTGTGCCGTTCTCGGCGCGGTCGGAAGGCGCGAGGGCGGCGCAGCGGATGCGGACGCCGCTCAGCGCAGCGTATCTGCCAGGTCGCTGATGCGCCCCAGCAGCCCGTTCAGGAAGCGTGGGGAGTCATCGGTCGACAGCATGCGGGCGAGGGTGATTGCCTCGTCGACGGCCACCGGCGCGTCGACGTCGTCGTTCCAGACGATCTCCCAGGTGGCCAGGCGCGCGATGGCCCGATCCGTGGCCGGCATGCGGCTCAGCACCCACCCGTGGGAGTAGGTCTCGATGGTCTCGTCGATCTCGGTCAGGTGGTCGGCGACGCCGGCCAGCGCCTGACGGGTATAGGCGGGCGCCTCGGTGTGGTTGGCGGAGTGGAAGGCCCGCTCGGCGGCCAGCTCCCGCAGGTTCTGCGCCCCGGAGTCGCCCTGTAGCAGGCCGCGCTGGTCGGCCTCGAAGAGCACCTCCACGGCGCGCCGCCGCGCCTTAGTGCGTGCGGTGACCGGGAACTTGGGGTGCCCACTCGCAGCGGCGGATGCGCCGTCGTCGTCCAGTGATTCCTCGGCGGCGTCCGGCTCAGCCGGCATGGATTCGGTCATCGGCGGTCAGTCGGTGACGCGGGAGATGTAGGAGCGGGAGCGGGTGTCGACCTTGACCTTGTCGCCGATGTTGAGGAACAGCGGGACCTGGATCTCGGCACCGGTCTCCAGGGTGGCCGGCTTGGTGCCCGCGGAGGAGCGGTCGCCCTGCAGACCCGGCTCGGTGTGGGAGATGGTCAGCACGACGGCGGCCGGCAGCTCCACGAACAGCACGTCCTCCTCATGGAAGGCGACGATCACGTCCTGGCCCTCGAGCATGAGGTCGGCGGCGTCACCGACCACGTCGGCGGGCACGTAGGTCTGCTCGTAGGTCTTGACGTCCATGAAGACGAAGTCGTCGCCGTCCTTGTAGGAGAATTGCATGTCGCGGCGGTCGACGGTGGCGGTCTCCACCTTGAGGCCGGCGTTGAAGGTCCGGTCCACGGTCTTGCCGGACAGAACGTTCTTGATCTTGGTGCGCACGAAGGCGGGGCCCTTGCCCGGCTTGACGTGCTGGAACTCGACTACCTGCCACAGCTGGCCCTCCAGGTTGAGCACCATGCCGTTCTTCAGGTCGTTCGTCGTTGCCACGTGCGGTTCCTAACTCGCTAGAGGATTGCTGGAGGTCTTAGACCGGGTAAGCCTACCGCCATCACTCGTTCACTCCCCCGGCCGCCGCCTGTCATGCCGGTCACGGCCTACGTGCCGCCGCGCCATATCAACCGACCTCGGTACGTAAGATCAACCGACCTCGGCGAGTGGGGCGGCTAGTGGAAGTCGGTGATGTCCTTGACGTCCTCGCGCAGGGCGTGTACTTCGCCCAGGCGGGCGAGCGTGGCGTAGCGCTGCTCGGCATACGGCAGGGAGACCTCCAGCAGGAATTCGGCCATGCGGTCCTGCCCCTGGCGGGCCAGCTCCGCGGCGAGCGAGCGGATGTCGTCGGGGTGCCGGTTCTGGCTCATCTTCGCCTTTCCCTGTACCTGCTCGATGCCCACCTCGACGGCCACGATCGCCCGTGCCATCCGCTCCAACTTCTCCTCCCCGATGGGGGTGAGCACGTCGTCCGGCTCGGACAATTCGGTGAGCCTGCGTGCCGCCTGCAGCGCCGCCTCGGGGCTGGAATCGATACGCACCGGCCCCCGCACGTGCAGGGTGATGTAGTCCCAGGTGGGCACGTTCGGCTTGACCTCGTTGGTGGCGTACCAGCGGGGCGAGACATAGGCGTCGACGTCGTCGAAGATGACCATGCCGCGGCCCGTTATCGGCTCGCGCATCTGCGGGTTGTTGCGCACCAGGTGGGTGACCAGCGCATTGCGCTCCGCGTCCCGGTAGAAGGGCACGAGGGTGGCCGCCGGCCCATCGGCGTGCACGGTGATCAGGTTGCCGACGTGGGGTCGGTCCAGCAGGGAGGTGACGTAGTCCTCGGGAAGTTCAAAGTGCCGCGGCACATACATGCGTTCAGCCTATGGCTCGGCCCGCCGTGGGGTCGAGCCCACCCGGTCGGCCAACTGCTCCAGTACCAGCGCGGCGGCCCGCTCCGGGGTGGTGTCGGTGGTGTCGACGACGACGCCGCCCGCCTGCGCGCAGGCGGTCTCCCGTTCGCGCAGCATCCGCGTGAACGCCTGATAGACGTTGCCGAGCGCCACCGAGCGCGGTGCGTCCAGGCCGTTGCGGGTGGCCAGTCGCCGTGGCGTGGCGGTCAGGTGTACCAAATGCGCCCCGTCGGCACGCGCCTGCGTGAGAGCGGCCTGCACAGCGTCGTCATCCAGACACCCTGAACCGAGGGCGATGACGGCGCCGGCCGCGGCCTGCCCGAGCGTCTGCCGTGCGGTGGCCGCCTCGGCGCGCCGGTAGCGCTCCTCGGGGACGGCCACCAGGGCGAGTTCGGGCAGGGTGCCCAGTGCCGCGGCCGTCTCCTGCCCGACGTCGTACAGCGGCAGCCCGGTGGCGTTCGCCAGGGCGCGACCCACACTGCTGCAGCCCGCGCCGGGGGCACCGAGCAGCACCACGCGCGCCGGATTCATGCGCGCCCCTCCGCAACCGCCGCAGGGCTGGCGGACGGGGCGGTGACCGCGTCGTGGGCGGCCCGCAGCACCTCCAGGTCGGGCTCCACTCCGCGCACCGGTTGAGCGATGTCATCCAGCAGCACCATGCGCAGCCTGCCGGCGCGCACCTTCTTGTCCGACGTCATGGCGGCGCAGAGCGCATCGAAGGAACCCACTCCCTGCGGGAACGCCGTCGGCAGCCCGGCCGCGGCGAAGGCGCGCCGGTGCAGCGACACCGCGTCGGCGTCGAGCCGGCCCAGACGGTGGGCCACCTCGGCGGCGAACACGCAGCCCACGGCGACGGCCTCTCCGTGCCGCCAGGTGTAGTCGGTGACCTTCTCAATGGCATGGGCGTAGGTGTGACCGTAGTTGAGGATCTCCCGCAGCCCCGCCTCGGTCAGGTCCTCCCCCACCACGGCGGCCTTGACCGCCACCGAACGGGACACCAGCTCCGCGATGACCGGGGAGTCGGCGGCCAGCGGGGCGGGTGCGGCAAGTACTAGGTCCAGGATGACCGGGTCCGCGATGAACCCGCACTTGACGACCTCCCCCATCCCGGCGCGCAACTCCGCCTCGGGCAGGGTGGCCAGGGCCGCCAGGTCGGCGATCACGGCGGCCGGCGGGTGGAAGGCGCCCACCAGGTTCTTGCCGGCGTCGGTGTCAATGCCGGTCTTGCCGCCGACGGCCGCGTCCACCATCGCCAGCAGGCTGGTCGGCACCTGCACGACGGGGACGCCGCGCAGCCAGGTGGCGGCGGCGAAGCCGGCCAGGTCGGTGGTGGCCCCACCGCCCACGCCCACGACGCAGCCGTCCCGGCCCAGGCGGAAGGCACCCAGCTGCTCCCAGATCTGGTTGAGCACGCCCGCGTGCTTGGCGCTCTCCCCTCCGGGCACCTCGATCCGGGTGGCGCGCAGCCCGGCCGCCCTCAACGCCCGCTCATATTCGGTGGCAGAGGCGGCCAGCGCGTCGGCGTGGACAATCGCCACCCCGCCCGCGCCGCCTCCGGGGGCGGTGGCTACGGCTTGGGTGACGGCGTCCGCCAGCCCGCTGCCGATCACGACGTCGTAGGGACGGGCCGCGGCGGTGCCGGGCACGGTTATGCGGGTGCGACCGCCCTCATGCACTTGACGCGGGGCGGTGGGGCGCAGCCCGGATGCGCCGCGGGCCGGGGCCAGCGCGGCCGCGGCCCGCGAGGGGGCGCTTCCCAAAGACACCAGCACGAGCGCGGCGACCTGCTCGGGAGTGAGCCCGTCGGTGGGCACGGTTATGGTTGCGACCCGCTGGTACAGGTCGGCGCGCTGCGCATGCAGGTTCTCCATGCGGGCCAGCACATCGGCGGCGATGTCATCCTGGGCGGCCGCAGTGGCGTCGGAGTCCGCCGCCCGCCCGGCGGGGTTCACCAGCGGCCGGCCGGCGCCGTCGCCGACGTGTGCGGCCGCGGTGGCGGGGCTGGCCGCCAGGTGTACGACGGTGTGCCCGCGCAGCAGGCTCCGGTTCTCCTCCCGCAGGACGCCGCCGCCGCCGAGCGCCACGACTCCCTGGGCGGCGGCCTCTCCGGTCAGCACGGCCCGCAGGGCGCGGGTCTCCCGATCCCGGAAGCCCTCCTCACCCTCGGCGGCGAAGATCTCCGGGATGGTCATGCGGGCGCGGCGGCGAATCTCCGCGTCCGTGTCGGTGACCTGCACGCCCAGCGCGGTGGCCAGCAGCCGCGCCACCGTGGTCTTGCCGGACCCGGGCAGCCCAACCAGAACCAGCGGCAGCAGACCCGTATCCACGGCGCCCTCGGGCACCGCCTGGCCCGGCCGGTCGGCGTGGCTCGTGTGGGTCATGGGATGGACTCCTTCGGCGTATAGGGGGCGATGAGACTGGATGGCGGTCGCGGGGCGTTCACCACTGGGTGCGTTCGGCCACGCGAGCGAGGTAGCCGGACAGGTTGCGGCGGG
>NZ_LK995539.1:36851-49198 GCF_900002405.1 Actinomyces succiniciruminis | reverse complement strand
CCCCGCCGGTCTTCTCCACCAGGGCGTCGGCGAGCACCAGCGCCACCATGGCCTCGGCGATCACCGCGCCGGGGACGACGGCGGTGGTGTCGGAGCGCTGGTGCAGCCCGGTGGCCGGCTCGCCGGTGGCCAAGTCAATGGTGCGCAGGGCGTGCGGGACCGTGGAAATGGGCTTGTAGGCGGCCCGCACCCGCAGCGGTGCCCCATTGCTGATGCCGCCCTCAATGCCGCCGGCGCGGTTGGTGGCGCGGTCCACCCGCCCGGCGTCGATGGTGAGGATCTCATCGTGGGCGGCGGAGCCCGGGCGGGCCGCCTCGGCGAAGCCGTCCCCGATCTCCACACCCTTAACCGCCTGGATGCCCATGAGGGCCCCGGCCAGGCGCGCATCCAGCCGCCGATCGGCCTGCACATGGGTGCCCAGTCCGATCGGTACGCCGGTGGCGATCACCTCCACCACTCCGCCGAGCGTGTCACCGGCCTTGCGGGCGGAGTCGATGGCCGCAACCATGGCGGCGCCGGTGGCCGGGTCGGTGCAGCGCACCGGGTCGGCGCTCAACCGGACCTCGTCGTCGGGCGTGGGGCGGGCGGCGTCGTCGGGCAGGGCGACCGTCCCGATGCGCACCACATGGCTGACCAGGCGGATTCCGGCGACCTGCTCCAGCAGTGCCTCGGCCACCGCTCCCAGAGCCACCCGGGCGGCGGTCTCGCGGGCGGAGGCGCGTTCGAGGACGGGACGGGCGTCGGGCAGGTCGTACTTGAACAGCCCGGGCAGGTCGGCGTGGCCGGGGCGTGGGCGGGTCAGCGGCAGGTTGCGGGCGATCTCGCGTTCGTCGCCGGTGCCGGCGTGCTTGCGCAGGGCGGTTTCGGGCACCGGGTCGGCGCTCATAACGGTGGACCACTTGGGCCACTCGGAGTTGCCGATGCGCAGGGCGATGGGGCTGCCCAGGGTGCGGCCGTGGCGGATGCCGCCAAGGATCGACAGTTCGTCCGCCTCAAACTTCTGCCTGGCGCCGCGCCCATGGCCCAGGCGACGGCGGGCGAGGGCGGCGCGGATCTGTTCGCTCGTGATCTCCACGCCCGCGGGCACGCCCTCAATGATGGCGGTGAGGGCCTCACCGTGGGATTCGCCGGCGGTCATCCATCGAAGCATGGGGTGATCATCCCACGCCGCCGGGCGCGACGTCACCGCGGTCCGGCGGCGCGGACGGCGAGCGCCTCCACCAGCGCGCGGCGTATGGGCGCCAGCGGCGGAGTGCGCCCGGTCATCAAGGTGACCTGTGGGACCGCCTGATGCAGCAGCATCAGCCAGCCGGGGGCCACGCTCCCGCCGGCTGATTGCCAGGCCGCCGCCAGCGGCGTGGGCCAGGGTGCGTAGACGACGTCCAGCAGCACCGCGCCGGGCCCGGGCCGGGACGCTCCGCCCGCGATTGCGGCGGTCAGTGGCGCGGCGAGGGTATCGGCGGCGCCGGCCGGGAGCGTGGAGACGAGCAGGTCGGCGTCGGCGGCCGCGGCGGCCACCTCGGCGTCGGAGCCGGCATCGCCGGGCCGCCAGGTTAGAGCCGCCACCTCCAGACCCATGCGGTGGGCGGCGGTCAGCGCACGGCCGGGGCCGGCATGGCGGCGCGCGGCGACGGTGATGTCGGTGGCCCCCAGTTCGGTCAGGGCTGCCAGCGCGGAACAGGCGGTGGCGCCGGAGCCGAGCACCACGGCGCGCGTAGCACCGCCCGCGGGAGCCGCGGTGGCGCCGTCCGCCGGGGCGGTGCGGGTCTCGCGGATGGCGCCGGCGATGCCAGCGACGTCGGTGTTGAAGCCGGCCAGCAGGGCGGCACCGCGGCCGGAGCGCTGGGCGATGACGGTGTTGACGGCGCCGACCGTCGCCGCCAGCGGGTCCACGACGTCGAGCCGGCGCAGCAGCGCCTGCTTGTGTGGCATGGTCACGCTCAAGCCGGCCCAGATCGGGTCGGTCGGTGCCGGGGCAGCCAGCTCCTCCAGCAGCGCGGCCAGGTCCGCCGGCGCGGTCTCCCGGCGCTCATACACCCAGTCGTCCAGTCCGAGCGCCCGGTAGGCGGCCCGGTGCAGCACCGGGGACAGCGAATGCGCAACCGGCGCACCGATGACGGCGGCCCGATGCCGGGGCGGGGCGGCGCACATGGCGCCTACTCGCCGTCCGCCGGGGCCGTCGCGCTGGGCGAGGCGGAGGCGCCGGAGCACACCTCGGGATTGTCCTCGCAGTACGCCGACAGCTTCTCGGTGTTGGCCACCTGCTCCTCGTGCGTGGTGGCGAACAGGGTCTCCCCGGTTTCCAGGTTGACGGTCACGAAGTAAAGCCAGTCACCTGCGGGCGGGTTGACCACCGCCTGAATGGCGGCCTCGCTGGGACTGCCGATCGGGGTGGGGGTCAGGCCGGCATGCTGGTAGGTGTTATAGGCGTTGGCGTCGTCCGCGATCTCGTCGGCGGAGGGGATGCCGCCGGTGCGGCCCAGGCCGTACAGCACGGTGGAGTCCATCTGCAGCATGCCCTTGGTCTCCCCGTCGGTGTCGGCGAGCCGGTTCTCGATGACGCGGGCCACCTGGCCGTAGTACTCGGCGTGGAAGACCTCCCGCTCCACAATGGAGGCCTTGATCAGCACGTCCTCGTAGTCGGCCTCGTCCACGCCGGCCTTGCTCAGGCGCGTGTTGGTGGTGGAGACCATGGAGGCGACCACGTCAGTGGCCGTGGCGTCCTCGGCGATGTCATAGGTGGAGGGGGCGAGCCAGCCCTCCACGTCTCCGCCGGCGACCTCCGGCAGACCGATGGCGGCGGTGTCAGCGAAAGCGGCGTCGACCTCGGCGTCGGTGTAGCCGCCCACGCTCATGAGCCGTTCCTTGACCTCCGCCTTGGTGGCGCCCTCGGGGATGGTCAGCGTGTGATCGGAGCGGGAGGACGGGTCCAGCAGCAGGGCGACCGCGTTGACGGCGGACATATGCGTCTTGAGCGTGTAGGTGCCCGCCTGGATGTTGGCGGCATTGGAGTTGGCCGCGTAGGCGTTCTTGAAGGCGCCGGCGGTGGCGACGACGTCGGCGTCGACGAGGATCTGGGCGATGTCCGCGCCGGTGGCGCCATCCGGGATGGTGACGACAACATCGTCCTCACCGGCTCCGGTGTAGTCGGCGACGGCGGTTTGCGTGGACTGGGCGCCCTTGACCACGCCCAGGGCCTTGTAACCGACGAAGCCGACCGCGGCGAGCACTACCACCAGCACCACGGCGGTCAGCGCGTGGCGGCGGCGCTTGCGGCGCCTCCGGTCGCGCTCGACGTGACGGTCGCGGCGCCGGCGGGGGCCGGCGTCCGGCTGTTCGGCGTCGGTGCTGTCAACCCCGACGGCCGAGAAGAAGTCGTCCTCGGTCACTGTCTGCCTTCCTGGATGGGTACGACCATCTCACCGGCGGGCGCGTCGGTGGAGCGCTCCGTGGCGAGGGCCTGTTCAAGTATGACCACGGCGGCCGCCTGGTCGACAACGCTACGAAAGCTCTTTTCACGCCGACCGGACTCGTGCAGCTCGCGGTGGGCGGTTACGGTACTCAGCCGCTCATCCACCAAGCGCACCGGCACGGGAGCGATCAGCCCGGCGAGTGTGCGCGCCCAGCGGCGGGCATCGCGCGTGGAGGCCGAAGCGCCTCCACTGAGGCTGCGGGGCAGCCCGACGATCACCTCGAATGCGCCGTGGTCGGCCACCAGGTCGGCGGCCTCCTCCAGGTCGGCGCCGTAGCGGTCGCGGCGCAGGGTGGCCAGCGGTACCGAGAGTATGGCGTCGGCATCGCAGCGGGCCACGCCCACGCGCACCTTGCCGACGTCGAAGGCCAGTCGAACCCCGGTCCTCACCGCGTACCCCTTGCCGGGTGCCCGCGGGCTCAGGCCAGGGCGGCCGCGATGGCGGCCAGCGCGGCGGGAATGGCGGCGGGGTCCTGGCCGCCACCCTGGGCGACGTCATCCTTACCGCCACCGCCACCGCCGAGCGTCTTGGCGGCGGTGCGCACCAGCGCCCCCGCCTGGGCGCCCTGGGTACGGGCGGCGGGATTGGTGGCGACGACGACGAGCGGGCGGCCATTCGCCTCACCGGCCAGAGCCACCACGACGGCCTCCGACTCGGGCAGGCGCCCGCGCACGTCCAGGGCGAGGCTGCGCAGCGCGTCGGCGGAACCTACCGTGCCGAGCGAGGCGCTGGCCAGCAGGTAGTCGCCAGTGCGGGCGGCCGCACCTGCGATCTCGCCGGCCCGGGCGGTCAGGGCGGCCTGCTCCGCGGCGGCCAGCTTCTTCTCGGCGTCCTTCAGGCGCGCCAGCAGGCTCTCCACACGGTCGGGCAGCTCCTCGGGGCGGCCGCCCACCAGGGTGGACAGCTGTGACACGAGTGCGTGCTCCTTGCGCTGGAAGCCGTAGGCGGAGTCCGCCACCAGGGCGTCGATACGGCGTACGCCGGAGCCGATCGACCCCTCCCCCAGCAGGGCGATGCGGCCGATGTGACCGGTGGACGGGACGTGGGTACCACCGCACAGCTCCCGGTCGAAACCGTCGCCGATGGTGACGACCCGCACCTGCTTGCCGTACTTCTCCCCGAACAGGGCGATCGCGCCGGAGGCGCGGGCCTCTTCCAGGCCCATGACCTCGGTGGTTACCGGCAGGTTCTCGGCGACCTTGTCATTGACCAGCGCCTCGATGTCGTCCATCTGACCACCGGAGAGGGCCGAGCCGTGACGGAAGTCGAAGCGCAGCCGGGCGGGTGAGTTCTCGCTGCCGGCCTGGGCGGCGTCGGGCGAGACCACGTTACGCAAGCCCGCGTAAACCATGTGGGTGGAGGTGTGGGCGCGGGCGATGGCCAGGCGGCGCACGGTGTCGATTTCGGCGTAGGCGCGCTCGCCCACCGCGGCCGTGCCCTCGGTGAGGGTGCCGCGGTGCACGGACAGGCCACGGATGGGGGCCTGCACGTCGTGCACCTCGATGACGCCGCCGTCGGCCAGGCGAATGGTGCCGTGGTCGGCCAGCTGGCCACCCATCTCGGCGTAGAAGGGGGTGCGGTCCAGAATGACCTCCACCTCGGCCGGGGCGGTCGCCACCGGGGCGGGCACGCCGTCGACCAGCAGGCCGGTGACGGTCGCGTCGGCGGCCGACTCGGTGTAGCCGAGGAACTCCGATCCGCCGCCCATCTGCTTCTCAATGTCCTGGAAGACGCGCACATCCGTGTGGCCGGTCTTCTTGGCGCGGGCGTCGGCGCGGGCGCGTTCCTTCTGCTCCTCCATGAGGGTGCGGAAGGTGGCCTCGTCCACGTCCACGCCCTGCTCCGCGGCCATCTCCAGGGTCAGGTCGATGGGGAAGCCGTAGGTGTCGTGCAGCTCGAAGGCCGCCTTGCCGGGGACGACCGGACGGGTGCCGCGCCCCGATTCGGAGGCCTGCTGCTTGGCGGAGGCGACGGCGGTGTCCAGGATGGTGGTGCCTGCGGCCAGGGTGCGGCGGAAGGCCTCCTCCTCCGCGTAAGCGACGTCGGAGATGGTGGCCCAGCCGGTCTCGAGCTCCGGGTAGGAGGCCTTCATGGCGTCCTTGGAGGCGGTCAGCAGGGTCGGCAGGGTGGCGTCGCTAACCCCGAGCAGGCGCATGGAGCGCACGGCGCGGCGGATCAGGCGCCGCAGCACGTAGCCGCGGCCGTCGTTGCCGGGACGCACGCCGTCGCCGATGAGCATCAGTGCGGAACGGACGTGGTCTGCCACCACCCTCAGGCGCACGTCGTCGAGGTAGGCGTCACCGGCCTCCGGGCCCGCGGCGCCGCGGCCGTAGGTCTTGCCACTCATGGCCTCGGCGGCGGCGATGACGGGGTAGACCTCGTCGATCTCGTACATGTTGGGCTTGTCCTGCATGATGAACGCCAGGCGCTCCAGGCCGAGCCCGGTGTCGATTGCGGTCTGGTCCAGCTTGCCGATCAGCTCGAAGTCATGGCCCTCGCCCTCGCCGCGGATGAACTCGTCGAAGACCAGGTTCCAGATCTCCAGGAAGCGGTCGCCGGCGGTGTCGGCGATGGGGCCGCCGTCCGGGCCGTAGGCGGGTCCGCGGTCGTAGTGGATCTCGCAGCAGGCGCCGGCGGGGCCGGGCTGGCCGGTGGACCAGGAGATCTCCGCGAAGGGCAGCAGTTGCACGCGCTCGGCGGGCACGCCGATCACGCGGGTCCAGTGGTCGAAGGAGACCTTGTCCTCCTCCCAGATGGTCATCCACAGCCGGTCGCCGTCCAGGCCGTACTTGCCCTCCTCGCGGCTGCCGGTGAGCAGGTCCCAGGCGTAGTCGATGGCACCTTCCTTGAAGTAGTCGCCAAAGGAGAAGTTGCCGTTCATCTGGAAGAACGTGCCGTGACGGGTGGTACGGCCAACGTTGTCGATGTCATTGGTGCGGATGCACTTCTGCACGGAGGCGGCGCGCGGCCACGGGGCCTTCTCGGTGCCCAGGATGTAGGGGATGAAGGGCACCATGCCGGCCACGGTGAACAGGATGGACGGCTCGGGGGACACCAGGGACACGGAGGGGCGGATCTCGTGCCCGTTCGCGGCGAAGTAGTCGAGCCAGCGGGAGCGGATCTCTGATGTACGCATTGAGATGCCTCGTCCTGTTCGTTTCGGGAGGGGCGTGCGCTGCGCACGCCGGTGGATTGGAGAGCCGGGGCGAGAGTACCCCGGAACGCTGGGGACGCCCCGAACCGGTATGCGGTCCGGGGCGTCCCGGCGTCGTGAAGCGTGGGGTCAGCGCGAGTAGTACTCGACGACCATCTGCACGTCGCAGGTCACCGGGACCTCTTCGCGCTTGGGGCGGCGCACCAGCTGTGCCTGCAGCTTCTCCAGCTCGACGCTGAGGTAGTCGGGCACGGGCGGCAGCACGTCGCGGTGGGTGCCGGCGGCGGCGACCTGGAAGGGCACCATCACCTGGGAGCGCGGACGCACCTGGATGGTCTGGCCGGGCTTGACGCGGAAGGAGGGGCGGTCCACGACCTTCCCGTCAACCATGATGTGGCGGTGGACGACGCTCTGGCGGGCCTGCGCGATGGTACGGGCGAAGCCGGCGCGCAGGACGAGCGCGTCCAGACGCATCTCCAACAGCTCGACCAGGGACTCACCGGTCAGGCCCTTCTCGCGGCGGGCCTCCTCGAAGACCTTCTGCAGCTGGGCCTCGCGGATGCCGTACTGGGCGCGCAGGCGCTGCTTCTCCTTCAGGCGGACGGCGTAGTCGGACTCGGTGCGGCGGCGGGCGCGACCGTGCTCGCCGGGGCCGTAAGGGCGCTTCTCGAAGTAGCGGACGGCCTTGGGGGTGAGCGGAATGCCGAGGGCGCGCGAGAGGCGCACCTGGCGGCGGGAACGTGAAGAGCTCATAGGTATCTTCCTGTCGGATCGGTTCGCACGCCGTGGGCGGGTGCGCCCAGGCGCGGGGTCAGCCGCGTCGGCTAAGACCCCAGGAGTGCCCGAGCGCGCGCTGGTCGCGCGACGCCGCAGGCAACCCCGAAACATTAGCGCGCTGGCGGCGGGGGATGCACGTCGAAGCCGCCGGTTGTGAGCCGGTCCTCATCCGGCTACGGCCCGCCAACACCAGGCCACCCGGAGCGACCAGATCGGTGACGTGTCAAGGCCGGCACACCCGCGGCGACCATACCGGCGGCGTGGCGAGACCGGCACACCCGCGGCGACCATACCGGCGACGTGGCGAGACCGGCACACCCGGAGACGCCTGCGTCGGGATGTACACGAGTTCGCGTCGAATACACGAGTTCTAGAGGTTTGCATGTGCTCTGCGCTTGCAAACCTCCAAAACTCGTGTTCATGAAGTAAACGCGTGTGCGTGTGCCGGTGTGGTCCTGGTTCGCGCTTGCGGGCGTGGTGATTCTGGCTCGGGCTGCTGTGTGGTGGTCGAATTCTGGACCTTGTTCGACGGGAGCCGGCCTACCAAGTGGTCGTGTTCGGGTGCGGGAAGTCGCATTCAGATCGCCGAGGTCGTGTTCGGACGCCGGAGGTCGTTGTCGGGCTGGAAAAGCCGTGTTTGGGAGGTCGTTGTCGGGCGTATGAGGTCGTGTTCGGGTTGGCGAGGTCGTGTTCGGCGGGTGCCGGTTTGCCGAACACGACCTTTTCATCCCCAAACCCTCCACATTCGGGAGGGTTTCGGGCTGACGAGGTCGTTTTGGCCGATCCGAGGACGTTCTCGGGCTGATGAGGACGTTCTCGCCGGACACAGGACGTCCTAGGGCCGGCGGGGACGTCGTCGCGGGGTGGCGTCGGGGTGGACGGTTCGTATGTTCCGGTGACGGTTCGTCACCTAGCAGCAACGGTTCGGCATGAACGACGACGGTTCGTACACCTACCCCACGAACCGTCGTCGGATGTGCCGAATCGTCGACCGCAACACACGAACCGTCAGGCCAGCGCACGAACCGTCAGACGAAGGCGCCGAACCGCTGGGCGAACGTACGAACCGTCGGGCGAGGGTGCCGAACCTTCAGAGGAATGCACGAACCGTCGGCTAAAGGCGTGAACGTCGGCCCGAACGCACGAGCTGCCGCGCCTGATCCACTGCTCCCCGCACCGCGCACAGCCCAGCCGAGGCGCACTCCCACCAATCGCGCCACGCACCGTGCCCTCAACCCGTCCTGGCACCCACCGCGCCGCCGGGACACGTACGTGAACACCACCCGGCGAACCGCACTGTCCGCCCACCAGATGCTCAAGCGCGGAGAGCCGGGCTTGACCGGGGTCCTCAGGCTCGACTTCGAAAGATCTCAGCCCCAAGCGCGACGAACCGGGTTACTTCGGCTGCCCCTTGTGCGGGGAGGAGTGACGGGAGCGCAGCAGGGTGGAGATGATCACGTACACCAGGAACAGGCTGAACAGGATCGAGCCCGTGCGCGGGCTGACCAGGCCGGCGACGACGCTCCCCAGTGGAGAAGCCGCGGCCGACGCCACGCCCACGACGAGTCCCACGCGCATGTCGGCCACCCCGTGGCGCAGGTTGGTGACGGTTCCGGACAGGGCGGTGGGGAGCATCACCACCAGGGAGGTGCCGCGGGCCAGCAGGTCACCGATGCCCACGGCCAGCTGGGTTCCGGGCACGATCACGGCGCCGCCACCCACGCCGACGAGTCCCGACAGGATGCCCGCCACCAGCCCCACCCCCACCAGGGCGGCGCCGCTGGCGGGCGTGAGACTCAATCCGGCGTCGCGCACCGGCACCATTAGCTGCTGGGAGACGATGACGAAGACCGCGAAGGCCACGAAGATCCACGGCAGGATGCGGGCCGGGAGCGTACGCAGCAGTCGCACGCCGATCTGTGCGCCGGTCAGGGAGCCGATGATCAGGAAGACGGCGGCCACGAGGGAGACCTGTCCCTGCACCCCGTAGGAAACCGCCCCGACGATGGAGGTCGGCACGATGGCGACCAGGGAGGTGGCGGCGGCGTGGCGCTGATCCATGCCGGCGAAGCCCATCAGCGCCGGCACGATCACCAGTCCCCCGCCGACGCCGAACAATCCCGCCAGGAAGCCGGCCCCCAGTCCCATCAGTACGATCGCCGGCCAGCGTCGGGCGGGCGGGGACGACGGTGCCGGCGCATCGGACCGGTTGCGGGTGGAGTCGGGGTCGGGGGCTTCGACGTCGGGGGTTGCGGTCACCCGCCGACCCTATCCCCGCTCACGCGTTCAGCTCACCTGCCCCCGCTCCCCTGCGGGCCCCGGGTAATGCGCCGAATGGCCGCCAGCCGCCGGGTCAGCTGCTCCTCGAAACCGTTCGTGGTCGGCCGGTAGTACTCGGCGCCGGCCAGTTCGTCGGGCAGATACTGCTGGGAGACGACGCCGTGCGGGTAGTCGTGCGGGTAGCGGTAGCCAACACCATGGCCCAGGCGCTCGGCGCCCGCATAGTGGGCGTCACGCAGGTGAGCGGGCACCTGCCCGCCGCGGCCCGCGCGCACGTCCGCCGTGGCCTCACCGATGCCCACCGTCACCGCGTTCGACTTCGGGGCGGTGGCCACCGCCAGGGCCGCCTCGGCCAGCACCAGTTGCGCCTCGGGCATGCCGATCAGGGCGACCGCCTGCTGCGCGGCCACGGCGGTGGACAGCACACCGGGGTCCGCCAGGCCCACATCCTCGGCGGCGTGGATGGTGATGCGCCGCGCAATGTAGCGCGGGTCCTCGCCCGCCGCGAGCATGCGGGCCAGGTAGTGCAGGGTGGCGTCGGGATCGGAGCCGCGCATGGACTTGATGAAGGCGCTGATCACGTCGTAGTGCTGGTCTCCCTGCCGGTCATAGCGGACGGCGGCGACGTCGGCGGCCCGCTCCACGTCGGCCAGCCCGATCCGGGGCGCGGCGGACTGCCCGGCGGCCTCTCCCCCGGCCCCGTCGGTGGGTGCCGGTGTGGCTGCCAGAACCGCGCCGGCGGCCGCCTCCAACACGGTCAGGGCCTTGCGCGCGTCCGAGCCGGCCATGCGCACGATCTGCTCGCGGGCGTCGTCGGCCAGCGTGACCGCGCCGCCCAGGCCGCGTGCATCGACCAGCGCCCGATCCACCAGCGCACGCACGCAGTCGGCGTCCAACGGGTGCAGCGTCAGCAGCAGCGAGCGCGACAGCAGCGGCGAGACCACCGAGAAGGACGGGTTCTCCGTGGTGGCGGCCATGAGCGTCACCCAGCGGTTCTCCACGCTCGGCAGCAGCGCGTCCTGCTGCGAGCGGGAGAAGCGGTGCACCTCGTCGACGAACAGCACCGTCTCCTCCCCCGCGGCGAGGCGCCGCCGGGCGTCGGTGACGACCTGGCGGACGTCCTTCACGCCGGCGGTGACGGCGGACAGCTCCACGAAGCGGCGACCCGAGCCGCGCGCCACCAGGTACGCCAGCGTGGTTTTGCCGGTGCCCGGCGGCCCCCACAGGATCACGCTGGACACCCCCGCGCCGCCGGCCGGTCCACCCGCGTCGGCGGCGGGCTCGACCAGGCGACGCAGCGGGGAGCCGGGGGCGAGCAGGTGGTCCTGGCCGACCACCTCGTCCAGGGTGCGCGGCCGCATCCGCACGGCCAGGGGCGCGTGGGCGTCTCCGGGCAGGCCGACGGCGTCGGTTCCGGCGCTCTCAAACAGGTCCGTCATGTGCACGATTCAACACCCGTTTCGGCTCTGCCCGAGTGCCGGGACCGCTCAGCGCCCGGTGGTCTGCCAGACTAGGGCGCATGCTTGCCTGGCTTTCCCGCCGCGTCATCAAAGATGCCTGGATCATCGTCGGTGCGTGGCTGCTCCTCGCCGTCGCGTTGCTGCTCCCTTCCGTCACGGGGCTGGGCGGCAACAACCTGTTCGAGCGCGCGGCCACGGGGAGCACTTCGATTGCCGGCACCAACAGTGCCGAGGGCGAGCAGATCCTGGACACGCTGTCGGGGGATGCCGAGACGGTGACGCTGCTGGTCACCGACTTTGACATCTCCGACACCGTCACCCAGCAGGCGGTCGCCGACGCGCTGGAGGACGCGCACGCGGATCTGCGGGCGCTGGTGGGCGAGCAGAACGTGATCGATCCCTTCGTGGTCCCGGGCATGCTGCATGAGCCCGCCGCGCAAATGTTGGCCTCCGCCGACCTGGACGGCTTCCTGCTGGTGGTCACCGTTGATCCCAACGGGGATGCTGTCGCCGACGCCGGCGACAAGAAGTACGCCGAGCAGGTGGCCGAGCTGGTCGGCCGGGTCGAGGCCCGCCTGGAGCAAGTCCCGGACGAGTTGAGTCGGGTCGAACCCGGCGTGCGCGGAATCGTCTCCGACGACGCGCTCATGGCGTCCGCCGTCAACGACCAGGTGCGCGCCGACCTAGTGCGAGGCGAACTGATCGCCCTGCCGCTGGCACTCATCATCATGGTGCTGGTCTTCGGCGGCTTCCTGGCTGCCGGCATGCCGCTGATCGGTGCGCTGGCCTCCATCGCCTGCACCATGGGAGTGCTGTACTTCCTGAGCCTGGGCATGGACCTGCAGTCCTTCGTCATCAACATTGTCACCGTGATCAGTCTGGGACTGTCGATCGACTACGGGTTGCTGATCACCTCCCGCTACCGGGAAGAACTTGCTCGCTCCCACGACGCCGCCGGTGAGGAGGCCGGGGGGTACCGGCGTCGTCGTCGCAGCGGGCGGCGGGACCCCCGCCTGGCGGCATGCATGACGACGACGCTGGCGACGGCCGGCCGCACGGTGCTGTTCTCGGCCCTGACGGTGTCGGCCTGCATGCTCGGCCTGGTGCTGATGGGACCGGCGGTGCTGCGGTCCATCGGCATCGCCTGCCTGGCGTCGTGCCTGATCGCGGTGGCGGCCGCGGTCACCCTGGTGCCGGCGGTGC
>NZ_LK995539.1:14447-36775 GCF_900002405.1 Actinomyces succiniciruminis | reverse complement strand
GGACGGTCTGCAAGCGCCTGGGCGATGCGCTCGGCCGCCGTTGCTGCAGCGCATTCCCGTCCTCGGCGCCATGCAGCGACACCTGGGGGACGTGACCAGTGAGCGCGGAGTGTTCCGGTGGATCGCCCGGCAGGTGCAGCGCATGGCCTGGGTGGTGCTGGTGGCCTGCGTGGTGGCGCTGGTGGTGCTGGCCTCCCCGGCCCGCAACCTGCACCTGCTCTCCTCCACCACCGAGCTGCTGCCTGCCGATTCCGCCCAACGCACCTACCTGACGGTGCTGGAGGAGAACTACTCCGCCGTCACCCAGCAGGACGCCACCATGGTCATCGCCGCCACCGGTGAGCGGGTCACCGACTTCATCAACGAGCAGGTCGCTGCCGTCGACGGCGTCCAGGAAGTACTGCGGGTCGCCACCGCCGGCGACTACACGGTGGTCTATCTGGAGCTCTCCGGTGATCCGACCTCCCGCGCCGCCGAGGATGCGGTCGCCTCGATACGCGCGCTGCCTGCGCCCGCCGACACCTGGACCACCGGGCAGGCGGCCAGCCAGCTGGACTTCCGTCAGTCACTGCTGGCGTCCCTGCCGTGGGTGGGCACGTTCATTGTGCTGGCGACCTTCGTGCTGCTGTTCCTCATGACCGGTTCCCTGCTGGTTCCGCTCAAGGCGCTGCTGATCAACCTGCTGTCCCTGGCCGCCTCCGTGGGCGCGCTGACCTGGGTGTTCCAAGAAGGACACCTGACCGGGTTGCTCGGCTTCGCCCCCATCGGCGGGGTGGAGGCCTACGTGGTGGTCACGGCCGTGGGTGTCGGCTTCGGACTGGCCATGGACTACGAGGTCTTCCTGCTGGGGCGGATCAAGGAGTACTGGGACGCCGGCGCGGACAATGACACGGCCGTCGCCAAGGGTCTGCAGCGCTCGGGCCGCATCGTCACCTTCGCCGCCCTGATCATGGTGGTGGTGTTCCTCGGCTTCGTCAGCGGCGAGCTGCTGATCGTCAAGGAGGTCGGGCTGGCGCTGGCAATCGTGGTCGCCCTGGACGCGACCGTGGTGCGCATGCTGCTGGTGCCGGCCACCATGACTCTGCTGGGGCGTTGGAACTGGTGGGCGCCGACGCCGCTGCAGCGCCTTCACGACCGCTACGCGCAGGTCGGCGTACTCACCGGTGAGCCAGCGCCGTCGGGCCCCGAGTCACCGGGGCCGACCGAGCCTGAGGCGACTGCGGCCGCCACCGAGTAGCCGCGGATCGTAGCGCGGGCTACAGGAGGCACGCCTATAGCAGGCTGATGTCGCCGGCACCCTCGCGGGCAACCTCCGGCACGTCCTCGGTCAGGTCGATGACGGTGGTCGGCTCGGTGGAGGTGACCGGCCCCTCGATGACGACGTCGATCAGGTGGCCGAGTGCATCCTCGATCTCCCAACCATTGGACTCCGGCGTGGTTTGCCCGGGACGAATGAGGGTGGAGGACAGGATCGGGGCACCGAACTCCTTCACCAGCGCCTGCGCGATGACGTGGTCGGGAATGCGCACGCCCAGGGTGTGCTTCTTGGGGTTCAAGGTCATCCGCGGCACCTCCTTGGTGCCCTTGAGGATGAAGGTCCACGGCCCGGGCGTGAGACGCTTGATCAGCCGGAAGGCGTTGTTGCCGACGATCGCGAGCGGGCCGACCTGGGCGAAGTTGGCGCACACGAAGGTGAAGTTGTGCTTGGAGTCCAGCTGCCGAATCGTGCGGATGCGCTCCAACCCCTCCTTGTTGCCGGGGGCGCAGGCGAGCGCGTAGCCGGAGTCCGTGGGATAGGCGATGAGCTCACCGTTCCGGAGTCTGTCGACGATCTTGGTGACCAGTCGTGCCTGGGGGTTGACGGGGTGCAGCTCAATGTAGCGGGACATGGAGCATATTGTTGCACCGATCACCCCGTGTTGTCGTGCGCCACACGGCGGGCTGAGCCGTCGGCCGGCGCGCTCAGTCGCGGCGGCGGTAGGCGCTGGGCGTGGTGCCGGTCTCTTCCCGAAACCGGCGGTTGAAGTTCGAGAGGTTGGTGTACCCGCTCAGTGCGCATACCCGGGCCACCGGCAGGTCGGTTGTGCGCAGCAGGTGGCAGGCCCGCGCGACTCGACGCCGCCGTACCAGTTCGGAGAAGGTGATCCCGGCGGTGGCGTGGAAGAACCGGGAGAACGCCGATGGGCTGAGCGCCACCAGTTCCGCGGCCCGGGTCATGGAGATCTCCTCCGCCAGGTGGGTCTCCACATAGTCCAGGACGGCGTTGATCCGGGAGGCGGTGGCGTCGTCGAGGGCGGGCACGTAGCCGGCGCTGGCGATCGGGTGCGCCTCCGCGCCGGGGGCGGCGAGGAAGACGCGGGCCAGTTCCAGCAGCGCCGCCAGCCGCCCCAGCGGGTCCTGCCCGCCCATGCTCTCCAGAATCGTGGCCGCCCGCTCACGGCTGTCCCCCGCCAGCATGATGCCCCGGCGCGCGCGGTCGACCAGCGCCCCCATGGCCGTCAGTTCGGGCAGCTGCCCGGAAGCCGCCTCGAAGCGCGCGGGCAGCACCTGGCACAGTACGTCGCGGTCGGGCAGGCGTTCGCCGGGGCCGAGGTCCGAAAGCCAGTTGTGCGGCAGGTGCGGTCCCATCAGGGTGACCTGTCCTGCTTCGAAGTCGATGGTGCGGTCGCCCGCGAGCATCTGCCCGGAGCCGGAGCGGATCAGGTGGAACTCGATCTCGGGGTGGTGGTGCCAGCGGGCAAGTGGGTCGGGGTAACCGTGTCTCCACCAGCGCACCGAGGTGCCAACGTCGGGAACGATGACTTCCAGGTCGCCGACGTCGGACTTCGTCCCCGGCGCGGGTTCGACGCCCGGGGCGGAGGCGCCTGGGGGTATGCCGGGGCGGGCCGGTGGACAGGACATGCGCTCATTGTGCGCGCCCTGCCCACCGGCCCGTCGCCGGTTGCGGTGGTTGGCCCTTTGCACGGCTGCGGCCTCGGGTCAGCCCACCGTGATCTGGAGTTTGACGTCGCCGGGGCGCCCCTCGGCCACCCGGTCGAAGACCTCCTTAGCGCGGTCCATCGGGAAGGTTTCAGTGATGAAGGGCTTGAGGTTGATCTTGCCTGCGGCCACCAGGTCGATGGCGCGCTGGTAGACGTTGGCGTAGCGGAAGACGGTCTCGATGCGGGTCTCGCGGGCCTGCACCTCGGTGACATCGACGGCGACCGGGTCCACGGGGATGCCCACCAGGACGGTGCGGTTGCCGGGGGCGCCCAGCTTCCACAGGTCCTCGTACGCGGACGGGTGGCCGGAGGCCTCGAAGACCACGTCTGCGCCCCAGCCGGCGGTGCGCTCGTTCACGACGTCGAGCAGGCGCTGCTCGCGCAGGTCCACGGTGACCACGCCGGGGATCTGGGAGGCGATCTCCAGCTTGACCGGGGAGACGTCGGAGACGATGGCGGTGGAGGCGCCGCCGGCGAGCGCGGCGGCGGCGGTGAGCATGCCGACCGTGCCGCAGCCGGAGACGACGGCGACGTCACCGGGGTGGATGGCGGCCTTGGTGGCCGCGTGCATGCCGACCGCTAGCGGCTCGAGCAGGGCGCCCTCACCGAAGGAGACGTTGTCGGGCAGGTGGTAGGTGAAGGCCGCCGGGTGAATGACCTCCTCGACCAGGCAGCCGTCCACCGGCGGGGTGGCCCAGAAGGAGACGGCGGGGTCGACGTTGTACATGCCCATGCGGGAGGCGCGCGAGCTCATGTCCGGTACGCCCGGTTCCATGGCCACGCGGTCGCCGACGGCGAAGTCGGTGACGCCCTCGCCCACCTCCAGCACGGTGCCGGAGGCCTCGTGGCCGAGGATCATCGGCGCCTCGACGACGTAGCGGCCGATGCGGCCGTGCGTGTAGTAGTGGACGTCCGAGCCGCAGATGCCGACGGTGTGCGGGGCGATGCGCAGCTGGCCGGGGCCGCAGACGAGGTCTCCGGGGACCTCGCGGACGTTGATCTCATTACGCTTCTCTAGGACTACAGCCTTCATGGTTTCTTCTCCTCGTGGGTTGGTTGCGGTGGCTTGGTGGTGCTGAGCGGGTTGAAGGATGGTCGGCGATTCGGTGGGTTCAGGCGGCCACCTCCGCGACGGGTCGGTCGGCGGTCTCCGGCAGGCGCCGCCCATTGCGGTCGAAGCCGGGCTGGTCGGGGTGGATGAAGACGGTGATGAGGGAGCCCAGCAGGTACAGGGCGGTGTAGGTCCAGCACACTCCGGCGACGCCGATGTGCGGCAGCAGCAGGGTGACCAGCCCGGGGCCGACGAAGGTGGTCAGGCCGGAGGCGAGGTTGTTGGCGGAGATGGCCGCCCCGCGGTGTTCGGGGGCCAGGGCGGGGAATACGGCGGCCATGGGGACGAAGGCGGTCACGCCCATGCCCAGAAGGACGGCGGCCGCGCCGAGGGCGATCATGTTGCCGCCCAGGAACTGGGGCACGTAGTAGAAGCCGAGGGTGGCGGCGGCGCAGAACCAGCACCCGTACCAGCGCATCTGCCGCATCCACCCGTAGCGGTCGCCGATCCAGCCCCAGAAGAGGTTGCCGAAGACGGTGACGGCGAACTGGATGCCCCAGATGGTCATCCACTGCGGCATGGTGAACCACTCCTCGCCGTAACCGGCCGTGGTCAGGTACAGGGGCATGATGACCGGGAAGCCGTAGAGACTGAGGTTGCAGATGACGCGGACGATCGCCGTGAGGGCCACCTCCCGGTTGGTGCCGAGGATGGTGACGCCCACCGACAGCTGTCGCAGCGTGTCACCCAGGTCACCGCGCTTGGGTTGAGGTTCGCCGCGGCCCACAAACAGCAGGCAGAGCAGGCCACCGGTGATGGTCCAGGCCAGGGAGAACCAGAGCGTGCCCCGCTCGCCGATGAAGTTGATGGTCCGGGCCGGGATCCAGGAGCCGAGGCAGCCGACGCCGATGGAGTAGGCGGTCCAGAACCAGCCCATGGCGGAGGCGCGGGACGCCGGCGCCACCTTCTGGGTGATGTACACGACGAAGGAGTAGATGAACAGGGGGTAGGCCAGTCCGCGGCAGGCGTAGATCACCAGGATCAGCGGGTAGATGCCCGAGGGGATCGCCGCGCCGACGAACAACAGGTGCAGGAAGACCCACAGCCCGGCCCCGATGAGCATGATCCGGCGGACCCCGAAGGTCTCGGCCAGTACGCCGGAGGCCCAACCGGACAGGGCGGCCATCAGGCCGTAGGCGGTGATGACCGTTGACGCCTGGGTCGCGGCGAAGCCGAGGGAGACAAGGTACTTGGATAAGAAGGTCAGCTCGAAGCCGTCGCCGGTCATGAAGATGGCGATGGCGATGAGCCCGGGGATCAGGATCTTCGGGGGTGCAAGGCGCATGGGTTCCACTCCGTCGTGTTGGTGCCGCGGCTCATTCCGCGGTTGCTGGCTAAAGCATCGCCCCGGGCGCGCACGGCGGTCTTCCGGCGCCGATGCCGAGCGCCGGTACTTTTTTGACCTGCGCGGCGGCGCACCTCCCGACCGCCAGCGCGAATGGCCGGACCGCTGCCAACCGCGCGTTTTACGACCTTGGGGTGCGTTTTGCACCGGCAAGGGGGTCGGCCCTCTTCTACGACCCGGCGTAGGGCCGGTAGCATCGAGGGCAACCGCTAGGGTCGAGGAGGACCACGATGCCCAGGACACCCGCACCCGCCGTGAGCGGCCAGGCGTTGGTTGCCGCCCGTGACCTGAGCGTCGGATATGGCGAACACGCGGTGTGCGCTCCGGCGACCTTCACCCTCCGCCCCGGTGAGGTCCTGGCGCTGGTCGGTGTCAATGGCGCCGGCAAGTCCACCCTGCTGCGCACCTGTCTCGGCCTGCTGCCACCCGTCGACGGCGAGGTCACACTGCTGGGGCGCGTCCCCGACCCGCGCTCGGCCGGACAGCGCCGGGCCGTGGCCCGCGACCTGGGCGAGGAGTCCTTCTTTCCCACCCTGACCGTGGCCGAGCATCTCGCCCTGGTCTGTTACGGGCACTCCACCCCCGCAGCGGAGCGCACCGCCGCCGAACTCCTGGATGAGTTCGACCTGGCGGAACTGGCGGATGCTCTGCCCGATGAGCTGTCCTCGGGGCAGCGGCGCCGCTTGGCCCTGGCCGCGGTGCTGGCCCGGCCGCGCCGTCTGCTGGTACTGGACGAGCCGGAGCAGCGCCTGGACCACGTCACCCGCCGGGCCCTCGCCCGCCGCGTGGTGGCCGAACGTGAAGCGGGAATCGGGGTACTGCTCGCCTGCCACGACGCCGAGTTCGTGCGCACGGCTGCAACCGGGGTGCTGCTGGTGGGTACAGGCACCCGCCTGCTCAGCGTTTCCGACGGGGTGCGCGCCATCACCGAGGGCACACTGTGAGCCCGCCCGATCGCCACGCCTCCAAACCGCCTCCGGGGAGGGAGCTGCGTCGCTGGGTGCGTGCGCATACCGCCCGCACCCGCAGCCCCTGGGCACTGCTTGGCGACATCTATGACGCCGTCCTGGCGGCCGCAATCCTGGCCGCCCTGGCGGCGCCCTACCTTGGACGACTCGGAACCGGGACGACGACGCCGATTAGCGGGACCGTCGGCATGGATCCGACGTGGGCGGTGCTGGTGCTGTTGCTCCTGTTGGCGGGGCTGGTCGTTGAGCCGCTGCGGCGACTGGGACCACTGTTTCTGCGCCCCTATGAGGCGGCTTGGTGGCTGAACATGCCCGGAGACCGGTCCGGCCTGCTGGAACCGGTGGCGTGGGCGGAGGCGGCGGTGGCGGTCGCGGCCGGTGGTGGCGCCGGGCTCCTGCTGGCGGTGATGGCGGGCGCCGGCGCGACAGCGGCGACCGGGATGGTCCTGTTCGGGGGCGCCGCCGGGGCGCTGCTGCTCGTGGCGCTGGTGCACGCCCAGGTGGTTGACGCCGGCCTCCCCGCGGTCAGGGCGACGCCTCTGGGCGCGTCGGTGATCGCGCTGAGTGCCGGAGCGTTCGGGGCCCCCTCGCCCAGCCGGGTGGCCGGAGGCCTGCTCGTGTCCCTCGGACTCGTGGCGGGCCTGGCGACTGCGCTCTGGTGGTGGAGATTGCGCGTTCGCCTGGTCGACATCCCGGATGCGCATCTGCTGGAGGTGGCCGCCCGCAATCTGGGGGTACAGGTATCCCTGCTGTCTCTGGACACTCGCGCGCTGGGACGCCTGCTGTCGGCCCCGGTGCGACGTCCAGCGGTCTCCTCCCCTCTGCCGCTCGCCCGCCTCGCCCTCCGACTGCCTCCGGGACTGCGCCCGCTGCTGGGGGTGGCTCAGGCGGACTGCCTCCTGCTGTGGCGTCAGCCGCGGCGGGCCCTGCAGCTGCTGGCGGGCGGGATCGTCGCGGTGTTCCCCCTGTTCTCCAGCGGCGTGGGTGCGATCGGCGCCGTCGTGTTTCACCTGGTCGGCGGTTGGCTCGCAGTCTTGGCGCTCGCAGAGCCCGCTCGGCGCGCTTGGTTCGACGGCGGGGCGGACGCCTCCTGGCCGGCAGGGCCGGTCCGGGTGCGGTGCGGGCACCTGCTGCTGCCGGCCGCGATCATGATCGCCTGGACCGCCGCGGTGGTTGCCGCGCAGCTGTTCACCTCCGGACGAGCTCCGGATTCGGCCGGGCAGGCGTGGGCGGCCGTGGGCCTGGTGGTGGCGGCAGGCTGTGGGTGGGGCGGGGCGGCGCTGCGCTCCGGGTTCCGGCCCACCCCGGACTTCTCACTGGGGCTGGTCGCCTCCCCGGTCGGCTCCCTGCCGCCGGGTGCGGTGGAGATGCTGGTATCCGGCCCGGACGCCGCCGCCATCGCCGGGCTGCCGACCGCACTGCTGGCCCTGGGAGTGCCGGCGACGCCGCGGCTACTGGGCGTGCAACTGGTCGCCAGCGGCGTCGTCATCGTCTGGGGACTGCTGACCGGCCGGCGGGCATAGTCCAAACGGTAAGCGGCGGGCGGGACCAATAGGCCCCGCCCGCCGTCTCACTCGAATACCGGCCCGCGGCCGCTCCGGTCAGTCCTCCTGCTCGGGGACGGCGTCGACGCCGGCCTCCTTGCGCTGCTCGGGCGTGATCGGCGCGGGCGCATCGGTGAGCGGGTCGTAGCCGCCGCCGGACTTCGGGAAGGCGATCACGTCGCGGATGGAGTCCGCGTGGGTCAGCAGGGACACGATGCGGTCCCAGCCGAAGGCGATGCCGCCATGCGGCGGGGCGCCGAACTTGAAGGCGTCCAGCAGGAAGCCGAACTTCTCCTGCGCCTCCTCCGGCCCGATCCCCATTACCTTGAAGACGCGCTCCTGCACATCGCGGCGGTGGATACGAATGGAGCCACCACCGATCTCGTTGCCGTTGCACACGATGTCGTAGGCGTAGGCGAGCGCCGAACCGGGGTCGGTGTCGAAGGTGTCCAGGCACTCCGGCTTGGGCGAGGTGAACGCGTGGTGGACGGCCGTCCAGGCGGACTTGCCCAGGGCCACGTCGCCTTCGGCCTTGGCCTCGGCCGACGGCTTGAACAGGGGTGCATCCACCACCCACACGAAGGACCAGGCATCGTCGTCGATCAGGCCGCAGCGCTTGCCGATCTCCAGGCGCGCGGCGCCCAGCAGGGCCCGGGAGGCGTCCACGGTGCCGGCGGCGAAGAAGATGCAGTCGCCCGGCTTGGCCCCGGCGGCCTGCGCGAGGCCGGCACGCTCGGCGTCGGTGATGTTCTTGGCGACCGGCCCGCCGAGGGTGCCGTCCTCGGCGACCGTGACGTAGGCCAGGCCGCGGGCTCCGCGCTGGCGGGCCCACTCCTGCCAGGCGTCGAAGGTGCGACGGGATTGCGAGGCCCCACCAGGCATGACCACGGCGCCGACGTAGGGGTTCTGGAAGACCCGGAAGGTGGTGTCCTTGAAGAACTCGGTCAGGTCCACCAGCTCGAGTCCGAAGCGCAGGTCCGGCTTGTCGGTGCCGTAGCGCTCCATGGCGTCGTGATAGGTCATGCGCGGAATCGGAGTGGGCAGTTCGTAGTCGATCAGTGCCCAGACTTCCTTCAGGATGTCCTCGGCTACGGCGATGACGTCCTCCTGGTCCACGAAGCTCATCTCGACGTCGAGCTGGGTGAACTCCGGCTGGCGGTCGGCGCGGAAGTCCTCATCGCGGTAGCAGCGGGCGATCTGGTAGTAGCGCTCCATGCCGGCCACCATGAGCAGCTGCTTGAACAGCTGGGGGCTCTGCGGCAGGGCGTACCAGGACCCCGGCGCCAGGCGCGCGGGCACCAGGAAGTCGCGGGCCCCCTCCGGGGTGGAGCGGGTCAGCGTGGGCGTCTCGATCTCTACGAAGTTGTGGCCGTCCAGCACGCGCCGGGCGGCCTGAGACACCTTGGCGCGCAGCCGCATGGCGTGCTGCATCGGGGTGCGGCGCAGATCGAGGTAGCGGTACTTCAGGCGGGTCTCCTCCCCCACCTGGCCCGAGTCCTCGGCGTGGTCGGAGACCTGGAAGGGCAGCGCCGCCGCGGGGTTGAGGATCTCGACGTCGGAGACGACGACCTCAATCTCCCCGGTGGGCAGGTTGGGGTTGGCATTGCCCTCGGGGCGTGCGGAGACCTCACCGGTCACCTGGAGCACGTACTCGGCGCGCAGGTCGTGGGCGATCTCCTCCCGGATGACAACCTGGGCGATGCCGGAGGCATCACGCAGATCAATGAAGGCGACGCCGCCGTGGTCACGGCGGCGATCCACCCATCCGGCGAGGGTGACGACTTCGCCGATGTCGGCTGCGCGCAGGGTACCTGCATCACGGGTTCGCATCACGGTGCTGTTTTCCTTCCGTTGGGGACGCTGAGCCGGCGTCCGGCGGGGCGCACCGCGAGACGGGCGGGCGCCGGCGGCGATACTACGCCGGGCGCCCGGCGCATTCAGCGCCTGGCCGCGTATTCGAGCTCGCGCTCGTAGGCGAGCAGGCGACGGCGCTCGATCAGCATGATCACGCTCAATACCAGCAGCACCGCCGCCAGCGCGAGCAGCACGGTGGTTACCACCGGCAGTGAGACCGAGGCCCAGCCGGTCCTTGCGGCGCCGCTGTCGCCCGCATCGCCGTGGGCGGCGAGGGCGGGAGCGGTGGTGGTCGCGGTGGGTGTGGGCCCGACCGAGGGGGTGGCGACGGCGGTGGGCGTTGGCTTGGAGGGCACCGTGGCGGCTCCCCCGCCGATGATGGTGACGTCCGCGACGGTGAAGTAGGGGCTCTTGTTGGTGTAGTCCAGGGTGCGCACGGCGTTGGTCGGAATATCCTTGCCCGCCGTCACTTTGAAGCGCAGCCAGTGGGCGCCCTTGGCCACATCGGCGGGCAACTCGACCGCGCCGGCGTAGGTGCCGTCTTCGCCGACGGTCAACTCGCCGAGCACACCGGACTGGCCGCCCGGGCCGAGGTCGGCGTCGTCGATGAGGATCGCGACTTCGGCGCCCTGGGGGAAGCCCGAAAGCGTGTAGCTCAAGGTGCCGCCGACGGCGATGGTGGACGGACTCACGGTGGAGGCGGTACCGGTGGTTGAATCGCCCGTGAGTGTGTCGGCCTGTGCACCGACGGAGGGCAGCAGAACGAGCGCTGTGGCTAGCAGCACCACCAGCGTCTGCAACCATGCGCGTGGCACGGTCCCTCCTCCCGTTACCCGACTGTAACGAGCATACATGTTATCTGCCGCGGACTCGTGTCTTTGCGCCGCCGAGCGTGGGAACCGCGAGCAGTATGAATGAGGCCGCACCGATCACGAGCAGTCCCGCTGCACCGGCGAGTTTCCACCCGTCGGCGCCCAGCGCACTGTGATCGGTCAGGTCCTCGCCCGCGAGCAGGGTTACGCCGGCGGGTTCGCCGCCCTCCTCGCCTGCGGGTTCGGTGATTTCCAGCTGGGCCCAGCCCAGCAGTTGGGAATCGCGGTCGCCTACGGCGATCTTGTAACTGCCCGGATCCAGCGTGGAGATGTCCAGCGACACGGAATTGTCGGCGTCAACCTGGACCCACCCGGCGGTGGTGGCGCCGGGGTAGACGAATACGGCCACCCAGTCGCCCTCCTCAACCTTCGCCGACGGGAAGAACAGGGTGATGGTGGTGCCTTCACGAGTGCCCGACAGGGAGCCGGCGTTGGCGGGTCCCAGTTCATCGGGGTTCCGCACGGGGGAGGCCGGGGCGATGCTCGGTCGTACGGTCGCGTCGGTCGCCGCGGGTTCCGCCACCGCGTCAACAGATGCGCCGGCCTCAACGGCGGCGGCACCCGGCCCCGGCGCCGGTACGCCGGTGGCGGAGGATTCCTGCACGATCAACGGGTCGACGTCGATGCCCTCGTTCAGGACTTCAAACCCGGAGCCGGGATTTGCCGTGGACGCCGAGCCGGCGCTCGAAGGCGTGCCCGTGGCCTGGGCGCCCGGATGCTCCGCCGCGGTAGCGGTCGCGGAGGCCCGCGGAGTGGGGGCCGGTGTGGCCGCCGGAGTCGGCTCAACTGCAGCCGCAGTGGGTACCGTCGCCGCCCCTGGAGTTGGGACAGCGGAAGTGGTCGGCTCGGCCGATGCCTGGGCGGTTGGTTCTACGGCGGGTGCGGTGCTCGGCGCAGCCGTCGGCTCCGCGGCGGGTGAGGCACTCGGCTGCGGCGAAGGCGCCTGGGAGGGAGCCGGTGAGGGCTCAACGGTGGGTTCGACGCTGGGCGCGGTGGTTGGCTCTGCGCTCGGAGCTGCAGTGGGCTGGGTGGTCGGCTCGCCGCTACCCGAGTCGGAGACGTGCGCGACGATGGGTGCGGCTCCGCCGGCGGGCGTGGCGGAGATCGTGTACCCGTCGCCCACAGTTACGCCCGCGGCAGCCAGGGCTGCCGCCGAGACCGTGAATTGTCTGCCGAAGAACTTGGCGAGCACGGTCACCGAATCGGTATGCCCGTCGGGGTCGGTGACGTCCAGTGCGACCTTGAAGGCGCCGCCGATGTTGGTGCTGCGCCCGAAGGTCCAGCCCGTACCGGTTAGCGTGCCGTCGGAGTAGTCGAGGGTGGAGTCCGGCGCGGCCTCGGGCAGGCGTACGTCCACGGTGAAGGTATCAATGCTCTGCCAGTCTTGATCGGCCGCCCGGCGCCACTGCATGGTGAAGGTGTCCACATGTGGGTCCATGGCCTGGGTGAAGGGCCACAGGGGCAGGGCGTAGTCCGAGCGCCCATTGGTGAACACGGGGTAGATGGTGGCCGACTGTGCCGAGCCGAGCGCGCTCACCAAGCGCACCTGTACGGGGACCGACACACTGCCAGCACTGCCGAGCGGTTGCCCCTGGGCATCCTGCCAGCCGGAGAACACCAGGACCGGCCGGTCGGTGCTGGAGGACGAAACATAGCCGGCGCCGGGGTTGCGCACGGTCACGGTCATTCCGGCGGCGCGCTGCGGCGTCGTGGTCGCCGCGGGATTGGCCAAGGCCGCCGGCGTGGGAGTGGGGGAGGCCATTTCGCCGTGCGCGTCGGCGGCCTCGGTGCCGATTGCGGCGGGGACACTCGCGGCCACCGTGGCGGGCCCGTCCTGGGGCTCGGCCGGCTGCCAGTGGTCGACGGCTACCGCGGCGCCGGCGCCAACGGAGGTTGCCAGGATCATTCCGAGCGCAGCCGGCACCGTAAGCGCGACCCGCAGCGCTGGTCTGTGGGTCGCGCGGGCTGACTTGGTGTGGCGCGGGAGATGGGTCATCTATTCGGAACTCGTCTGTTGGCCTTGGTCTGGTCGGAACCGCGACGGCACAATTGCCGTCACGGCGTCGACGGGACGTAGCCCGCATTTGCCCCCGGGCAGCCTGGGAACCCTGACATGCAGGCCCCTCGGGAGCTCGGAAGAAGTGCTGAGGGCTACCCCAACGCGTTTCGATAGTATCGCCCAATTTGCTTGCGCGATACTGAAATGCCGGGAGCGTGGGCGGATTCACCCGGTCGCTCCGATTCGCCTCGGCTCCCCACGGCGCCACGCGGCGAGACCGGAGTCACGTGTGACCTGATGCGCGCAGCGGCGGGGAATCCTCAAATCGTTACCAGACGTCCGTAAGCTAGGGCGCAGGAGTGATCCGTGCTGTGAGCCCCGTTCGCGGCTCGTTCTGCCGCCCCAATTGCGCGGCACCGAGCGTGATCCCGTGAGTTAGTACGTGAAGCCCGTAAGTCCCCGCCGGCAATTCCACGCGGGTGCTGGGCGAGTGTGGTGGGTGCGGCGCGGCAAGAGCGGAGGCCGCCCGGTCTCCCCCACACTCCGCGACCGGTTCCCCAAGCGGAACCAGATACGGGAAAAAGACGATGACAGCCACCCCGACTGGGGCAACTGCGCCCTTCAGCGCCTCCGACGACAACGCCCTCGGCTCCGCCCTCGGCATCGACGACCTGTTCAGTGCCGAAATCGGCGGCGCCACTCCAAGCGCCCCCGCCGACGCCGACGACCAGGTAGCCGCGCCCCACTCCACCCCCGACTCATCGCAGTCCGCCGCATCCTTCGACACACCCGCATCCTCCGACTCACCGGAGGACCCCGAGGGCCTGGAGGACGAGGACGAAGCCGACGACTTCGACCTGAACCTGCCCGAGTCCGATCCCGAGGACCCCGACTCCGACATCGACGAGTCCGATGAGGTCGACGACGGGGACGACGTCGCCGACGACGAGGAGGACATCGACGGTCACGCCCCCTTCGTCGAGGACGCACAGGACGAGGAAGAGCAGGACGAGCCTGCCCGTACACCCGAGGACATCACCTTCGACGACCTGGGCCTGCCCGCCGACCTGCTCAAGGCCGTAAAGGACATGGGCTACACCACCCCCACACCCATCCAGCGCGAGGCGATCCCCGTTCTGCTGTCCGGCCGCGACGTCGTCGGTATTGCCCAGACCGGCACCGGTAAGACGGCCGCCTTCGGGCTGCCGCTGCTGGACGCCGTCGACGCCCACGACGGGGCGGTGCAGGCCCTGGTGCTCGCACCCACCCGTGAGTTGGCCCTCCAGAGCGCCGAGGCGATCACCGACATGGCCGCCCGCTCCCGCGGGCTCGACGTGGTAGCCGTCTACGGCGGCGCCCCCTACGGTCCCCAGATCGGGGCGCTCAGGGACGGCGCCCAAGTAGTCGTGGGCACGCCCGGGCGCATCATCGACCTGATCGAGAAGGGCGCTCTGACCCTGGATGAGGTGAAGTACTTCGTCCTGGACGAGGCCGACGAGATGCTGCGCATGGGCTTCGCCGAGGACGTGGAGACGATCGCCGCCACCATTCCGGCCGAGCGCCGCACCGCCCTGTTCTCCGCGACCATGCCGCCCGCCATCCAGGCGGTCGCCCGCCAGCACCTGGACGACCCGGTGCGCGTGGAGGTCTCCCGCCAGGCCTCCACCGTGGACACCGTCCACCAGACCTACGCGGTCGTGCCCTTCCGCCACAAGATCGGGGCGGCCGCACGCGTGCTGGCGGTCACCGAGGCCGAGGCCGCCCTCGTATTCGTGCGCACCAAGTCCACCGCCGAGGACGTGGCCATCGAGCTGGCCGGCCGCGGCATTCAGGCCGCCGCCATCTCCGGCGACGTGCCCCAGCGCGAGCGCGAGCGGCTGGTTGAGCGCCTGCGCACCGGCACCCTCGACGTGCTGGTGGCCACCGACGTCGCCGCCCGCGGACTGGACGTGGACCGCATCGGCCTGGTCGTCAACTTCGACGTGCCCCGCGAGGCCGAGGCCTACGTGCACCGCATCGGCCGCACCGGCCGGGCCGGCCGCCACGGTGAGGCCGTCACCTTCCTGACCCCCAAGGAGAAGGGCAAGCTCCGCCAAATTGAGCGCCTAACCGGCGCGCGCCTGGAGGAGATCACGCTGCCCTCCCCCGCGGACGTGTCCGAGCACCGGGCCGGCAAGCTGCTGGACCGGGCCGCCGCTCGGCACGAGCGCGGCCGCCTGGACATGTATGCCCGGCTGGTGGCCGCCAAGAGCGAGGAGCTCGGAATCGACGCCGACGAGCTGGCCGCCACGCTGCTGGCCCTCGCCGTCGGCGACGAGGGGCCGCGCCGTCGTGACGACGGCGAGCGCCCGCGCCGCGGGAACCGCGAGGAGCGCCTGGACGACGACGGCACCTTCGTCTCCGCCTCCTTCGAGGGCGACCGCCGTGGCCGCCGGGGGGACCGCATCGAGGGCAAGCCCGGCGCCAGCCGCGGGGGCCGCCGCTATCACGACGAGGGCTCCGGCACCGTCTACCGCATCGAGGTCGGCCACCGCGACCGCGTGCTGCCCGGCGCGATCGTCGGGGCGCTGGCCAACGAGGGCGCCATCTCCGGCTCCGACATCGGCAAGATCGACATCCTGCAGTCCTTCTCCCTGGTGGAGATTCACACGCCGCTGAGCGAGGAGCAGTTGGAGCGTATGCGGCACGCCACCTTCGCCGGCCGGGAGCTGCGCATCCGCGTGGACGAGGGGCCGGGCTCCGGCTGGGACGAGGACCGCGGCGGCCGCTCGGGTGGTGGCTTCCACGGGCGGAACAACGACCGCGGCTCGGGACGTTACGACCGTGGCGGATTCAAGCGGCGCTACGACCGCGATGACCGTCGTAACGACAGGAACGGCCGCTGGGGCAACCGCGGCTGGAACAACGGTCGCAAGGGCGGATTCCGCGGTAATCGCGACGGGCGGTGACGCCCCCGGCCCGGAACCCGACCGTGGGGAGGAGAACGCATGATCCCTGCCGTGTATCTGCTCGCGGTGGTGGTGTTCGGCTTCGCCGCGACCCTGCTGCGCCTGCCTCCCCTGGTCGGGTTCCTCGCCGCCGGCTTCGTGCTGGGCTCCTCGCCGCTGCCGAACCTGGAGTTCGTTGAGGTCCTGGGCGACCTCGGCGTGGCGGTGCTGCTGTTCACGATCGGGCTCAAGCTCGACCTGCGCGTGCTGCGTCGCAAGGAGGTCGCTGGCACGGCCGTCATCGTCATGACGGTGCTGACCGTCCTGAGCGCGGCCGTAGTGGCCGCGCTGCTGGCCCTGGGCCTGAACCTCGGCGCCACCACGCCGGGCGGTATCGCCGCCGTCGGCTTCGCCCTGTCCTTCTCCTCGACAGTCGTGGTGGTCAAACTCCTCGAGGACCGCGACGACGCCGGTTCCCTGTACGGGCGGATCGCCATCGGCGTGCTGGTGCTCCAGGACATTGCCGCGGTGGCGTACATGACGATCGCCTCCGGCCGGCTGCCCAGTCCCTGGGCCGCCGCCCTGGTGTTGCTGTGGCCGGCATCCCGACTGTTCGGCAAGGTGCTCGACCGCATCGATCACCGGGAGATGCGCGCCCTCTTCGGCATGTCGATGGCCCTGCTGCCCGGCTACCTGCTCTTCGACCTGGTCGGTATCGACGGGGATCTGGGCGCGCTGATCATGGGCGCGCTGCTGGCGTCACACCCGGCCGCGAAGGAGCTGTCCAGCGCCCTGTTCACCATCAAGGAGATCCTGCTGGTGGGGTTCTTCCTGACCATCGGCCTGGACGGGGTCCCCGACACGGCCGCCTTCGAGTTCGCGGGCGTCCTGCTGCTCCTGCTGCCGGTGCGCTCGCTGGTCTACACGCTGGTGGTGCGCGCGCTGGGTATGCGGCGACGCACCTCGGTGCTAACCGGCCTGGCGCTTACGGCCTACAGCGAGTTCGCGCTCATCGTGGTGGGCGCCGCCACCGACCACGGGTTACTCGGCGCGCAATGGCCGGCCGCCGTCTCCCTGGCCCTGGCACTGTCCTTCGTGGTGTCCGCACTGGTCAACCACAAGCCGGTCTCGCTGGTGCGCTGGCTGTCCGGGCTGCTCCCCCACCGCCCGGCCAGCACGCTGCACCCCGACGAGCAGCCGCTACGGCTCGACGGCGTGTGCACCGTCGTCTTCGGCATGGGACGGGCGGGACGCTCCACGTACACCAGGCTTTACGCCGACGGCGAGTCGGGCGTGCTCGGCATCGACAACGACGCTACGAAGGTGGAGGAACTGACGCGCCAGGGCTTCAACGTGCTGGAGGCGGACGCCACCGACCAGCAGTTCTGGGAGCGGCTGGAGGCCGTGCACGTGTCCACGGTGGTGCTGGCCATGTCCGAGCCGGGCGCCAACGTACATGTACTGGACTGGCTGGACCGTTCACATTTCGAGGGCCGGGTTCTGGCAATCGCCCGCTATGACGATGAGGCCGCCTCTATGCGGGCGGCGGGCGTCGACGTGGTGATCAACCTGTACGAAGGCGCCGGTGAAGCGCTTGCCCGCGCGGCCGAGTCGCTCGATTCTGGATCATCTGCGCCCGACAGCGATGTCGGGCCCTGAACCGGAGTCTCGGCGCCCCGGCGTTGAGCACAGGACGTCCAGCAGTGCCCGGACCTCCCCGATGCGAGCAAGCTCCACATCCAGCGGCTCGACCAGGGTGGTTGCTAAGACCTCGGCCACCGCTTGGCGCAGGCGCCCGTTGACGCGTCCGCGCCGGCGTGCGGCGCCGACCCGCGCCAGGGCCGTACCGATCAGCCCGAGTACCAGGCCGAGCAGAAGGCCACCGAGCAGCAGCACGGTGGGCCAGGGCAGGTGTCCCCAGCGGGGCGGGTCGGCCGCCAACAGCAGGTAGCGGTTCATGATGCGCAGGATCAGGAGCCAAAGCCCACCAACCAGCGCCGTGAGCGCCAGCAGCACCTGCAGCGCATTCGCGCACGCCCACCAGCGGGGGCGAGTGTTCTGCTCCAGGTCCGTACGCCCGACGGCGGCGTCTAGCCGGTCATAGAGCTGCTCCGCCCGCGGGCTCAGGCGCTCGCACACCTGCTCCTGGGCGGTGGTCGGAAGCCGGCCGGTCATTGCTGCCATGTAGCCTTGGGCGGTTGCGCGCAGGGCGGCGTCGGCGGCCGCGTCGGGTGCGGGCAGGGAGGTGCGCGGAACCGGCGGCGCCGCGGAGCCCGACGACGTCCGGCGGGCGTGGACGTCGTCTCCCAGGTGCAGGGCCCGCAACGGGTCTCTGCGCAGACGTGCGAGCCAGCGCGCCGGCAACCAGCCCACGCGGGCTGCCGCCGCCAGTCGCATGGAGTCGCAGACCGCATCGGCGACTCGGTCCGTGCCCACTGCACGGCAGGCCGCCTCCCGAAGGGCCACGAGGGCCTCACGCTCGCCGGCACCGGAGGATCCCGCTGCAGCCGTGGAGTCGGGTTCCAGCCAGTTGTGGATGCGAACGGCCAGCGCCCGGGCGTCGGCGGCCAGACGCGCCCGGCTCACGTCCTCGGCGGCGGCGACTTCACGGATACGGGCCCGCAACTCCTGCACGCCCTGCCCGTTGCGGGCACTGACTTCGATGACATCCACACCCTCCAGGCCCTCGCGGGCGAGGAGGCGGGCGAGGTCGTGGGTGGCCGCCGTCCGCTCGGCCTCGTTCAGGCGGTCGACCTGATTGAGAGCCACGACGGATACGGAGGCGTGCGCGGCCATGGGCGCTATGAACTCGTGGTGGATGACGGCGTCGGCGTACTTCTCCGGATCCAGGACCCACACCAGCACGTCGACCAGTCCCGCCAGACGCTCGGCAATCACCCGGTGCTGCCGGACGTCGGAGTCGATGTCCGGCAGGTCCAGGAGAATGGTGTTCTCCCCCACCCCGACGGAGGCCGGGCCCCACGACGGGGACTCGGGCAGCCGCACCCGTGCGTCGACCGCGAGCCAGTCCAGTAGCCGCCCCGCCGCGCCGTCGGCCTCCGGCGCCGGTGAGGCGGGCAGTGCGGCCAGCGGTTGGGTCGTCGTCGGCCGGGTAACCGCGGTGGGTGCCGCGTCGACTCCGCAGATCGCGTTGAACAGGCTCGACTTGCCCGAGCCCGTCGCCCCCAGGAGCGCGACCACACTGATCCCCGGGGCGATGAGTCGGCGCTGTCCGGCGCGGTCAAGCAGGGCGCGAGCGGCCTCAAGGAGGTCCGCGGGCAAGAGCCCGTCGCCGGCCTCCACCAGGCGGGCGAGCATGACCAGCGGGTCCTCAGGGGTGTCGACTCCCGCATCGACCGGGGTGGGCTTGCGGATTCTCATTTGGCGTCCTCCCCCGTCAGCCTCCCGACGGCGCCGGTGACCTCCTGCAGGTGCTCCGCAAGCTGCTCGGGGCGCGGTGCGGGAGCCGGCAGCGCCTGGGTGAAGACGGCCTGCTGTTCTTGGAGGAAGGCCGCGACTCGCTCGTTGAGGGCTAGACGAGAGCGGCGGGCAAGGTCACGCATGGCCTGGTCGCCGAAGACGGCCTCCAGCAGTCGCTGTGCGACCACGGCGGCGCCGCCGGCAATCCCGACCTCCACGCCCGTCAGGCCGCCGGTGTGGGCGAAGACGACCACCATGAGGGCCACGCCGGTACCGTTGACTCCCAGTGACACCAGCCGCGCGGTCAGCCGCTTGTCCGCTCCTTCCGCACGGACCAGGTTCAACACGTCGCCCTGCCAGTCCCGTACCAGCTGTTCGGCCCGCTGCGTGCGCTCCGCCACCGCCGGCAGCGCGGAGATGGCACACGACAGTGGGTAGGCGGCGGTGCCGGCGCGCCGCCAGGTCTGTTCCGTCTCCAGGCGGGCGCGCTGTGCCTCGTTCACGAGCAGCATTGTCAGCGAGGACTCGATGGCCTCCTCGACGCGCTCGGCGGGTGCGGGGCGCCCCAATACCGCCGCGGTAACGCGGTCGCGCAGGCGACTGACCTGGGACTCGAGCCCGCGCAGGAGCTCGCCCGTGCCGACCAGTTCCTGCCAGCGGGCAAGCACCTCGCCGCGCAGCATCGAGCCGTCTTCGGTCGCCTGGGTGACCCGGTCCAGGGCCTCCGCATGGATCGTCGCGGTGGCGTAGGCCAGACGGCTGCGTTCGGCCTCCTGGGCGCGGACCGCGTCCAGCACGCCGTCCATTCCGGCGAGGGCGGAGCCGAGTGCCCCGGTCAGGGTGCGTTGGGCCACGTCGCGCCGCGCCGCGGCGTCGACCGCAAGTGCGCCGAGCCAATGCCGCAGCGGCGCCACATATTCGTCGGGCAGGAAGCCGTCCGGGTCGAGTCTGGTCTCCGGGATTACGAAAACCGGGCAGGAGGACAGGCCGGCGGCGTCCAGGCGGCGGCGCAGGTCCTTGCCGACGGCCTCGTCGGCGCCGACGGGCACGCGGTCCAGGACCACGGCCGTGACGACGTCACGCGCGGCGGCGGCCCGCAGGTGCTCCCATACGACGGCGTCGGCGTAGCGGGAGGCGGTGGTAACGAAGATCCACAGGTCGGCGGCAGCCAGGAGAGTGGCGGAGAGCTCCCGGTTCTCGTCGACCACGGAGTCCACGTCGGGCGCGTCCAGGAGCGCAAGCCCCGCCGGCAGGGTCGAACAGGAGCGAACCTCGACCTCGCGCGGTGTATGCAGGCCCGCCGCCGTCGGCTCCGCGCCCTCGGCGACGCGCACGTGGGCGAGCGATCCGAGTACCCGGGATCCGTCGAACCAGGCGTCGTCGCCGGTGGCGTGCAGCAGCAGGGGACGGCGCGTCGTCGGGCGGATAGCGGAAGAGACGGCCACCCGTCGGCGCACGAGCGAGGACACCAGGGCGGACTTGCCGGCCCCGGTGGAGCCGCCGACCACGGCTAGCAGGGGCGCGTCCATTGCCTTCAGTCGCGGCAGGACGTAGTCGCCGAGCTGATCGCGCACGATCCGGGCCGTGCGGGCGGCGGTGTCCGCCCCCGCCAGCGCGTACGGCAGGCTGAGGCCGGACAGGTCGCCCCGCAGGCGGCTCAGGGCGGCCTCGGTGCCGCCGATACCGGCGGTGCCGGACGGAGGAGGCGGCGCGGCCCCCGCGTCAGCACTCACGACTCAGCCCTGCTCACCCGCTTGGCCTGCCGCCGCACCGACCGGGCGCAGACGCGGTGCGAGGTCGGCCTCGTCGGCGGGGAACCAGGTGGCGGCGTCGGCGGGCACCTGCTCGCCGGAGCGGATGTCCTTGACCGAGTCGGGCTCGCCTTCGGCGCCGGGGAACCACACGTAGGGAATGCCCCGCTTGTCGGCGAAGCGGATCTGCTTGCCGTACTTGGCGGCCGTCGGGGACACGTCGGCGGCAATGCCACGGGAGCGCAGCGCGTCGGCGACGGAGTCGGACACACCGCGGTGCTCCTCGTCGGTGACCGCAACCAACACGGCCGTGGGCACGGCCCGAGTCACCTCCAGCATGCCGGCGCCAATCACCCTGGCCAGCAGGCGGGACAGGCCGATCGAGATGCCCACGCCCGGGAAGGTGCGCTTGCCGTCGGAGGCCAAGGAGTCGTAGCGGCCGCCCGAGCACACCGAGCCCAGGTCCTCGTGACCGGCCATGAAGGACTCGTAGACGGTGCCCGTGTAGTAGTCCAACCCGCGGGCGATCTTGAGGTCGGCGACGATGGCGCCGGGGCGGCGGCGCGCAGCGGAGCGCAGCAGCTCGGACAGCTCGTCCAGGCCCTGTACCAGCAGCTCGCTGGGGGCGGCGCCGTTGAGCGCGGCCAGCACGTCGGCACGCACCCGCTCGGCGTCGGCGCCCGTGATCTCCGCCAGCCGCAGGGCCGCGTCGGCCTGCTCCGGGGTGATGCCCACGACGTCGACCAGCTCGGTGGCGACCCGGCCGGCGCCGATCTTGTCGAGCTTGTCCACCACGCGCAGCACCTCCGCCAGCTGATCCTCGCCGACACCGACCGACTGGTAGAAGCCCTGCGCGACCTTGCGGTTGGACACGTGGATGGTGACGGCGGGGATCGGCAGCGCGCTCAGCGCCTCGTGCATGATCAGCGGCATCTCAACGTCGTGGTACAGCGGCAGGGCGCCATCCCCGACGACGTCGATGTCCGCCTGGACGAACTCGCGGAAGCGGCCCTCCTGCGGGCGCTCGCCGCGCCAGACCTTCTGGATCTGGTAACGCTTGAACGGAAAGTGCAGGGTGCCGGCGTTGTCCAGCACGTAGCGGGCGAAGGGCACGGTCAGGTCGAAGTGGAGGCCGAGCTGCTTGGCCGGGTCGGTCTCCTCCGCCTCGCCGGGATCCGCCTGGAGGCGGGAGAGCAGGTAGACCTCCTTGCTGGTCTCGCCCTTGCGGGTCAGCTCCGACAGCGGCTCAACGGCGCGGGTCTCGATCCCGCTGAATCCATGCAGCTCGAAGGTGCGGCGCAGGGTGTCGATGAACTGCGTCTCGACGATGCGGGCCGCGGGGAGCCACTCGGGGAAACCGGAGAGGGACGATTGTGCCTGTCGGACCTGGGCTGCTGTCATGGGCTGCATTGTGTCACGCCGCTGCGGTCGGTCGACGCCGCCGCCGAAGCCGGCGGGGGCTTGCACCGGTCTCGCCGTGTCTTGCGCCGTGCCCGCCCCGACCGGCGCTCACGCACCGGTCTCGCCGTGTCTTGCGCCGTGCCCGCCCCGACCGG
>NZ_LK995539.1:0-14350 GCF_900002405.1 Actinomyces succiniciruminis | reverse complement strand
GCACCGGTCTCGCCGTGTCTTGCGCCGTGCCCGCCCCGACCGGTGCTCACGCACCGGTCTCGCCGCCCCGGACCTTGGCCTCGGCCAGGTAGGGGTTGGCGTGGTGCTCATGCGCCATGGTGGTGGCGGCGCCGTGGCCGGGCAGCAGCACCGTGGCCGGGTTGACGGCGCTGGCCAGCAGCCGCAGTGTCGCCCACATCTGATACTGGTCTCCGCCGGGCAGATCGGTGCGCCCCACACTGCCCTTGAAGATCACGTCCCCGGACAGCGCCACCAGGTAGTCCTCCTCCGGGATACTCGCCGGGTCGTCCAGTACCTCCGCCTCGAACAAAAGCTGGTTGTCGCCCAGGTGCGCGTTGAAGAAGAACACCGTGGAGCCCTCCGAATGGCCCGGCGCGGGCACCGCCTGCAAGGCCACTGCCGGTACCAGCTCGACGGCGGCACCGAAGCCGGCCTGCGGGAAAGGACGCACATCTGCGGGGCGCAGCCACTCGGTCCCGGTCAAGTCGGCGAACGTCCGGCCATCCACGCTGATGCCAGTGGTACCGTCCGGGTCATCCAGGCGGTACAGATCCGGCTGCGGGATATACACCGGCACACGCGTGGGGTCGTCCGGCGCGCCGGCCAAACCGGTGGTCACGCGCCCCTCGGTCACCGCGGTGTCGATCAGTCGCTGGGTGTCCCACACGTGGTCGGCGTGGCCGTGGGTGAGCAGGATGGCGCCCAGGGTCAGGTTGTACGAACGCAGCAGAGCCATGGCACCGCGAGCGGCACCCGCACCGGGGTCCACAACCAGGGCGGCCCCACCCGGCTCAGCGGCCAGGACGTAGCAGTTTGATCCGAAGACTGCGGCAAGAGTGCGCTCGATGAGCATGACGGCATGCTAGCCGACCCCTCCCCGGCCATTTGTCCGCTCCTGGATGATTCACGCGTCTCCGCGACGGTTTCGCCGTGCCCTGCCGACGGGTAGGCTCGGGTCTAACTGCCGCCTTCCGGCGGCGTGTCGTCGTCCGGCCGTGTGCCGGACGTGAACGGAACGGAGCGGGACCGCTCGCTCCACCCCGTCAGATCCGTGAAGGAGCGCAATGACCGAGCAGACACAGCCCCAGGCCGAGTCCACCACCCCCGCAGTGGAGTCGACGGCCGAACCCGGGCAGGCTGCTACCCCAATCACGCCGACGGCGCCCGCCGCCGACGAGCAGGCCACCACCACCGACGCCCCCCAGCCCGCACAGTCCTCCGCCGCATCGACGTCGGCGCCGGCCGAGGCCTCGGCGGAGCCGTCAGCCCAGAGCGCGGCCGAGACCGAGCCTCAGGAGGACGCGGTGCCGCAGCCGGCACAGCCCGATGCGTCCTCTTCGCAAGCGGGTGCCTCCGAGCCGGCGGGCACCGCGCCGGCGGCCGAGACCCAGCCCGCAGCCGACGGTGAGCGGGCCGACAACCCGCCTGCGGACGGTCGGCAGACAGCCGAACCGGCCGCTCCGACCGAGCCGGAGATCGACCCCGAGGCCGCCATGGATGCCGCCAAGTGGGGCCGGGTCGACGGCGAGGGGCGAGTCTATGTGCAGGACGGCGGCTCGGAACGCGAAGTCGGCCAGTTCCCCGGCGTTCCGATCGCCGAGGCGATGGCCTACTACGTGCGCCGTTACCTCGACCTGAACTCCAACGTCGACCTGTTCGCGGCCCGGCTGCCGCACCTGTCGGTGCGGGAGATCGACTCCACCATCAAGAGCCTGGAGGAGTCCCTCAAGGAGCCGGCCGCCGTCGGCGACCTGGAGGCGCTGCGGGCCCGGTTCACGGCCCTGAAGTCGGTGGCCCTGGAGCGTCGGCAGGCGGTCGCCGCCGAGCGTGCCGCCGCTAAGGAGCAGGCGCTCAAGGACCGCACCGCCATCGTTGAGCGCGCCGAGGCCGTGGCTGCTCAGGACCCGGCCCGCACCCAGTGGAAGTCCTCCGGCGCGGAGCTGCGCACCCTGCTGGAACAGTGGAAGGAGGCGCAGCGCCGCGGCCCGCGTCTGGACCGCCCCTCCGAGGACGCCCTGTGGAAGCGCTTCAGCCACGCCCGCACCACCTTCGACCGCCACCGCCGTCAGTACTTCAGTGAGCTTGACGCCAAGCAGGCCAAGGTGAAGGCGGCCAAGGAGGCGCTGATCAAGCGGGCGGAGGAGCTGTCCAACTCCACGGACTGGGCCGGTACGTCGGCCCGCTACCGCGAGCTCATGGACGAGTGGAAGAAGGCCGGTCGCGCCTCCCGCAAGGAGGACGACGCCCTGTGGGAGCGGTTCCACGCCGCCCAGCAGGTCTTCTACGACGCCCGCCGGGCCAAGGATGAGGCCACCGACGCCGAATACGCCGGCAACCTCAAGGTCAAGGAGGAACTCGCTGCCAAGGCGGAGGCGCTGCTCCCGATCAAGAATCCCAAGGCCGCCCGCAAGGCGCTGCGCCCCATCCAGGAGGCGTGGGACGAGGCCGGTCGGGTGCCCCGCAACGCGGTGCGTCGGCTCGAGGCCCGCATGCGCGCCGTCGAGGATGCGCTGCGCCGGGCCGAGCAGGCCGAGTGGCGCCGCACCGACCCGGAGACCCAGGCCCGCGCCCAGGGACTGGCCAGCCAGCTGGAGGACTCCATCGCCGAGCTGGAGGCCGACCTTGCCGCCGCGAAGGAGTCCGGTGACACGAAGGCGCAGGCCCAGGCGGAGGCGGCGCTGACCGCCCGCCGAGCCTGGCTCGATCAGGTGCGCCGCACCACGCGTGCCTGATCCGCACGGCACCTTCGGCCACGACGACGGCGGGCCCCACCCTCACGCAAGGGTGGGGCCAGCCGTCTTGCTGTGGGCCGCGCATCGCGGGGCTGCGGCTCGGTGCCGGCTACTGGGCAGCCGGGGCCAGGTTGCGCCAGGCGCGGCGGTGCAGCAGTACGCCGGCGGCGACGGATACGTTCAGCGACTCCACCGCCGGGTTCATCGGGATGCTCACCGTCGCCTGCGCGAGTGCCCGCGCCTGCGGCGTCAGCCCGGTGGTCTCGGCCCCCAGGATCAGGGCCAGTCGTCCCTCCCAGGCCGACAGCCGGTCCAGGGAGCCCGTCGCCCCGGCGTCGAGCGCGGCCAGGTGCCCGCCGGCGCGGGTGAAGTCGGTGGCCAGCGCCCGCACCTGCGGCCAGTCCATCAGCGCCACCGGCAGGGAGAAGACGTAGCCGCGGCTGGCACGGATCAGGCGCCGGTCGGCAATGGAGGCCAGTCCGGAACCCACCAGTACGATCCCGGCGGCCCCGAAGGCGTAGGCGCTGCGGGCGATCGCCCCGATGTTCCCGACGATCCGCACCCCGTCGAGGATCAGCAGGTCACCGGAGGCCTGTAGTAAGTCCTCGGGCTGCACCGGTGCGGGTACGCGGGCCACGCCGAAGATCTCCGGGCGCTTGTCGGAGCGGAACAGGTCCGTTGCCAGCGCCGCCGCCATGACGGTGATGGGGACGCGTCGGCGGGCGCACTCATCCAGTAGCTCACGGGGCGGCCGGGTCGAGTCGAGCACGTACACGTCGGAGATACGCAATCCTGCCCGCAGGGCGTTCAGCAGCGGCTCGTAGTCCTCCACCAGCACGGACTTGCTGGGGCGCCCGGAGACCTTGGCCAGGTCGGCGATCCGCTGGGCGGCGGGCGCCGCCCGATCCGTCAGGACCTCGTCCGGCCCCGCCTCGTTCCTGCCCTCCGTTGTCCCGATCATGGTCGCTTCCTTCCTGCTCGGCCAGCCAACGCGTCGTGAGTCTAGCCGCCCGCGGGTTTTCCACAGGCAGCCGTCGGGCGCTGGTGCGGGCGCCCGCTCCCAGGAAGGATGAGGCCATGCCCACGGCCCCTTCCACTCCCCCGGCTCCGTCGTCGTCGCCGGAGCCGCGGGTCGACTTCGCCCCGGGCGCCCGGACCGGCGCCGTGCCCGCCCGGGCGGTGCTGGCGCACCTGATGCACGGGCCCGTCGAGCCGATACTGGACGCCCTGCCCCTGCAGGAGTTGACGCTACTGCGCTGCCACGGTCTGGATGAGCGGGTGCTGGTGGACGTGCTCGGACAGGCGGTGCCGGTGGACCTGCTCGGCAATCCGGCCGCCCGCGCCGCCGCACTCGCGCCGCGGCTGCCGGCCAACCGGGTGGTGGCCGGGCGCACCGCCCTGTGGGTACACACCGGCGGGCCGGTACCCGCGGGTCCAGAACTTGTGCGCGCCGCGCCCCCAGCCGACGTCGTCGCCCTGGAAGGGGTGGTCTGTCTGGGGCTCACCCGGGCGGTCGTGGACCTGGCGCGCACTGCACCACCCGCGGTGGCGGTCGATGCGGTGCTGCGTGCCCGCCGCGCCGGGCTGACCCGCCGTGACCTGGAGCCGGCGCTGCTGGCCCGCCGCGGCGGCGGCATGCGGGGCCTGCGGCGAGCCCGCCGGCTGATCGACGAGCTGTACGCGCCGATTGGGCCGGACGGAGTTCAGGCGTCGGCCTGAGCCGGGCGCTCGTGCTGGTGCCGATTGTTGGTGGAGGAAGTCAGCCGCCGCGCCTCGAACACGCCGTCGATGCGCCGCAGGGAGGCCAGGGTGTGGTCGAGGTGGCTGGCCTCGGCCAGCTCGACCACAAACCGGCCCACCACCACCCGGTCCCGGGAGGTACTCACGTTGGCGCTGATCATGTTGACGTGATTGTCGGCCAGGACGCGGGTAATGTCCGCCAGCAGGCCGCCACGGTCCAGGGACTCCACCTCCAGCTGCACCAGGTAGGCGCTCTGGGCGTGCTCGGCCCAGTGGACCTTGAGCATGCGCTCGGGCTGCTGCCGCAGCTGCTCAACATTCTGGCAGTCGGCGCGGTGTACCGACAGTCCGGAGCCGCGGGTGACGAAACCGACGATCTCATCACCGGGCATGGGAGTGCAGCATCGCGCCAGTTTGACGAGCACGTCACCCTCGTTCATGCCCTCGACGACGACGCCGGGGTCACCGGCGGAGCGGGCCCGCTGCCCGGCAGGCGCCGCCCGGGTGGGCAGCACCCCCTCTGCCAGGGTCTCCTCCGCGCCGGCCTCCCCGCCGACAGACGCGACCAGCGTGTCGACGACGTGCTGGGCGGAGATATGTCCCTCGCCCACTGCTGCGTAAAGGCCGTCGATGTCCTGCTTGTTGAGCGTCTCGGCCACGTTCATCAGCGAGTCGTGGCTCATGAGCCGCTGGATGGGCAGGTCCTTCTTGCGCATGGCGCGGGCGATGGCGTTCTTGCCGTCCTCAATCGCCTCTTCGCGGCGCTCCTTGGAGAACCAGGACTTGATCTTGTTGCGGGCGCGGGTGGAGCCCACGAAGTTCAGCCAGTCGCGGCTGGGCCCGGCGCCCTGCGCCTTGGAGGTGAAGACCTCCACCGTGTCGCCGTTCTCCAGCTTGGTGTCCAGCGGCACCAGTCGGCCATTGACGCGGGCGCCCACGGTGCGGTGCCCCACCTCGGTGTGCACGGCATAGGCGAAGTCAACGGGCGTCGACTCACTCGGCAGCGCCAGCACGTCCCCCTTGGGGGTGAACACGTACACCTGCCCGCCGGACATTTCATAGCGCAGGGAGTCCAGGAACTCGGCGGGGTCCTGTGTCTCCTTCTGCCAGTCGACCAGTTGCCGCAACCAGCCGAGTTCACCGGCGTCGGAGTCGCCGGGAGCGCCCCCCAGGGGGCTGGGTCCGGTGGCGTTGGGATCCTCCTTGTACTTCCAGTGCGCCGCCACCCCGTACTCTGCCATGCGGTGCATCTCGTGGGTGCGGATCTGAATCTCCACCGGCTTGCGGCCCGGACCGATCACAGTGGTGTGCAGCGACTGGTAGAGATTGAACTTGGGGACGGCGATATAGTCCTTGAAGCGGCCGGACATGGGGGTCCAACGCGAGTGCAGCGCGCCGAGCACCGCATAGCAGTCCTGGACGGTGTCCACGATTACGCGCACCGCCACCAGGTCGTAGATGTCGTCGAAGTCCTTCCCGCGCACGATCATCTTCTGGTAGATCGAGTAATAGTGCTTGGGCCGGCCGGTGACGATGCCCTTGATCTTGTTGACCCGCAGGTCCTCCTCGATCTGCAGGCGCACCTGCCGCAGGTACTCCTCGCGGGCGGGAGCGCGCTCGGCCACCAGCCGCTCGATCTCGTCGTACACGCCGGGGTACAGGGCCTTGAACGAGCGGTCCTCCAGCTCCCACTTAATGGTGTTCATCCCCAACCGGTGGGCCAGGGGCGCATAAATCTCCAGGGTCTCCTTGGCCTTGCGGGCGGCGGTCTCCTCCGGCACGTACTTCCAGGTGCGGGCGTTGTGCAGCCGGTCGCCCAGCTTGATGACCAGCACCCGGATGTCCTTAGACATGGCCACGATCATCTTGCGGACGGTCTCCGCCTGAGCGGCATCCCCGTACTGGACCTTGTCCAGTTTGGTGACGCCGTCCACGAGCAGCGCGATCTCGTCACCGAAGTCGGCGCGCAGCCGCTCCAGGGTGTAGTCGGTGTCCTCCACCGTGTCATGCAGCAGAGCCGCCGCGAGGGTCTGCGGGGTCATGCCCAGCTCGGCCAGGATGGTGGCCACGGCCACCGGGTGGGTGATGTACGGCTCCCCGGACTTGCGCATCTGCCCGGCGTGCGCCTTCTCCGCGACCCGGTAGGCGCGCACGATCAGGCTGGTGTCCGCCTTCGGGTGGTTGGCGCGCAGCGCCCGCATGAGTGGCTCAATGGCCGGTGGGGTGGAGTGGCCGCGCGCCCCGAACCAGGCCAGGCGGCTGCGCACGCGCGACCCCGGCACCACCGTCTCATCGGCGGTACCGGTCCCATTGCGCGTGTCCGTCGTCATACCCGGATCATAGCCGGGTCAGCGGTGTTTTATGCCGCCCGGCGCAGGTCAGGCGGATTCGAAGACGACGACGGAGTCGACGTCCCGGGCGGCGAGCTTCTCGCGTCCGCCCAGCCCGGCCAGCTCCAGCAGCATGCAGATTGACTCGACCTTCGCACCGGCCTGCTCGAGCAGGTCGATCGATGCGGCCGCGGTCCCCCCGGTGGCCAGCACGTCGTCGATCACCAGGACGCGTGAGCCCTCCTCCACGGTCTCGGGCCGTAGCTCCATGCGGGCGGTGCCGTACTCGAGCTCGTAGTCCACACCCAGTACCGGGCCGGGCAGCTTGCCGGCCTTGCGCACGATCACCATGCCGATGCCCAGGTGCACGGCCAGTGGTGCGGCCAGGATGAAGCCGCGCGACTCCAGTCCGGCGACGGCGTCGATGTGGCCCCGGTAATGGGCCGCCAGGCCATCGATCAGGTTGGCGAAAGCCTCCCCATTGGACAGCAGCGGAGTGATGTCGCGGAACAGCACGCCGGGCTCGGGGAAGTCCGGGATCTCCCGGAGGTTTTCCAGTACGAGCTGCGTGAGTTCCTTCGGGAGGGCGGGTGAGATGGTCATGACCGCTTCTTCTTCCTCTTGGGCTGGGCGGAGATTCCGAGATGGTGTCCGGGTATGACTGGGGCGGCGGCGGGCGTGGCGGCAATGGCGGCCAGCGCCTCCGGGTCGTCTCCGGCGGCGGCCAGGCGCTCCCCGCGGGCGCGAGCGACCCGGGCCGCCTGCTCCTTGACGGCCGGCTCGCGGCTGCGCAGGTCTACCAGCAGCGGGGTGGCCAGGAACAGCGAGGAGATGGTTCCGGCGATCATGCCGATGAACAGGGTCAGGGCGATATCGCGCAGGGTGCCAGCGCCCAGGATGAACGCGCCCACCACCAGCAGGGAGGCCACCGGCAGCACGCCGACCACGGAGGTGTTGATGGAGCGGATCAACGACTGGTTGACCGCCAGGTTGGCCAATTCACCATAGGTGGAGCGGGTCTGGGTCTCGAAGCCGTCGGTGTTCTCCCGGACCTTGTCGAAGACGACCACCGTGTCATACAGGGAGTAGCCGAGGATGGTCAGCACACCGATGATCGTTGCCGGAGTGACCTCGAAGCCACTGGCGGCGTACACGCCCACGGTGATCAGGATGTCGTGGCACAGGGCCAGCAGCGCGGCGACCGCCATCTTCCAGGTGCGGAAGTAGGCCCAGATGAGGGCTCCTACCAGCACGAAGAAGATGACCAGGCCGCGGATGCCCTTATTGGTAACGTCCGCCGACCAGGTGGGGCCGATGGTGGTGGCGGATACGTCGGCGTCGGTGACGTCGTATGCCTCCGCCAGGGCGGTGGACAGTCCGGTCAGCTCGGTGTTGCTCAGTTCGTTGGTCTGCACCCGCACGGACGAGGAGCCCACGGTGGTCACCGATGCGCCGGAGGACAGCCCCTGGTCGGCCAGGACATCATTGGCGGGGCCCACATCGGGCTCGGCCAGCGCGGTGACGGTGACCTCCGAGCCGCCGCGGAAGTCGATGCCGGGGGTCAGCCCGACGGTGGCCAGCAGCACGATGGAGGCCGCCACCACGACGCCGGCGATCGCGTACCACAGGCGGCGCCTGCCGATGAAGGGGAAAGAGGTGGTGCCGGAGTAGAGCTCGTTGCCGAGCTGGGCGAGGGACTTCATGCCTGCTCATCGTCCTTTCCGCTCGCGTCTTCGGCTTCGACTGCGTCGGCCTGCTCTCTGGCCCGGCGGGCCTCGGCCCGACGGCGCGCCAGGGAGCCGCCCGCACTGATCACACTCGCCGCTGCCCCGCCCCGGTAGACCGCGCCGGAGCGGGCACCCAGGTGCTCCGGGTCCAGTCCGGACCAGCGGTGCCCCTCCCCGAAGAAGCGGAACCGCAGGATCCACACCAGCATCGGGTGGGTGAACAGGATGATGACCGCCAGGTCGACGACGGTGGTCACCCCGAGGGTGAAGGCGAATCCCTGCACGCCACCGACCGCCAGGAAGTACAGCACCACGGCGGCCAGCAGGTTCACCGAGTCGGACACGATGATCGTGCGGCGGGCGTGCCGCCAGCCCTCGTCCACGGCCACCACCAGCGTGCGCCCATTGCGCACCTCGTCGCGCACGCGTTCGAAGTAGACGATGAAGGAGTCCATGGTGATGCCGATGGCGATGATCAGTCCGGCCACGCCCGCCAGTGACAGGCGGTAGCCCATCAGCCAGCTCAGCAGGGCGATCACCAGGTAGGTGCCGGCGGCGGCCACCAGCAGCGAGGCGACTGCCACCACCCCAAGGCCCCGGTACTGCCAGGCCAGGTACACCACGATCAGGGCGAAGCCGATCAGTCCCGCGATCAGTCCGTTGCGCAACTGCTCGGTTCCCAGGGTGGCGGAGATGTGCTGCTCGGACTGCACGGTGAAGGACAGCGGCAAGGAGCCGAAGGACAGCTGGTTGGCCAGCGTATTCGCCTCGGACTGGGTGAAGTTGCCGGAGATCTGCACGCGACCGTCGGTGATGGCGGTGGTGACGGAGTCGTTGAAGCCGGAGGCCATGATCGTCAGCCCGTCGAGCACGATCGCGAACTCGGCCTTCTGGGAATCGGTGGAGGTGGCGTCCGAGGCGGCGGCGGCCGCGTCGCGGTAGGCGATGAGCCGCTCTGAGACCTCGGCGAACAGGTCGCTGCCCTCGGAGTCGAATTCCAGGTTGACCACCCAGTTGTTGGTGGTGGTGCCCTGGCTGGTGGTCTCCAGACCGGAGGAGGCCGCGGCGATATTGGTGCCGGCGATGTCCGCCGGACCGAGGATGTAGATGGTGCCGCTGCCATCCCGGGCGCAGGAGATGACCGCAGTGTCGGGGTCCTGGGCCTCACCGGACAGGGAGTCCTCGGAGGTGCAGTCGGTCATGTAGGCGTCGTAGATCAGCTGCTCGGAGATCCATGCGTCCGAGGAATTGTCGTCGCTGGTGGACTCCAGCGGATCGGAGGAGATGGTGCCATCGCCGTCGACGTCCGCCAGGCTGGTGGCCATCTCCTCGGCGGTGACCGGGGCGAGCGTGGCGTCTGCGGATGCTGTGTCCGCGTCGGCGTCTGTGCCTTCGGTGTCCGATTCCGCGTCCGTTTCAGTGGCACCGTCGGTCGCGGCGGCGGAGGCAACGGAGTCGGCGTACTGATTCTGCGCGTCCGCGTAGGCGGTCGCATTCGCCTGCAGGATTCGGATCACCGGGCGGAAGTAGAGCACCGCGGAGGTGCGTACCAGGTCCAGCGTGTCCTCGCTGGGCGTTCCGGGCAGGGAGACCATGATGTTGTTGCCGCCCTGGCGGGAGATCTGCGCCTCTGAGACGCCGGTAGCGTCCACGCGCTGGCGGATGATCTCGATGGCCTGGTCGATGTCCTCGTCGGTGATCTCCGAGCCGTCGGAGGTGGTGGGCGTGAGGATGATCTGGGTGCCGCCCTCCAGGTCCAGGGCCAGCCCCGGCGTCATCTGGGTGCGCCCGGTGGCCGTCCCTACCGCCAGGGCCACATAGCCCAGCACAATGATCAGGAGCAACGCCAGCAGGCGTCGGCCCGGATGCTTGAGTTTCTTGGTGGACACTTGGGTCCTCTCCTCGGGAAGGGCGGTCGGCGCCACCGCCGTCACGAGGCGTTGGCGCGCGTTGGTCTCAGGCCTGCGGCTGTGTGTCGGCCGACTCCTCTGGGGACTCGTCCGCGGCGCCGCCCGCGTCTTCGCCTAGTGCAGCATCCTGGTTTGCGGGGTCGACGGCGTCGGTTGCCTCTGCAACCGCATCCTCATCCTCCGCGGACGCGAAGGGCGGTTCCTCGGCGCCGACGATCGCGCTCTTGTTCCACAGTGACTCGTCCCCCAGTGGGGTGGCCAGGGTGACGACGTCGCCATCGATCTCGACGACGGTGCCGTAGAAACCGGCGCGGGTCCGCACCCAGGTTCCGGGAACGAGTGCTTCCTCGGTGCGCCGGTTCTGCTCGTCCACCATCCGCTGCTGCTGCTTGCGGGCGAATCTGGACATGAGCCAGAAGGCCAGCAGCATGATGATCAGCATTAGCAGCATGGGGTCCATCGTGATGACTCCGTTCGTGAGGAATCCCGCCGTCGCCTCGGCGTCGGGCGTGTGCGAGTCTAGGCCACCGGGGGCGGTGCCTGCCCGGACGTTAGGCGTGCGCCGGTGTGACACGCGCCCCTTATCCGCGTCTCCGCACGGCCTTCAGGTGCTCATTCAAGTGGGGCTTAAGTGAATAGGGCGCCGTCTTCGGGCGGGCGCAGGCCCAGGTGCGTGTAGGCGGCGGGCGTGGCCATGCGGCCGCGCGGAGTGCGTACGAGCAGCCCCTCGCGGAACAGGTAGGGCTCGGCAACCGTCTCGATCGTCTCCGGCTCCTCCCCCACGCTCACGGCCAGCGTGGCCAGCCCCACGGGCACGCCCGCGAAGCGGGTGCACAGGGTCTCCAGCACCGACCGGTCCAGCCGATCCAGGCCCAGCTCGTCGACCTCGAACACCTCCAGCGCGCCGCGGGTGGCGTCCAAGTCCAGCCGTCCGGGCGTGCCGTGCACCTGCGCCCAGTCCTGCACGCGGCGCAGTAGCCGGTTGGCGATGCGGGGTGTGCCGCGGGAGCGGCGGGCCAGCTCGCCGGCGGCGTCGGCGTCGATGCTCACTCCCAACAGGTCGGCGGAGCGGGTGACGATGCGGGTCAGGTCGCCCGGCCCGTAGTAGTCGAGGTGGCCGGTGAAACCGAAGCGGTCGCGCAGCGGGGCGGGCAGTAGACCGGCGCGGGTGGTGGCACCGACGACGGTGAAGGGCGGCAGGGTCAGCGGGATGGAGGTCGCACCCGGGCCCTTGCCGACCACCACGTCCACCCGGTAGTCCTCCATCGCCAGGTACAGCATCTCCTCGGCGGTGCGGGCGAGCCGGTGGATCTCGTCGATGAACAGCACATCCCCCTCCTCCAGGGAGGACAGGATGGCGGCGAGGTCTCCGGCGTGCTGGATGGCGGGGCCGGAGGTGATGCGCAGGGCGCCGTCCACCTCGTTGGCGATGATCATGGCCAGGGTGGTCTTGCCCAGGCCGGGCGGGCCGGACAGCAGCACATGGTCGGGTACGGCGCCGCGGGCCAGGGCGGCGCGCAGCACCACGGAGAGCTGGCCGCGCACCACCTGCTGGCCGACGAAGTCCTCCAGGCGCTTGGGACGCAGGGCGGCCTCGGCGGCGCGTTCGGCGTCGTCGGCGCCGCCACCGACCATGCGGCCGCCCTCTTCCGGGACGGCACTGGCGGCTGGGTAGTCAGCCACGGGCTCCTCCTCCCAGGTGCCGCAGGGCGGCGCGTAGCAGTTCCGGCACCGGCAGCGGGGCGTCCGGCTCGGTTTCCGCGTGAGCGGCCTCGACGGCGACGACGGCGCGGGTGGCGGCGGTCTCGTTCCAGCCCAGTTGGATCAGGGCGGCGACGACGTCGGGGTTGGGTTCGCCGGCGGGTGCCGTCGGCGCGGGCTCCGGCGCCGTACCCGTGGGCGGACCGAGCTTGTCGGCGACGTCGATGATGATCCGCTGGGCGCCCTTGGGCCCCAGGCCCGGTACGCGCTTGAGGGCGGCCACGTCCTCACCGGCGACGGCGCGGCGCAGCGCGTCGGGCGTGTGGACGGCCAGGATCGCCAGCGCGAGTTTGGCCCCCACGCCCTTGGCTCCGAGCAGTACCTGGAAGCAGCGGCGTTCGTCGGCGTCGGCGAAGCCGTACAGGGTCAGGGCGTCCTCCCGCACGATCAGTTCGGTGTGGACGAAGCCCTCCTCGCCGACGCGCAGCCCGGCCAGGGTGGCGGGCGTGGCCTGGAAGGACATGCCGACGCCGCCGACCTCGATGGTCGCGGCGGCGAGGGAGACCTCGAGGACGGTTCCGCGCAGTGAGGAGATCATGCGGCGTGGGCTCCTTGGAATGTGGGCGTCGAACACCTGTTCAGCATGGGGTCGACTCTAGCGGGTTCGGCGGCGCGGGTCGACGGCGCCGGTGCGGCGCGCCCTCGCCTGCGCGGCCGCCCACGCCTGCTGGGCGGGAGTGCGGGCGGAGGCCCGGATCGAACCGCCCGCGGAGACCATGTCCGTGCTGCCGTCGACGCCGGTGCCGCCACCACGCCAGGCGTGGCAGATGGCCTGGGCCAGGGCGTCGGCCGCGTCGGCGGGGCGGGGCGGGGCATCCAGGCCGAGGATGCGCCGGACCATTGCCTGCACCTGGGCCTTGCCGGCGGTACCGGAACCGGTCACCGCCGCCTTGGCCTCGCTGGGGGTGTGCTGGGCGACCTCCAGTCCGGCGCGGGCCCCGGCCACCATCGCCACCCCGATCACCTCGGCCACGGGAACCACCGAGCGCAGATTGTCCTGGGCGAAGACGCGCTCGACGGAGACGGCGGTGGGCGCCAGCCGGGCGATCCAGTCGTCCAGGGCGTCGGCGATCGTCAGCAGCCGCAGTTCGGGACTGGCAGAGGCCGGGGTACGCACCACCCCGACCTCCACCAGGCGGGCGCGGCGCCGCGAGTCGACGTCGATGCAGCCCAGCCCGCAGCGGGTCATGCCGGGGTCGATGCCCAGCACCCGCTGCTCGGCGACGGCGCCGCGACGGCGGCCGCCCCGTCCGGGGGCCCGCTCGGTGGCCAGCGGGGACGGTTCGCTCATGGTTGCGCCTGGAGGTGGCGAGGCCTATTCGTCGTCCGCGTCGAGCTGGGCGGCAACCTCGGGGGTGATGTCGACGGAGGTGTAGACGTTCTGCACGTCGTCGAGGTCCTCCAGGGCATCGATCAGCCGCATCACCTTGCGGGCGCCGTCAAGGTCCACCGCCACGGTGGTGCCGGCGACGAACTGGGACTCGGCGGACTCGTAGTCCATGCCGGCGTCGGTGACGGCCTTGCGCACCGCCACCAGATCGCTGGGCTCGGAGATGATCTCGAAGGACTCGGCGCCCTCCACGACCTCCTCGGCGCCGGCGTCGAGCACGGCCATGAGGATCGTGTCCTCATCCACGCCATCGCCCTTGGCGACCTCGACCACGCCCTTGCGGGTGAAGTTGTAGGCCACCGAGCCGGGGTCCGCCAGGGAGCCGCCGGTGCGGGTGAAGGCGACGCGCACATCCGAGGCGGCGCGGTTGCGGTTGTCGGTCAGGCACTCGACCAGGAAGGCGACGCCCTCGGGGCCGTAGCCCTCGTACATGATGGTCTGCCAGTCGGCGCCGCCGGCCTCCTCGCCGCTTCCGCGCTTGACGGCGCGGGTGATGTTGTCCGCCGGGACCGAGTTCTTCTTGGCCTTCTGGATGGCGTCGTACAGGGTCGGGTTGCCGTTGGGGTCGCCGCCGCCGGTGCGGGCGGCGACTTCAATGTTCTTGATCAGGCGGGCGAAGAGCTTGCCGCGCTTGGCGTCGATGGCCGCCTTCTTGTGCTTGGTGGTGGCCCACTTGGAGTGACCCGACATGTGTTCTCCTTGCAGTCTTCCGTTCCTCCCAGCCGCAAAGGTCGGGCGG
>NZ_LK995538.1 GCF_900002405.1 Actinomyces succiniciruminis | reverse complement strand
GCCCCACGCGTCAAGCCGCCGTCACACACGCCCCCGCCCAACCCGGGGGCCGGGGGCGTGTGGTTGCCGGTTTCATGCCTTAAAACAGTTGTTTCGCTCGTTACCACCACCACCCGGGGGACCCCCGGGAGGCTAGCGTGTTGTGTTGTGTCGGCTATTGTTAGTACCAGTCAGCTCAACAACAGGATTCACCCCACACGGGGCTGCCTGCTTCCACACCTGGCCTATCAACCCAGTCGTCTAACTGGGAGCCTACCCACCAAATGGTGGTGGAGACCTTATCTTGGAGACGGTTTCCCGCTTAGATGCTTTCAGCGGTTACCCGACCCGAACGTAGCCAACCAGCCATGCACCTGGCGGTACAACTGGCACACCAGAGGTTCGTCCGTCCTGGTCCTCTCGTACTAGGGACAGCACTCCTCAAGTCTCCAACGCGCGCAGAGGATAGGGACCGAACTGTCTCACGACGTTCTAAACCCAGCTCGCGTACCGCTTTAATGGGCGAACAGCCCAACCCTTGGGACCTGCTCCAGCCCCAGGATGCGACGAGCCGACATCGAGGTGCCAAACCATGCCGTCGATATGGACTCTTGGGCAGGATCAGCCTGTTATCCCCGGGGTACCTTTTATCCGTTGAGCGACGACCCACCCACACGGGATCGCCGGATCACTAGCTCCCACTTTCGTGCCTGCTCGACCCGTCAGTCTCACAGTCAAGCCCTCTTGTGCGCTTGCACTCAACACCTGGTTGCCGACCAGGATGAGAGAACCTTTGAGCGCCTCCGTTACACTTTAGGAGGCAACCGCCCCAGTTAAACTACCCACCAGGCACTGTCCCTGACCCGGATCACGGGCCCAGGTTCAGACGCACGCCACCATCAGAGTGGTATCCCAACAACGACTCCACAACCGCTAGCGCGACCGCTTCACAGTCTCCCACCTATCCTGCACAAACAATGGCGGACGTCAATACCAAGCTGCAGTAAAGGTCCCGGGGTCTTTCCGTCCTTCTGCGCGTAACGAGCATCTTTACTCGTAATGCAATTTCGCCGAGCTCATGGTTGAGACAGTAGAGGAGTCGTTACGCCATTCGTGCAGGTCGGAACTTACCCGACAAGGAATTTCGCTACCTTAGGATGGTTATAGTTACCACCGCCGTTTACTGGGGCTTAGGCTCACCGCTTCACCCCACAAAACGTGGGACTGACGGATCCTCTTAACCTTCCAGCACCGGGCAGGCGTCAGTCCGTATACATCGCCTTACGGCTTCGCACGGACCTGTGTTTTTAGTAAACAGTCGCTCCTCCCTGGTCCCTGCGACCCTCACCCCTAGCCCGCCATGGGGCTTCAAGGCTCAGGCCCCCCTTCTCCCGAAGTTACGGGGGCATTTTGCCGAGTTCCTTAACCATGATTCACTCGCACGCCTGGGCATACTCTGCCCGACCACCTGTGTCGGTTTAGGGTACGGGCGGTAAAGCACCTCACGTCGAGGCTTTTCTAGGCACCACAGGATCACCCTACTATCCCCCACCACAACGGCGGGGTCACCATCACGCCTCACCCAACCCCACCCAACAGGGCGGGGCACGGCACCCGGATTTACCTAGGCACCAGGCCACACGCTTGAACGGGACAAGCCATAAGCCCCGCGAGGCTACCTCTGTGCGTCACCCCAGTTAAAACACGCTTGCCTACCAGCACGGTCGGTCCCCAGACCACACCACCACCCCCGACAGCCAGGCCCGAAAGCCCAACCACGGGAAACAGCGGCAACGGCGTGGGTTAGCACCCGCACGTCAGCATGGGCGGTACTCCACCGGTACGGGAATATCAACCCGTCATCCATCGACTACGCCTGTCGGCCTCGCCTTAGGCCCCGACTCACCCAGGGAGGACGAACCTGCCCCTGGAACCCTTAGTCATACGGCGCCGGGGAATCCCACCCCGGTCTCGCTACTCATGCCTGCATTCTCACTCCCACGCCGTCCACCCATGGGTCACCCCAGAGCTTCACCCAACGCAGGACGCTCCCCTACCACCCCAACCCAATCAAACAGGGCCGGGGTCCGCGGCTTCGGCGGTGCGCTTGAGCCCCGCTACATTGTCGGCGCACGACCACTCGACCAGTGAGCTATTACGCACTCTTTCAAGGATGGCTGCTTCTAAGCCAACCTCCTGGCTGTCACCGCGACCGCACATCCTTTCCCACTTAGCGCACACTTAGGGGCCTTAGCCGGCGATCCGGGCTGTTTCCCTCTCGACCACGAAGCTTATCCCCCGCAGTCTCACTGCCACGCTGAACCAATACGGCATTCGGAGTTTGACTGGCATCAGCAACCCTGTAAGGCCCCTCAACCAACCAGTGCTCTACCTCCGCACGGCAACACGCGACGCTGCACCTAAATGCATTTCGGGGAGAACCAGCTATCACGGAGTTTGATTGGCCTTTCACCCCTACCCACAGCTCATCCCCCCCGTTTTCAACCGAGGTGGGTTCGGTCCTCCACACGCTCTTACACGTGCCTCAACCTGGCCATGGGTAGATCACCCCGCTTCGGGTCCAGAACGCGCCACTAATAACGCCCAAATTTCGGACTCGCTTTCGCTACGACTACCCCACACGGGTTAACCTCGCGACACGCCCTGACTCGCAGGCTCATTCTTCAAAAGGCACGCCACCACCCAC
>NZ_LK995537.1 GCF_900002405.1 Actinomyces succiniciruminis | reverse complement strand
ACTGTGCTGTCTCCACACTTCTGGGACGGTTGGATCTCATGACTTCTGGGACGGTTGAGTCTCATGGGTTTTGGGACGGTTGGGAGCGGGGTGAGCGGGGTGGCCTGCTGATGATTCTGTTGGGTGGTTTGGAAGCGTTGATGGTGGCCCGGCTGTGGGTCTGGGCCTGGGTGGGCTGGGGCCAGGGGATCGCGGCGAAGTGTGTTCCGGCCTGGTCGTAAAGGTCCAGGCGGGTGGGGTACTGGCGGAACTCGATCGTCTGGCCGGCCATGAAGGAACCGACGTAGATGATCCGGCCCTTGTAGGTCACGCTCCCGTTGCTCAGGGACTGTCTGCTGGTGATGGCCGGGTCGGTGCTGGCTGCCTGAGGCAGGCTCAGCGGCACCGGCCCGGACAGCGCGTCAAGGTTGATCGGGGAGGGGTTGGGCAGGGCCCGGGGGACCTGGTGCCACACGCGTATGGGGGTTATGGATATTCCCAGCCCCTGGTGCTGGCGCTCGGTGTTGTAGTAGGCGGTGAAGTGCACCAGTCCGGCGTTTAGGTCCTCCAGGGTGGTGTAGGGGTGCGCTTCCAGCCACAGCTGGAGGGGCTTGTGAGAGCTTTCGACCTTGCCCTGGGTCTGTGGGTGACCGATGGCGCCGCTGATCGGACGGATCCCCAGGCTGGCCAGCCACCTCTCCGTCCGCCCGATACCGGTGGTGCGGTGAGTGTTGAAAGCCCTGCCGTTGTCGGTCAGGACGGCTGCGGGCCGCCCCCAGGAGTCGAACGCCTCGGACAGGATTTGGCGTGTGGCCTCATGCGTCTCCCCACCCCAGGCCGCCTTGAGCGCCACTAACACCCTGGAGCAGTCATCGATGACCTGGTAGATGGTCACCAGCCGCTCCTGGATGCGCCACTCGATGCCGTCCAGCTGCCACAGCTCGTTGGCGCTGGTACGCGTGAACCGCTTGAAAGACACCCGCGGGCGCTTGCGTGGCGCCGGGACCACCAACCCCATGGCCCGCATGCGCCTGGCAATAGTCGCCCGCGACGGGGCCGGGTTTGCCCCCGCCCCGGACAGCACCCACCACACCGACCACGCACCCGCCTCCTTCCCGTCGGCAACCAGCTCCCGGCGTA
>NZ_LK995536.1 GCF_900002405.1 Actinomyces succiniciruminis | reverse complement strand
TCGGCCCCGGCGCGCCACTGCTCCAGGGCGGTGGCGGCGGCGGTTCTGGCCCGATAGGCCTCGGCGTAGCGACGGCACAGGGCGGCGTGGTCCGGTCCGCCCAGGCCGTCGAGGGCGGCCCGCTGTGCGGAGGCGGAGCGCAGACGCAGTTGATCGGCCTGCCCGTGTACGGATACGAGTCGGGCGCCGACGTCGGCCAGGACCGCTGAGGGTACGGCGCGGCCTCCCAGGTGGGCGCGGGAGCGGCCCGAGGCCGGTACGGTGCGTGAGGCCAGCAGCAGGTCGTCGTCGAGCTCGGCTCCGGCCTCGGCCGCGCGGGACGCGGCACGGGAAGCGGGGGACAGCACGAAGGCACCCTCTACCAGGGCTCGATCGGCGCCGGTACGCACACTGGTCGCCTCGGCACGCTGTCCCAGGAGCAGCCCGAGGGAGGTGAGCACCATGGTCTTGCCGGCGCCCGTCTCCCCGGTCAGGGCGGTCAGCCCGGGACTGAGCAGCAGGTCGGCCTGCTCAATCACCCCGAGGTTCTCAATGTGTAGAGACTCGATCACCGCGCGTCGCCGTCCCGGCCGGGCAGTGCGGCGGACGCGTCGGCGCTGCGCCAGCCCTCCACGGGCAGGTCGAACTTGCGCACCAGGCGCGTGGCGAAGGGGGCGGTGTTCAGCCGGGCGAGCCGCACCGGGCGCTGCGCGCGGGTGACGCAGATGCGCGAACCGGTGGGGGCGTCCAGGCAACGGCGCCCGTCGCACCACACCTCGGCCCCGCCGAAGCCGGCGTGGTAGATGACGACCTCCAGGCGGGAGTCGGGCCCCACCACCAGGGGGCGGGTGAACAGGGCATGTGCGGACAGGGGTACCAGTAGCAGCGCCTCCACCTCGGGCCAGATGACGGGGCCGCCACCGGAGTAGGCGTAGGCGGTGGACCCGGTGGGCGTGGCCATGACCAGCCCGTCGCAGCCGAAGGAGGACACGGCCTGCCCGTCCACGCCGACGGCGACCTCGACCATGCGGGCCCGATCCCGCTTCTCCAGGGCCGCCTCGTTCAGCGCCCAGTCGCGGGTGACCGAGCCATCGGGTGCCTGTACCTCCACGTCAATGGTCATGCGGGTGTCGACTACGTACCGGCCGGCCACTAGGTCGGCGACGACCTGCTCCACGGCGTCCGGATCGGCCTCGGCGAGGAAGCCGACGTGGCCGGTGTTGATGCCCAGTAGGGGCACGTCGCGGTCGCGGGCGACCTCGCTGGCACGCAGGATGGTGCCGTCACCGCCCATCACCAGGACCAGGTCCACGTCGCCCTCGAATCCGGGCTCGACGGGCTCGACGCCGTGGGAGCGCAGTGCCGCCTCCGCCCGGGCGACGGCCGTGGCGGTGGGGGCCGCCTTGCGGTGCGGCGGGACCGGTTTGTCGTTCAGGTCGCGCTGGAGGACCATGACGCGCCGCAGCCGCGGCTGAGACTGCGGCGTCGGGTTGGCTGCCGCAACGGCCTGCGGTGCCGCATCTCCCACCGGTGAAGTTGCGGCCTCGGTGTAGGCGGCCTGACTTGGTTCGGTTGGGGTTTCGGTCGTGGCTTGGGGAGCGGTCTCGGGAATGATTCCGGTGGTCATTTTCCGCCTCCTTCCGTGCGGCGTCGACGCTGCGTGTGTCCGGCGGGCCCTGCCTCCACGGCGCGGCGCGCCTCCTCTTCCAGCGCCGGACCGTGCAGGTCCGTCGGTGAGCCGGCCTGTCCGGCATGCATGTTCACAAAGTACTCGACATTTCCGGCGGGCCCGGGCAGCGGCGAGGAGGTGACCGCGTCAATGCCCAGGCCCAGAGTGTGGGCGCATTCGCATACGCTCAGCACGGATTCGACATGCAGGGCGGGGTCGCGAACCACTCCCCCGTGGCCGAGGCGCTGTTTGCCGACCTCGAACTGGGGTTTGACCATGAGCAGCAGATCCGCGTCCGGAGCGGCCGCGGCAACCAGCGCCGGTAGCACGGTGGTCAGAGAGATGAAGGAGAGGTCGCCGACGACGAGTTCGGGAGCCGGGGCGACCACCTCGGGCCGCAGCGTGCGTACATTTGTGCGCTCAAGCACACTCACACGCGGGTCGTTCCGCAATGCCCAGGCGAGTTGTCCGTAGCCGACGTCGACGGCGACGACATGTGCGGCGCCGCGTCGCAGCAGCACGTCGGTGAAGCCGCCGGTGGAGGCGCCGGCATCCAGACAGCGCCGTCCCCTGATGCGCGGTGCCAGACCCCGCTCGGTGAGTGCGTCGAGTGCCCCCGCCAGCTTGTGGGCGCCCCGGGAGACGTAATCGTCTGTGTCCGGGGCGATGATCTCGATCGCCTGTGCGGGGTTGACCTGCCGCGCAGGTTTGGTCACCACCACGCCGTCCAGAGTGACGTGACCGTCGTCGATGAGCCGGGCGGCGTGGGTGCGTGAGCGGGCGAGCCCTCGCCGAACCAGCTCGGAATCGATGCGGATCAGTCGTGCCATGTGGTTGGGTGTCGGTTCTGGGGTTAGTTCTCTGTCTGGTGCAGTTGGGAGGCGAGTGCCTCATTGATGGCGGCGAGTTCGGCGGCGCGTTCCGCCAGCGGTAGGGCGGCAGCTGCCTCAAGTCGACCCGACAAGTCCAGCTCCGGCGCGGGTCCCGGACCGTGTATGGGGCCGGGGCGCGGGGCCGGCTTGGGAGTGGTAGTCATCGGACTGTTCCTAAGAGGTCGTTTGTGGTTCAGTGCGTTAGGCGGTGACGCTGAGCTCGGGCACGTTCACATCATCCGTGCGGCCGGCGTTGGCGTCGGCGTATTCCCAGAGCGCGCAGGCGAGCGCGCGGTATGCGTCGAGGGTTACGGTGGCGGACGCCGCGTCAAGGAATCCTGCGACCTGGCCTTCTATGCCCGTCTCGTTCACATGCCATCGCTCGTCACCGACCTGCCACCAGGTCTCGCCGTCGACGCTGACCTGGAGGGGGTCAGGGTGGGGCTGCAGCAGGCCGCGCAGGTCGGTGTGCAAGAAGGTCGGCCGTTCCTCGGGGGAAGCCAGCAGCACGTCGCGGGCCGTGCTGACGCCCGTGAGCACATGCAGCCCGGGGATGTCCGCCGCCCGGGCGCCGACATGATCGGTGTTGAGCCGGTCCCCGACTGCGAGCGGCCGGGTGCCTCCCGCACGGCGCAGTGCGCGTTGGTAGATGCCGGGGAAGGGCTTGCCGCCGGCGAGCGGTTGGTGCCCGGATGCGTTGGCCACCGCCGCAACCAGGCTGCCGTTGCCTAGGGCGAAGCCGCGCTCGGTCGGCAGGGTGGCATCCAGATTGGTGGCGACGTGTATGGCGCCGTTGGTTATGGCGTACAGGCCTTCGGACATCATGGCCCAATCGACCGCGGGGTCCCACCCCTGTACGACGGCAGCGGGCTGGTCGTCCGCGGAGGCGACGACCGTAAAGCCCTCGTCGGTCAGCGCCTGGCGCAATCCCTCGCCGCCGATGACGAAGACCGGGGCGCCGTCTGGCAGATGCTCGTGGAGCAGCGCCGCCGCATCCATGGCGGCGGAGAAGACCTCGCCGGTGAAGGCAGTAATGTCATTGCGCGCGAGCTTGTCAACCACGGCCTGCGGGGCACGGGAGGCGTTGTTGGTGACGAACACCAGTTGCATCCCGTAGTTGCGCGCGCCGTTGGCACCCTCGGCCGCGTGAGGTACGCGGGCGTCTCCGGCGAAGCAGACACCATCCAGGTCGAGCAGGGCGACGTCGTAGACGGTAGCCAGCGGCTGGCTGCTACCAAGCAGGAACTGGGAGGCGTCCCCGTGGAGAGTGCTCTTCGCGTCGGCCATATCAGTCCTCCGCCGGTCCTGCGACCGCAGTCGCGCCGTCGGCCTCGGGTTCGGCTCCCTCGGGATCCGTGCGTGCCGTGCTGTCGTCAGCGCCGACGGAGGCGCCGACGGCGTGTGAAGCCTCGCGAGACTCGGCGACCTCCGCGGTTTCCGATGGCTCCGGGGCGGCGGACGGCTCCTCGCTTGCTTGCGGAGCGTCGGCCACGGTCACGGCATGCTGCTCCTCTTCGTAGTCGTCCTCGATGTCGTAGACCTCGACCTCTTCGGCTGGTTCGCGCTCTTCTCCAATGCCGATGCGCTTGCGGATCTTGGCCGCTTCGTCGCCACGGCCGAGTTCCTCGAGCCGATCGGCACGCACGGAGTGGAGGCGGCGCAGGGTTTCGCGGTCGCCGCGGAACATCATGATCGCCTCTTCGATGACAACCAGTCCAAGCTCGCTCTGCCCCATGTCATGGCGTACCCCGGAGACCACCATGGCGAGTTCAGCCTCCTCGAGATCGTCGAGTTGCCTGGGGTCGGCCTCCTGCGCGACCTTCAGTGCCTGGTTGTAGCGACCCAGCGCGCGTTCACAGTCGGCCTCGATGGCACGGTGCAGGTCCAGACCGGAAAGCCGCCTGGCGGCACGGATCTCACGCAACGCCTCGTTGTAATGGCCGGAGAGGTAGGCGGCGATACCCGCTGACTCCCTCACCACCGCCACGCGTCCGGCATGCGATGCCGCGTAGCGCGCGTGCTGGTATGCGAGTTCGGGATCGGAGTCCAGCAGGCGCTGCACCATCACCAGGTGGCGAGCCACGTTTTCCGCGTTTGCGCGTCCCAATGAGCGCAGCTCGCGCCGGGCCGAAGCCTCAAGATTCTGTGGAAGCACATCGGACGGCACCCGAGGCTCGGGTACACGCGAACGCTGCGGCGGACGGGAGCCCCCTTCATGCCTACGTGCGCCGCCGCCATATCCGCGCCCGCGACCATCGTCGTGCCTGCGGCCACGCCCGTTGCCGCGATAGCGGCCATCACCATCTTGCGTTCCGGATCCCCGGCGCTCGGCCCCGTGCCGCCGCCCCTGATCGGGGTGCGCGCGCGGTTGATCATCATCCCGACGGCGGAAACCGTGCCGGTCTCCACCCCTACCGCGGCGGTTCCCGGAGCCGGAACGGTCTTCACGCCTGTCGTACGCCATGGTCCTTCTTTCTCGTTCGTCGGCCGGCGCTCTTAGCGCTTCGTGCCATGAGATCAAACCCTACCTGGGGGCGACTCCAATGGCGATCCCGCGAGAATGTGGTGCGCGCTTCTATAAGCGGCCGCCCATCTGGTGTGTCGTGCGGTTGTGGTGTGTGTCGTGTGGTGTGGGTGTGGTGTGTGTTGCTCGTCTTGGGGGGTGTGTGGGTGTGGTTGTGGGGTGTGGGTTCGTGAGC
>NZ_LK995535.1:92113-94881 GCF_900002405.1 Actinomyces succiniciruminis | reverse complement strand
CGACGACGGCACCGTCTCCCTGTCCGTGCAGGATCTGGCCGCCCCCACCCGGGCCGCCGCGAGTGTGCTGGTGGCCGGCACCGGGCAGCAGATCAACTCCGGCGACGTCATCGTCGCCCGCTACGCCTTCGCCAACTGGTCCGACAACAGCCTGCGCACCTCCAGCTACGGCGCTACCACCGTCCCCGGCATCATCGACATGTCCGACACCATGTCCGGCCTTGCTCAACAGCTGGTGGATGCCACCGTTGGCAGTCGCATCGTGCTGGTGCTGCCGGCGGACCAGGCCGCCGGCGACGACGCCCTGGCCGTGGTCATCGACATACTCGCCGTCGTAGCCGACGGCACTCTCACCGACGCCACCGCCGCCCCCAGCCCGCAGGCCACGCCCACCGCCGACGGCGTGGTACGCGTAACCCCGAGCCCCGGCGCGGCACAGCCCGCCGCGGCCGCACCCGCCGGCAAGGAGGAGCAGTAGACATGAGTGTTGCCGTACGTGTGATCCCGTGCCTGGACGTCAAGGACGGCCGCGTGGTCAAGGGCGTGAACTTCACCGGCCTGCGTGACGCCGGCGACCCGGTGGAGCTCGCCGCCCGCTACGACGCCCAGGGCGCCGACGAGATCACCTTCCTGGACGTGTCGGCCTCAGCCGAGGGGCGCGCCACCATGCTGCAGGTCGTGGCCGACACCGCCGAGGAGGTGTTCGTGCCGCTGACCGTCGGCGGCGGCGTGCGCAGCGTGGACGACGTCGACCGGCTGCTGCGGGCTGGCGCCGACAAGGTCGGCATCAATACCGCTGCCATCGCCCGTCCCGAGCTGCTGACGGAGGTCGCCTCCCGCTTCGGCAACCAGGTGGTGGTCCTGTCGGTGGACGCCCGCCGTTGCCCGCCCGGCGTGAGCACCCCCTCCGGCTACGAGGTCACCACTCACGGCGGCACTCGCTCCACCGGCATCGACGCGGTGCAGTGGGCGGCCCGCGCGGCCGATCTCGGTGCCGGCGAGATCCTGCTGAACTCCATGGATGCCGACGGCGTCACCGGCGGCTTCGACCTGGAGATGCTCGATGACGTGCGCCGGGCGGTGCGTATTCCGCTGATCGCCTCCGGCGGTGCCGGGCGGCCCGAGGACTTCGCGGCAGCCGCCGACCACGGCGCGGACGCCGTGCTGGCCGCCAGCGTCTTCCACTACGGCACCATGACCATCGAGCAGGCCAAGGAGGCGCTGCGCGCCGCCGGCCACCCCGTGCGTTGAGCGGCGGCACCGGAGCCCGCCGGCGGGGTGTCACAATGGCACCCGTGACCGAGTCCCACGCCGTGGCCAATGAGCCCTCCCCGCTGCCGTCCGAACTGGCCGCACGCCTGAAGCGAGACGCGAACGGCCTGGTGGCCGCCGTCGTCCAGCAGTACGACACCCGCGAGGTGCTCATGGTGGGCTGGATGAACGATGAGGCCCTGCGCCGCACCCTGAGTGAGGGACGCGTGACCTACTGGTCGCGCTCCCGCCAGGAGTACTGGCGCAAGGGCGATACCTCCGGCCATTACCAGTACGTCAAGGCCGTCTCCCTGGACTGCGACGGCGACGCCCTGCTGGTTGAAGTCGACCAGGTGGGGGCCGCCTGCCACACCGGTACGCGCACCTGCTTCCAGGCCGGCGGGGACCTGGGCGCGGTGGTGGGGGAGCGTCCCTCCAGCCGGGACGGATTTGCCTGTACGGCCCCGTCCGGTAACCATGAGGGTTGAGAAACGTAAGGGGGTGACCGACGGTGAACACCTTCGAGGAGCTCGCCGCCACGGCCCGCGCCTGCGTGGCGCAGCGCGAACGACGCGTCCCGCTGGCGCAGCTAAAGGAGGCCGTGCGCGCCGCCCCCGCCTGCCGCGACGCCGTCGCTGCCCTGCACGGTGAGGGCCGAGCCGTCTCGGTGATAGCCGAGGTCAAGCGCGCCACCGCCACCTTCGCGGACCTGTCCGGCGTCGGGGATGTGGCCATTCTGGCCGGCTTCTACGCCGCCGGCGGGGCCGCCTGCGTTTCCGTGGTCACCGAGCCCGCCCGCTCCCACGGTCGGCTGGCCGACCTGGATGCCGTGCGCGCCGCCGTGGACGTGCCCGTGCTGGTCAACGACGTCGTGGTCACCCCCTACCAGGTGCATGAGGCCCGCGCCCACGGCGCCGACCTGCTCATGCTCGACGCCCGCCTGCAGCCCCTGATCCTGGAGTCCTTGATCGAGCGCACCCACTCCCTGGGCATGGTGGCCGTCGTCGAGGCTCACTCGCGGACCGAGGCCATCACCGCCGTACAGTCCGGCGCCCGCCTCATCGCCGTCGACGCCCGCGACCCGGAGACCCGCAAGGTGGACCGCTCCCGCTTCGAGCGGGTCGCCGAGGTACTGCCCGCGGGCATTACCCGGATCGCCACCGGCGGCGTGCGCGGCCCCCACGACGTCATGAGCTATGCGCGCGCCGGCGCCGACGTCGTACTGGTCGGCGAGGCCGTCATCCGCTCCGCCGACCCCCAACAGTTCGTGGCCGAGCTGGTTGCCGCCGGCAGCCACCCGGCATTGTTTCCCGCCACCCACCGAGAGGCGCCGTAAGTGCCCGTAGCCCTGCTCAGCCCCGCCGCGATGCTCGCGGCCGCCATCCCCAGCCCCGCCCGCGGGGTGTGGTACCTGGGACCGTTCCCCCTGCGTGCCTACGCCCTGTGCATCCTCGCCGGCGTGTTCGTTGCCGTGTGGTGGGGCGACCGCCGCTACCGTGCCGCCGGCGGGGCGGCCG